>JBBTCG010000121.1:0-18211 GCA_038043305.1 Deltaproteobacteria bacterium | reverse complement strand
CTTACCTTTCTTGAAAGAAAGGTAAGCCAAAGAACTTTAATAGGGAATAATCAGCCGGGCTGATAAAAACTCGTGTTGCCCGCGAGGCTTACACTGATATGAAACCAAGAACAAAGACGCTCATAAACGACGATAAGCGTTTCGTCTGGCATCCATTCACGCAGATGAAGGACTGGCTTGTCTCGGACAACGTGGTCATTGAACGCGGAAAAGGAAACTGGCTCATTGACACAGAGGGGCACAAATACCTTGACGGCGTATCCTCCCTTTGGACCAACCTGCACGGCCACCGGAAAAAAGAGATTGACGAGGCGATAAAGGCACAGCTTGATAAAATCAGCCACTCAACGCTCCTCGGCCTTGCAAACGTCCCGTCAATAGCGCTCGCAAAAAAACTCGTGCAGATCGCGCCCAAGGGACTTGGCCGTGTTTTTTACTCCGACGACGGCTCAACCGCCGTTGAGGTCGGGCTCAAGATGTCGCTTCAGTATTGGCAACTCTCCGGCGCAAAGGATAAAAGACTGTTCATGGCCTTTACAGGCGCATACCACGGCGACACGCTCGGCGGCATGAGCGTCGGAGAGATAGACGTGTTCGTGGCCCGGTATCGTCCCCTGCTTTTCAAGACCATACGCTCTCCGTATCCGTATTGCTACAGGTGTCCCATAAAAAAAAGATGGCCTGAGTGCAAGCTGGCGTGTCTTGACGTTTTTGAAAGGCTGCTCGTCAGACATCACAAAAAAACTGCGGCCTGTATAATAGAGCCCGGCTTTGAAGGCGCATCAGGCATGATAGCTGCTCCATTCGGTTTTCTGAAAGGGGTTCGGCGGCTTACGAAAAAATATAACGTCCTTCTGATAGCCGACGAGGTTGCAACTGGATTCGGCAGGACAGGCCGCATGTTCGCATGCGACCATGAAGACGTTACCCCTGACATGCTTTGCCTTGCAAAGGGGCTTACCGGAGGGTATCTTCCTCTTGCCGCGACGCTTACGACCGACAACGTATTCAACGCCTTCCTCGGAGAGCGCTGCAATGCCCTCTTTCACGGCCACACCTACACAGGCAATCCATTGGGCGCGGCAGCGGCGCTGGCAAACCTGCGAATCTTTGAAAAGGAAGATACGCTCAAGGCCATCAAGCCAAAGATTGCGCTTCTCAAGGAACTCCTTGAAGAGTCCCGCGCCCTGCCTCATGCCGGAGACGTAAGGCAGACCGGACTTGTCGCGGCCATTGAGCTTGTCGAGGACAGGCGCACAAAAAAGGCGTATCCAGCGGACATGAGGCTAGGGCAGCGCGTCTCAATGGAGGCGCTGAGGCTCGGACTATTCATAAGGCCGCTTGGCGACGTTATCGTCGTCATGCCGCCGCTTTCCATCAAGACAAATGAGTTAAAATGGATGCTCCGCGTGATAAACGAGTGCATCAGGAAGGTAACGGAGACGTGAATCAATCTTTTTTCATTACCGGCACGGACACCGGCGTTGGCAAGACCTTCATAACCAATGGCATTGCCTCAGCGATGAAAAGACGCGGGGTATCTGTCGGCGTAATGAAGCCGGTTGAGACCGGCTGCCCGAAGAAGCTTGGGAAGCTCATGCCAATAGACGCCATCGCGCTCAAGAAGGCCGCAGGGTGCCCTTGTCCGCTTGACGTCGTCAATCCCTACAGGTTCGCCGCGCCCGTTGCGCCGAGCGTGGCAACAAGGCTGAGTCGCAAAAAGATAAGCCTCAATAAAATAAAAGTCGCGTATACGGCACATGCGAAGGTCCACGCCTCCATGCTCGTCGAGGGCGCGGGCGGGCTTTTTACGCCCCTCTCCTCAACTGGCAAGGATACGATGGCTGACCTCGCCCTGAAATTAAAAGTTCCGGTCATCATAGTTGCGCCATCGAGGCTTGGCGCAATAAACCACACCCTTCTTACCATCCATGCGGCGCAAGGTTCAAGGCTCAAGATTTGCGGCTTCATCCTGAACAACGCGCAAAGGCCGGATAAACGCGACATGTCGCTCCGGTATAACGCCGGCGAGATACAAAGGCTCTCCAGCGCGGCTTTTCTTGGCGAGGTTCCGTTCATGAAAAAAAACGGCCTCCCCTCAACCGGGGAGGCCGTTTTCGACGCTATAGTCAAACGCCTGTTGGTTACTTACCCTTAGCGGTCGTATAATTGAGCGTCCCGCCCGCAAGGAGCGTATCCACCTGACGCTGCGAATACCCGTGCTTGAGATTGAACTCCTTGCCCTTTGTAACGTCCCTGAGGAGAAGGGTTGCGCCCGTAGCAAGACCATTCTTCAAATTGCCGATCTCCAGTTCGTCTCCGTCGGCAATAACGTCGTAGTCCGCCGGATTCTCGAACGTAAGCGGCAGTATGCCGAAGTTCACGAGGTTGTCCTTGTGAATCCTTGCAAAGCTCTTGGCGATAATGGCCTTTACGCCGAGGTACATGGGGCAAAGCGCGGCATGTTCGCGTGATGAGCCTTGTCCGTAGTTCTCTCCGCCTACTACGAATCCGCCGCCAGCGGCCTTTGCCTTTTCATGAAACTTCGCGTCAATGGCTGAAAATACCGACTCAGAGTACTTTGGCACGTTGCTCCTGTACTTGAGCCACGTTCCTGCCGGGGTTATATGATCAGTCGTGATATTGTCGCCAAGCTTTATAAGGAGCTTGCCCTTGAGCCCGTCGCCGAGCGCGGACTGCTTGGGAAGCGGCTGGATGTTAGGTCCGCGAACGACCGTAACCTTTGAAGGGTCCTTTGCCGGAGGAACTACCATTGTGTCGTCAACGAGAAACTTTACCGGCATCTTTATCTTAGGATATTTACCGAGCTTTCTTGGGTCCGTAACGACGCCGTATATGGCCGCGGCTGCGGCCGTCTCCGGGCTGCAAAGAAATACCTTCGCGTCCTTTGTGCCGCTCCTGCCCTCGAAATTTCTATTAAACGTCCTCAGCGATACACCGGCGGACGACGGCGACTGACCGTTGCCGATGCACGGGCCGCAGGCGGACTCAAGTATCCTCGCGCCGGACTCTATGAGGTTGGAAAGCCCCTTGTTGAGCGCGAGCATGTCGAGCACCTGCTTGGAACCCGGGGACACGGTCATGCTCACCTCAGGGTGCACCTTGTGCTTGCCCTTCTTGAACACGTCCGAGATTATCATCATGTCCCTGTAGGACGAGTTGGTACAGCTTCCCACGCAGACCTGATCAACCTTCATGCCCTCTATCTCGGAGACCTTGCATACCGCGTCCGGACTGTGCGGCTTCGCAACCATCGGCTCAACCTTTGCAAGGTCTATGTCAATCACTTCATCGTATTTCGCGCCGGCGTCGGCGGCTATTTCAGACCAGTCCTTTGCCCTTCCCTGCGCCTTCAAAAACTCTATTGTAACGTCGTCGCTCGGAAACACGGACGTGGTCGCCCCAAGCTCCGCGCCCATGTTGGTTATGGTGGCGCGCTCAGGCACGCTCAGATGCTTTACTCCGTCCCCGCCGTACTCTATGACCTTGCCTACCCCGCCCTTGACCGTCATCCTTCGGAGCAGCTCAAGTATCACGTCCTTTGCCGATACCCACGGCTTTAGCTTACCCTTGAGGTTTACAAGCGTAACCTTGGGATAGTTAAGAGAGAACGCCCCTCCGCCCATTGCAACGGCCACGTCAAGGCCGCCAGCGCCGATGGCTATCATGCCTATGCCGCCGCAGGTAGGGGTGTGGCTGTCTGAGCCAAGAAGCGTCTGCCCCGGGACGCCGAACCTTTCAAGGTGCACCTGATGGCAGATGCCGTTGCCCGGCTTCGAGAAGTATATGCCGTACTTGGACGCAAGCGTCTGGAGGAATCTATGGTCGTCCGCGTTCTCAAAGCCGCCGTACTGAAGGGTATTGTGGTCAACGTAGCTCACTGAGAGCTTTGTCCTGACCTTGGGCACCCCCATTGCCTCGAACTGCAGATACGCCATCGTGCCGGTCGCGTCCTGAGTAAGGGTCTGGTCAATCCTGATGTTGACCTCCTTACCCTGCGCGGCCTCTCCTGATACAAGGTGAGCGTCTATGATCTTTTGCGTTACGTTTTTTCCCACGCCTCATCCTCCTTGAGATAGGTTGAACTTCCATATGCCGGTAACTTTGCGATGTACTTGGATTTTATTAGTAGGGTAGGAAATATACAGGAAAAGGGGGTTGTTGTCAATAAGAATGCAAAAGGAGGATAGGCTGAAAACTGAAGACTTTTAAAGGGGGAACCATACGTGTTCAATCCTTCAGGCCTATCAGCAGGTTTTATATGAATGGAGGCGGCGAGCGGATTTGAACCGCTGAATGGCAGTTTTGCAGACTGCTCCCTTACCACTTGGGTACGCCGCCCAGGGCTGAACAGAGTTTATATTTTAATCAGTCGGACGCTGGTTTGTCAAGATAAATGACGTTAAAGGCCGTGATACGTGGTCGTGATGCGTCAAAAAGATTCAACCCCCTAACTCCACCTTATCAGGGGGACTTCTACGCATCACGTTTACGATATTTTAGGCTTACCGTTCAAAAGAGCGCGCCTTACGAATTGAACCGCCTCTTTCTTGTTCCTTACTGAGCCTCCCTCGACCTCCTCATTTACCATTCTCAATATCTCGCCGATTATTACTCCCTGCCTGAGTCCGAAGGTCTTCATTACAAAAGACCCGTCCATTATGGGTTTCGGCTTTTTTCTTGAATAGACGTCAAAATAAAAGTCGGCCAGCGACTTGACGACCGCTAAGAGTTCATTGTCCTCGTTGCCCTTTCTTGTTGCGCGCGCATCAGCGATGGACAGGCAGAGCATCTCGATTAACTCAGAACCGCATGCCCTGAACAGGTGCGCCTTTGCGCGCTCCGACGGTTTATTCAGCGCGGCAAAAGAGAAGACACGATGATGATTTTTTATCATGTTGAGAGCCGCCTGAGCCGCGGCCCGGCTCAGTTTCAGACGCCTGAGCATCGGTCTTGCGATTGACGCGCCTTGAGCCTCGTGCCCGATGAAATGCAAAACGCCGCTCTCCCGCGTCAGCGATGACGCCTTGCCGATGTCATGGAAAAAAGCGCTAATCTTGAACAGCGCGGCCATTGGAACAACGCCTATCTTGGCGTCAAGATGCCTCCTGACTTCAGGGGCATGCCTTCCGAACAAGGCAAACAAGGCACCCAAGGCATCTATCGGCGCTTCAAGCAGTAATTCGGCCTCCTCAAGCGCTGAAAGCGAATGAGCCGTCAGGTCGTAGCCCTTGAGCTTGCCCCACGCATCAAGCTCAGGAAAAACCATCGTCGCCAACCCAAGGTCAAGAAGCGTCCTCATGCACCATGCGGAGCCGGGATTCGCAAACATAAGTATCATCTCATCCCGTACCCGCTCCGCGCTCACCTTCTCAAGCGCCCCTGCGGCAAGACGCATGGCTTCGAGCGTGTCTTGGGTAATGGTAAATCCGTAACGCGCGGCAAGCCTTACGGCACGGAGGCTCCTTAACGGATCGTCGTCAAAGACCGTAGAGCCTGTCATTCTCAATAGCTTTGACGCCGCGTCCTCACAGCCTTTGAGCGGGTCAATCAAAAAAACCTTTGCGTCCTCCCCTTCAAAAAGCGCATGAAGGTCTATCGCCGCCGCGCACACGGTAAAATCACGGATCCCCAAGTCTTGAATTATCCCGCGGCCCTTCACGCGGGATATGTCCGCGTTGCTCTGCGCGCCGTTGTTCATGAAGACGACCCTGTAGGACGGCTCGGTCTTGTCAAGCACGAACGGGCTGCCGTTAAGACGCAGGGCCAGACGATTTGCAAACGCGGCAACGTCGACGGCGTGCTCCAATCCCAAGGCAAAGTCATAGTCGTTTGAAGACGCGTCCCCGATAAAGGCGCCCAGCACCATGCCGCCCACGAGATATGCCCTGCCTCCGGTGGGTGAGGCAAGCGCATAGACGGCCTTTATTACGTAGTCGGACCTCAGACGATGCGCCTCCTCGCGCCCGATAAAGCAAGAGGCCGGCGAAAGCCGGCCTCTTGCTTTATCGCTGCCTTTCCCATTCACACGCTTCATAAAAACTCGACCTCTATCCTGTCGTCATCAAGAGGAATAGTCTGAGGGACTTCCATATACTCCTTGACCTTTTTTGCGGTATCCCTATAGGCCGGGTCTATGCTGTTTATGGCGAAAAACAATTTACCGGCCTCTACCGTTTTGTCGGCGGCCTCATAGGCGAGCGCAAGCTCGTACATCATGCCCATGCGTTCCTCGTCCGACCTGCCCTGCACCTTGAGTCCCTTTGTATAATAGATAATCGCCTCTTCAGGGTTCCCTTGCCCGCGGGCGCAAAGCGCAAGCCTTGTGTAACACTCAAACTCTATGCGCGGGTCCCTTGATGCGATCTTGAACTCCTTTACGGCCTCGCCTGTAAGCTCCATCTCCATGTACGCGATGCCGAGGTTGTAGTGCGTCTCATAGTCCTCATCGTTCATCCGCTCGGCCGCATCACTCTGGTCAGCGTCCCGGCGCGAAGACGGCGCAAAACCCTTGCGCGACTCTTCCAAACCCAATTCAGCGGAAAGGTCAACGTATTCATCCCCTTGCCCTGCCTCAACGTCAAGCGCCGCCTCCTCTATCGTCTCGGCCTTAATGTCAAGCTCCTCGGGCTGGGCCTCCTCCGTCATCTCGATAATCGCCTTTGAAAGGTCTTCATGCGATACAACGACGGCCTCGGAGGATGGATGCTGCCCTTCCTCACCTTCCACGGCAAAGGGTAGTTCATCCGCCAGGCCGAAGTCAGCAGTCTGCCCTTCTGTTGCCTCGATCTCGACGACCGGCATCTCCTCGCTTGCAGCCCCTTCAACCGCTTCCTTAAAAAACTCGTCAACGTTATCCTGAGCAACGACCGGCTCAGGGGCTTCTATCTCCGTCTCCTTGGACTCGGCCTCTACGCCTGATACGGAGGCAACCGCCTCCTTGAAAAGCGCATCAACATCCGCCTGAGCGCTCAGAGGCTCTGGTGCGGACCCCGTCTCAGCGCCTAACTCAAATTCAATCTCTATCTCTCCCTCCGCTTCCATGTCGGCTGTTCTCCCTGCTTCGTCAACAACGTCGGGCAACTCGACTTCTATCTCCAACTCCCCCTCGTCGGCCCCTGGGGCCGCCTCCACCTGTTCGTCAATGGAGATAAGAGGAGCCTCAATGGAGCGCGTCCCCTGCATCTCCCCGCCCAGCGCCTCGCTAGGCCATGAGATAAGAGGCTCCTCCTTTTCCTCATGCGCCTGACCGGCCTTGATCCCTGAAGATACGTCAATGGACGGGAACTCGATGAGCGGCTCGGCCCCTCCTGCTCCATGCCCTATGACTTCCTCATACTGAACGGGGGCGCTTGGCTTTCTGCCAAGGTAGTTCAAACTTTCCGCGTCCTGCGGAGCGACCTCCAATATCATCTCGCACACGGCCTTTGCGCCGTCTACACCGTCTACACCATCAGCACTGGCGCGGGCGATGTATACGTTGAAAAGCTCCTTGGAGTACTTGAGGAACTTAGCGGCATCGCCCTTTTTCTTATACAACTCGGCAAGCCCTTTAAGCAGCGCCGCCTCTTTTGGATTAGCGCTTAAAAGAACCGTATAAAGCTTTTCAGCCTTGTCCAACTTGTCTAAGGCCATGTACTTCGCAAATATCCGGCCGTACTCTGCAAGCGCATCCTTGTCAAAGGAAAGTTTCTGGTAAAGTTCCGCAAGTTTGAGCCTTACGCCGATGTTTTCCGGGTCTATGTCAAGCATCTCCTTCAGGAGCTGCATGACCTCGCCAGTCTTGCCCTTTTTCTCAAAGCTGTTTACAAGGATGCTGTACTCGCTGATGGCGTCGGATATGAGCCTCTGCTTCGCGTACAGCTCGGCCAGCTTGTAGTGAACCTCGTAGTTGAACTCCTCCAACTTGAGTATCTGTTTGTAAACGGCGATGGACTTCAGGTAAAAGCCCTTCTGGCTGTAGGACTTGGCAACCTCCTTATACTCGGCAACGGCCTCGGTCTTTTTGCCGATCTTGACGTATATGTCGCCTATCTTCAGACGCAGCATTACGTCCTTGGGGTCAAGGTCAAAGGCGGCCTTGTACTCGAGCGCGGCCTTGTCCAGGTTGCCCTTCTGGAGGGCGAGTTGCGCCCGCTCCAATATTTTATCCTTCAACGCCATAGCTTATTAAACCCGTGTGCCCGTTAAAACGGCATTGTGGTTCATCGCCCTTTCCACGGCGACGGACTCATTGTAATCAAGACCACGCTCCGTAAAGGCCGCGTCCAATCCCTCGGAAAAACTCTTAACAAGCGCTGCCTTCAAATCCCCGGCGCTCATCACCTTGTGCGCCCCAAGCCATGTCATCCTGCTCATAAGACCATCCGAATCGTCATGAAATACCCGCCGGAGGAGCGAAGGGTCAATTGACAGCATTATGGAACCGTGCAGGAGAAGGGCGTTCTTAAGCCGCCTCTGAGCGCTTCCGGCGATCTTCTTGCCTTTGACAAGCACCTCCTGCCTTGACGGCGTGTAAAAACAAGCCTCGGAACGTTCATCGGACATGGATCCGGGACGCGCAAAATCAGCGTCAATGCCGCGCCCTTTCAATGCGCCAACGATAGATCGGCTTACCGCCTTATACGCGCCAAGTATGCCCTGAGAGAAAAGCGGATGGATGGAATCGAGGACAAGGGAGTATGTAAGGTCTGTCCCGTGAAGCACGGCCCTGCCGCCGGTTATACGCCTCACCACCGGCAGACCGGCAGCGGAAAAGGAGGATGAACTCTGACGATACCCGATGGAAACGGCCGCCTCACGCCACTCGTACAATCGCAGCGTCGGCGCCCCGGCCAAGCCTGAATCCGCAGTCATTAACATGGCCTCGTCAATTGCCATGTTGAGCCGTGCGTCAAGCGGCGGGTCAACGATCAGCCTCCAGTTGTGCATAAGTACCGTGACCGTTAACCGTGACCGTGACCGTGAAAAGATAAAGACCATAGAACGTGTAAAACAAATTCTTTTACGGTCACGGTCAACGGTCACGTACACGGCCTTTAGAATATTTTACGTGAATCTGGAGAGAAAATCAATATCCGTCTTGCCTGCAATGAAGTCATGGTCTTTCATTATCTTGAGGTGCAACGGGATATTGGTCTTTATGCCGCCTATCTGAAACTCCTCAAGCGCCCTTGTCATCCTTGCTATGGCCTCGGGCCGCGTCTCGGCATGAACGATGAGCTTTGCAAGCAGGTTATCATAATACGGCGGCACGTTATAGCCGCAGTATATGGCGCTGTCCACCCGCACGCCGGGTCCGCCGGGTACGACAAGCTCGGTTATCTTTCCGGGGCACGGCTGAAAGGTCTTGGGGTCTTCCGCGTTTATCCGGCACTCGATGCTGTGCCCGTTCATCTTCACGTCCTTTTGCCTCAGACTGAGCTTTTGCCCCATTGCGATCTTTATCTGCTCCTTTACAAGGTCAACGCCGGTAACAAGCTCCGTTACCGGGTGCTCAACCTGCACCCGCGTGTTCATCTCCATGAAGTAGAAGTCCTTATTCTTATCAAGTAAGAACTCCACTGTGCCGATATTCGTATAGCCTATGCCCTTGGCCAGCTTTACGGCGGCCTCGCCCATCTTGTGCCTCAGGCGCGCATCCACCTGCGCCGACGGAGACTCCTCAAGTATCTTCTGGTGTCTTCTCTGTATGGAACATTCCCGCTCCCCGAGGTGGATGATATTTCCATGCTCGTCAGCGGCAATCTGTATCTCGATGTGCCTCGGCAGCTCGCAAAACCGCTCGATGAACACCTCCCCGTCGCCGAAGGCTGAAAGCGCCTCCATCCTCGCCATGTTAAAGGCGCTTGCAAGGCTGGCCTGCGTGTGCACGAGCTTCATGCCCCGGCCTCCTCCGCCTGAGGCGGCCTTTATAAGCACCGGAAAGCCAATCCTCTTCGATACCTCAAGGGCGTCTTTCTCGTCGGAGATGCCGCGTTCGCTCCACGCCAGCACCGGCACCTTGAGGCTCTCCGCCATCTTTTTCGCCTGAACCTTGTTGCCCATGAGCCTCATGGTGGCCGACGTAGGGCCGATAAACTTTATCCCGCACTTCTCGCATGCCTCGGCAAACCCGGCGTTCTCGGCCAGAAATCCGTACCCCGGATGCACGGCCTCGGCGTCGGCCACCTCCATCGAGCTTATAAGGGAGGTGATGTTTAAGTAGCTGTCAGCGCTTTTAGCCGGGCCTATGCAGATGGCGCCGTCCGCAAGCCGCGTATGGAGCGCGTCCTTGTCGGCCTGAGAGTACACGGCAAGGGTGCGGATGCCCATCTCCTTGCATGCGCGTATTATCCGCACGGCTATCTCGCCCCTGTTTGCTATCAGTATCTTGTTGAACATTTTGTCCTTTAAGACCGTGTCCGTGACCGTGAACCGTGACCGTAAAGGATTTCTCTTTAACACGGTTCACGGTCACGGTTCACGGTCTTCTTACGTCTCTATATGAAACAGCGGCTCTCCGTATTCCACGGGTTGGCCGTTCTCTACGAGTATTGACACTATCCTTCAGCCAAGCTCGCTCTCCACCTCGTTCATCAGTTTCATAGCCTCGATGATACAAAGCGGCGCCCCGCTCTTGACCACGCTCCCGATCTCAACGAACGGATGCGCCTCAGGAGAAGACGACCTGTAGAACGTTCCCACCATCGGAGAGGTGACTATCTTAATGTTGTCCGGCTTGAGAGGCGCGGCCTCTGCGACCGGCTTTTCCTCCCTTGGCTGAGAAGCGCTAGCGGCAATATGCTGAGGCGCGTGCGCTACGGCTGTTTGCACGCCCTGCCCCCTCTTGAGCTTGACCTTGCCCTTGCCGTCGAAGTCGTCAAGCTCTATCTCCGTGATGTCCGTATCCTTTATAAACTTATATAATGCCTTCAAATCCTTGATATCCATCCGGGTATACCTCTTTTTCAATCGTTTACAGGCCTGCTACAAAATCTCCAGCCCTTTCGAAGCGCTGGTAAGCACCTCAAAGCCGGTGTCCGTAACAAGCACCATGTCCTCTATACGCACCCCGCCCCAGCCCGGTATGTATATTCCGGGTTCAACCGTAACCACCATGCCTTGGGTCAGGACGTCCTTGCTATATGGACTCAACACCGGACGCTCATGCACGTCGAGACCGACCCCGTGTCCGGTGCCGTGTCCGAAGTATTTGCCGTATCCGGCGTTGGTTATGTGAGCGCGCGCCGCTGTGTCAACGTCCTTTGCCGCCACACCCGGCCTTATCGCCTTGATGGCAAGCTCCTGAGCAACGGCTACGGTGTCATAGATATTTTTTTGACGCCTTGTGGGTCTGCCAAGGCAGTATGTCCTCGTTTCATCGGAGTTGTAGCCGTTAAGCTGAACCCCCATGTCAACAACTACAAGCTCGTGCTTTCGCATCTTCTTGTCCCCGGCCTTGCCGTGCGGCAGGGCTGAACGCGGGCCGGATGCGATTATGGTATCAAAGGCAGGGCGCGTCGCTCCGGCCTTCCTGAACACAGCCTCTATGGCAAAGGCCGCGTCCGTTTCTTTTATGCCCGGCGCAATCAGACCTCTGGCGGCTTCAAAACCAGCGTCAAGCACCCTGATCGAATCGCTTATGGCCACTGTCTCAAGGCGGTCTTTTACGGCCCTCGCGGCCTTTATTATGTTGACTGAGGGTTTGAATCTTTTATCGCGGAGCGCCTTTTTGAATCTCAGATAAGCGTCATAAGTCAGGTTGTCCGGCTCGAATCCTATTCTATCGTTGCCCCGCCCGCCCATTAATATCCCGGCGGCCTCTTCTATCGCCTTACCGCATATCCTTACGTCAAGACCTTTAACCTCGGTCTCAGCGCTGAGTGCATATCTCGAATCGGTAAGAAAGTAGGCGCGAGAGGCGGTTAAAACGAGATACGCGCTCGACCCGGTGAACCCGGTAAGGTAGCGTATGTTCTTTATGTCCGTTACAAGGAGTGCGTCAAGCTTGGCCTTTGCCATGTCGGCGCGCGCCCTTGCGATCCTTGCCCGCGAGGATACGCGGCGGTCTTCAGGCTTGAAGCTCATCCCTTGCCCTGGATACGGCCTTTCTCAACAGGAATCTTGCCTTCCCTGCATTGGCCTTTTGCCCGATTGCAAAGGCGAGAAAATACTCTGAATTAATGACGCGCATCAGGACGTCCACCCCGAGGGTACTGACAACGACCTCCTCGACCTCGCCGAGTTTAAGTATCGCGGATGCGTTTTTTATCTCATCAAGCACCTTCCCGTACTCGACGCCTATCGTCTCAACGTCGCAGTCAACGCCCTGCGCGGCGTGCTTGGCCACAGGCAGCCCGTCAAAGCCCATTATGGCCGAGGCAAGACCGTTGTTGCCGGTTTCTACAAGTTCCTTGAGTATGCTCTGGAATGACATGATTGCACCGCCCCTTCCAAACGATTACCTGTTTTCCCGCTTAGCCCGTCCCCGCTGGGCAAGCGTCTTTAACCAGATTACCTTGACGCGAAACGTCTCGTTCTCAGGCGAGGTATCCGCAAGTATCTTGTAAATGGTAAGCGCGTCCTCGTAATGCCCCTGTTGCTGAAGCACATGGGCCATTGATTCCGTGAAATACATGTCGTCCCCGGCCTTTACCGCTACGCCTGACATTTCGCCTCTTTATTCCGCGCCAAGCAACATGGACGCCGTTCAATTTCACATTCAACTTATTAAAGAAAAGGCGGCAAGTCAAGGATAAAAGACCGTTGACCGTAACCGTGAACCGTAGAAGTCCCCCTGATAAGGGGGATTTAGGGGGTTGAGTCCTTTCACGGTCACGGGTCACGGTATTTAACGCATCCTGCCTGAACTTCGGCGCGCAAGAGAGCCTCGACATCCTCAGCCTCAACCTGCATCACATCAACCCTGCCGATGCCCCGGAGAAGCACGAACCGCAAACGTCCAGCTTTCACCTTCTTATCAAGGGTCATTGCCCGCATGAGCGCCGGAACGGGAAGAGGCGGCATGCGCGTCTTCATGCCAAGCGCTAAAAGGAGTTTTTCAAGCCTGCCGGACACATCAGCGCTGGAGAGACCGAGTTGTAAGGAAAACCTCGCGGCAAGCAGCATGCCTATTGAAACCGCCTCGCCGTGCTTTACCTTGCCATAACCGGCCGTTGCCTCGATGGCATGGCCAAAGGTATGCCCGAAGTTCAATATCGCCCTAAGCCCGGACTCACTTTCGTCAGAGGCTACGACAGCCGCCTTTATCTCGCATGACCTCTTTATGGCCTTTATAAGGACTGCGCCGCGTCGAGTAAGCGCCTTCGCGTTCTTTTCCAGAAAGCAGAAGAACCTCTCATCGCATATAACGCCGTATTTAATCACCTCTGCAAGTCCTGCCTTGAACTCGCGCTCGCTCAACGTATTTAGCGTCTCAGGGTCAATGAACACGGCCATTGGCTGATAAAATGCGCCTATGAGATTCTTGCCGTCCGGATGGTTTACCCCGGTTTTGCCGCCCACCGAGCTGTCAACCTGCGACAGAAGCGTCGTAGGAACCTGTATATAAGGCACGCCCCTGAGATAGGTCGCCGCAGCAAAACCGGCCATGTCGCCTATTACCCCGCCGCCAAGGGCGATGACCGGCGTTGTGCGCTCCACACGATGTTTGACGAGCGCGTCATATACAGTTGAAACCGTCTTGAGATTTTTGTGCCTCTCGCCGTCCGGCAATGTGATGATAAAAGGAGAGAACCCTGCCCGTTTAAGGCTTGCCATGACCCTTTTGCCGTACAAATCGTTGACAACTGAGTTCGTTACAACGACGGCCTGACCAACAAAGCCGAGAGATGCAAGGCGCGTCCCAACGGCATTAAGCAAGCCGCTTTCAATGACTATCGGGTAACTGCGGTCTTCAAGTTGAACAATAATCTTTGGCATGAATTGAATCAGGCAGCCTCTAAAAAAACCCTTATCCGCTCAACAACGTCCTTAACCGTTAAGGACGTTGTATCTATGCAAACGTCGCAGTCCTGATAAGCGGCCTCCCGCTCCTTCAATAAGGTCTCGATGGCCTCTCTTGGGTTTGCCTCGGATTGAGAAAGCAAAGGACGACCCTTTTTCGACCCGACCCTTCTCAATATCTCGTCAACCGAGGCTGACAAGCAGACCATATATCCAAAGCCCCTGAGCCTTTTCCTGTTGACATCCCTTATGACAGCGCCGCCGCCGACAGATACTACAAGACCGTTTCCGAAGCCTCTCCCTGAGAGCCGCTCTATGATGTCCGACTCAAGACCCCTGAACCGCTCCTCGCCGCTCTGCGCGAATATATCCTTTATCGTCAGGCCGGACTCAGTCTCGATAACCACGTCGGTGTCAAGAAACCTAAGTCCGAGCGCGGTTGCAAGCGCCCTGCCGACCGCTGTCTTCCCTGCGCCCATGAAGCCGGTGAGCACGACGTTCAATGCCTTTCGTCTTTCACGGTCACTGTTCACGGTCACGGCCTTTAATACCCGGCTATCTGTTTCAAATACCCTGTGTAATTACGCTCAAGCTCGACAATCGAATCCGAGCCGAACTTCTCAAGGAATGCCGTTGCAAGCTCAAAGGCCATTACGGCCTCGGCGACAACGCCAGCGGCCGGCACAGCGCACACGTCGGAACGCTCCACGCTCGCCTTGAATGGTTTTTTCGTCTCTATGTCCACTGAACGGAGCGGCTTGTAAAGCGTGGGTATCGGCTTCATGGCAACCCTGAACACTATAGGCTCACCGTTAGACATGCCGCCCTCTATGCCGCCCGCGTTATTCGTCCGTCTGAAAAAACGAGGCACATTCGGCCAGTAAACACCTTTCACGCCCGCCGCGCTTCCCCCCTTCAAATAAAAAATCTCGTCATGAACCTTTGAACCCGGAAGGGATGCGGCCTTGAATCCAAGACCGGCCTCTACACCTTTTATCGCCTGTATGCTCATAAGACTCTTCGCAAGCCTTGCATCGAGTTTTGAGTCCCACTGTACGTGGCTTCCAAGACCTGGAGGGACGCCCGTGGCAGCCACCTCGACTATGCCGCCAAGACTGTCGCCGTCGGCCTTTGCGCGGTCAATTGCGCGCATCATCGCGTCCGACGCCTTATTGTCAGGGCAACGCACTGCTGAGGCCTCTGCGGCCTTAAAAAGGGCTTCCGGCCTTTGGGACTTTTTCGGGCGGCTTTCAACGCCTCCAATGGCCACGACCCAGCTCATGACCCGTATCCCGAACCTCTCAAGCAGCGCCTTTGCAACTGCCCCGGCTGCCACGCGGCCTGCGGTCTCCCTCGCGCTGGAGCGCTCAAGTATATTTCTCAAGTCCCTGTGTGCGTACTTCAATCCTCCCGCAAGATCGGCGTGGCCGGGCCTTGGCCTTGTTACCATCCGCGCATCTCCCGTTACGGCTCCCGCATCCGCGCACATGATAGGGGTCCAGTTTTCCCAGTCGCGGTTGGATATTACGAGGCATATAGGAGAGCCGAGGGTAAGCCCTTGTCTTACGCCTGAGCTGATCCGGACGCGGTCGCTCTCTATCTTCATCCTCTGACCGCGCCCGTAACCGCCTTGCCGCCTCTTCAAGTCAGAGTCTATCCGGCCTGATGTCAACTCAAGCCCTGCAGGCACGCCGTCAATCAGAGCGGTCAACTCCGGGCCGTGCGATTCTCCTGATGTAAGATAACGGAGCATCCCTTAACAACCCTCCCGTGCCTAAGGCTGGGCACTCTACCACAAAAAACGGCAAACGTTAAAAAAAAACACCCCTTGCGGGCGCGCCTCGAATTAGACTGCTACCTACTGATTAAGTAGCGAGAACGCCAATATCTCTTTTAGGTGCGCATTATTCACAACTATGGGAGACGCGATTCCCGCTATATGGATGCGCCGGGGATGTCCAACACTAAGCATGGAGGGTCTGTCAGCTTGAAAGCGGTGTACCTGACATAGCTGGCAGTAACTATTTCAACACTGTCCTCGTTGCCCGTCACGCTGATGCGCTCAATTGAGATACTTGCCTCGGCTGCGGCCTTGTCAGCCGTTTTTTCCTCAACGGGCATTGCGCCGTCTGCCGCGCCTGACCCATGTTCTCCCGTCGCGGCGCAGCCGCTTATTAATGCCAAGCCGCAAAGGATAAACGCAATAAAAGGACGTACGGCAGGGGCGCCGGTCATATACATGCCCACTCCATGCGGCATGCCGTCCGATTAGTTTTCAGGCAGCCTTCAGTTCATTGTTCATCCGGCGCTTTACGCGGACTCAAATTTTGGCGGATCATCTGTCCACGAACTTCCTTGTCGCAAGGCCGACGGCCACGCAGAAGAACGGAGCGGACTGTTTGAGCTTCTCGGCGTCAAACGACTTGCCGACGACAAGGTTCTTGAACGGGTCTGCTATCTCCACCGGCAATGCGGTCTTCTCCTGCATGATCTCAACGAGTCTTGCAGCCTTGGACGCCCCGCCGCACAGATATATCCTGCTTATATCCGCGCCCTGCGCTCCGCCGATGAAAAAATCAAGAGACCTTTTGACCTCAAAGACCATGTTCGTTGCCACGGACTCTATGGCTTGGATGAGAGCCTGGCCTTCCTGACTAGGCTCCTTCCTGCCCGTCTTCATATCCTCCGCGTCCTTGAAGCTTACGTTGAGCTGCCGCTGTATCTCCTCGGTAAATTGATTGCCGCCCATGGGAATGGAGCGCGTAAAGGTGGTAAAGCCTCCCGCTATTACGCTTATGCTTGTTATGCTGGCGCCGATGTTGACGATGGCGACGTTCTCGCCGGGCGTAACCGGATAGTTTATATCCATCATGTTCTCAAGTGCGAATGAGTCCACGTCCACGACGACCGGATTAAGCCCGGCCTCTTTTATCACGTTGGTGTAGTCGTTTATGACGTCCTTCTTGACCGCAACGAGCATGACGTCCATCTGCCCCTTGCCCTCCGCGTCGGCCCCAAGTATCTGAAAGTCAATATTCACGTCGGTTATGGGGAACGGTATGTACTGCTCGGCCTCCCACTGTATGGACTCGGCCAACTCGTCCTCTGTCATGGCCGGGAAACTCACCTTCTTTATAATGACGGAATGGCCGGTAAGGGACAGCACCGTGTCCTTGAGTTTAATGCCATGCTCCTTTATAAGCTCCTTCAAGGTATTCGTAACGGTCATGGAGTCTATGATGGAGCCGTCCACTATGGCCTCCGGCGGAAGCTCGGCAAACCCCATCTTAAGAAGCTCCCATCCCTTTTTGACCTGCCTCATCTGGATGAGCTTTATGGAGTTTGAGCCGATGTCAAAGGCTACTGTGTTATTTTTCTTTGGGAAAAACGGTAGTTCCATGTACGACTCCGGGTTTTACTTTCTATATCAAAACCAGCACTGCTTGCTTTTCTTTTAGCAGGCATCTCCAGTGCAAATCCGTCAATTCAACGCCAAATCAACCTCTTGCTTTACGATAGTCGGCGTTATGAATATCAAAAGTTCGGTCTGGTTATCCGAAATGGATTTATTCTTGAACAGCCAGCCAAGCAATGGGATATCTTGGAGATAGGGTATGCCGCTGACGTTATCCGACTTGTCGCCCACGACTATGCCACCGATTACCGCGGTCTCGCCGTCCTTCACGATTATTTCAGTCGTAGCCTCCTTCTTGCTGATGCTCGGCGTGCCTGACGCGCTCCTGAATGAACCGATCGAGTTCCTCGTAGCTTTTATCTTCATGCTCACGCTGCCGTCAGGCGTTATATGCGGCGTAACAATCAGGTCAAGGGTGGCATCAATAAATGCGGTCTGCGTGCCGGAAGATGATACCGTCTCGAACGGCACGGAATCACCCTGCGATATCTTGGCCTCTTTATTATCCAAGGTCGTGATCCTCGGCCTCGACACCACCTTGGTCTGACCGGTCTTTTCTCCGGCTGATATGCGAAGGTCAAGAAGCAGCGGGTCGCCCGTGAGCTTGCCGAATGAAAAACCCAGCGCGCCAAGCGGTCCGGCCGTGCCTGATGCTGGAAGGCTTACCGCGTAGTTGGGCTGAGTGGAAATCTTGCCGCTTGAACCAACAAGCGCCGGCTTGCTCATCGTGCTTGGCGGAGCGGTGGATGAACTGCCGAACATAGATGAGTATCTGTCCCCCTCCGGTGTGCCTCGTGTTGTGCCAGCCGCCACCCCCCACTGAACGCC
>JBBTCG010000120.1:845-3972 GCA_038043305.1 Deltaproteobacteria bacterium | reverse complement strand
ATGCCCCGCCGCGAAGCACCTTTGCCCCTGCGGCCTTGACCTTCTTTGCGGCGTCAACTATGGAGTCCCTGTTCTCTACGCTGCAAGGCCCGGCTATGACTACCACCTCGTTCTCGCCAAACCTTACGCCGTTTACGTCAACGACGCTCGCCTCCTCCTTAAACTCCCTGCTTACGAGTTTATAGGGCTTCAAGATGGGCATCACGCTTTCAACGCCCGGTATCGCCTCAAGCGGCAGGGCAGAGAGTTTTTCCTCGTCCCCTATCGCGCCCATTATGGTGCGTTCCTTGCCCTTGGAGATGTGCACGGCAAGCCCTAATGACTTTATTCTCTCGGCCACGTGCTCAATCTCTAACTCAGTGGCCCCTTTTTTCAAGACTATAATCATAATACCTCCGTTCCTTGACTCGTGTTCAACAGGTCTTTAAGCGAAGCGACAAACCGCTTGTTCTCCTGCGGCAAACCAACTGATACGCGGATATAATCAGGCATGTTGTAGCTTGCCATTGGTCTTACTATCACGCCCTTACGAAGCAACGCTTCATATACGCCCTTGCCGCCTACGACCTTTACGAGAAAGAAGTTGGCCTCAGTGGGCACGCATTCAAGCCCCATTGCGCCAAGCTCTTTGAAGAGATAGTCAAGCCCAATGACGTTATTTTCAATCGTGTTTTTAAGATGCTCCGCGTCGTCAAGCGCCGCCTTTGCCGCGGCCTGCGCCAGAGAGTTTACGTTAAAGGGCTGCCTTACCCTGTTCATGTAGTCTATCATCTCAGGTCTTCCTACGCCATAACCCACCCTCAAACCGGCAAGTCCGTATACCTTTGAAAAAGTCCTTAAAAGCAAGACGTTCTTGCCTTCATTTATATAATCAAGCGTTGCCGGAAACCCCTTTGTCCTGACAAACTCGAAGTACGCCTCGTCAACGCAAACGATTACGTCTTCCGGCACGCCCTGCATGAAGCTTTTCAGTTCCGCCTCGCTTACCGTTGTGCCCGTCGGGTTATTCGGATTTGCGATAAAGACGATGCGCGTCCTGTCCGTTATAAGTCCGGCCATTTTCGGAAGGTCATGTCGAAATCCCTTCAAAGGCGTGCTAACCGCCTTTGCGCCCGCTGCCTTGACAACTATCGGATAGACCGCAAAGGACGGATCAGCCATCACAACCTCGTCCCCCATTTTGAGATATGCGCGTATCAAAAGCTCAATTATCTCGTTGGACCCGTTGCCAAGGATGATTGAGGCCGTCGGCATTGACAGATGCGCGGCAAGCGCCTCCCTCAGATAATGGCATGAGCCGTCAGGATACCTATGGATGTTCTCAAGAGCCGCTTGAACGGCCTTTACGGCCTTTGGCGACGGGCCGAGCGGATTTTCGTTGCTCGCAAGTTTAATGGAACCCTTTATGCCAAGCTCCCTCTCAAGCTCCTCTATGGGCTTGCCCGGCGGATAAGGGAGAAGTGTGGCTATTGCCTCTGACACGGGAACGTTGAATCTCTTTTCCATTGCAATCATCCTTGTCCTGAGCGCGGATAGGAGCCTAAAACCTTGAGGAATAAGCACGATCCTTCAAGCTCCTCAACCGCGGCCTTTACGCGCCTGTCGCTTATATGACCGTCAAGGTCAACGAAGAACAGATACTCCCACGCCTTTGTCTTCATGGGCCTTGACTCTATCTTGGTAAGGTTTATGTTCTTCTCGGCAAACGGCTTCAATATGGAGTAGAGCGCGCCCGGCGCGTCCTTTATGGCGAACATGACAGAGGTCTTGTCAGAGCCTGTCCTCTTTGCCGTTTTAGAGCCTATGACGAGAAAGCGCGTGAAGCCGTTGGCGTTGTCCTCTATGTGGTCAGCGATTATCTTGAGGTCATAGAGAACTGCCGCAGACTGGCTCGCCACCGCCGCGATGGACGGGTCGAGCGCGGCCATCTGGGCGCCGCTTGCCGTTGACGGCGCGTTCATTATCTCCACGTCGCTCAGATTGTTCTTGAGCCAGCCCCTGCACTGGGCAATGGCGTGAGGCATGGAGCTTACCCGCGTTATGCCGGAAAGGGAGCCGGTCTTGTTCATAAGCGCAAGGGTTATCGGAAGCATTACCTCCGCGCTTATCTTGAGCTGGGAGGTAACGAGCATGTCGAGCGTATGCGTAACAACGCCTTCGATGGTGTTTTCGATGGGCACGACGCCGAAGTCGGCCCTGCCCTTTTCAACGTCGTCAAAGACGTCCTCTATCTCCTGCTTTGCTATAAATTCGCCGGATGAGCCGAACTGGCGCATGGCGGCCTCATGCGTAAAAGTAGCCTGTGGCCCCAAAAAGGCCACCCTCAGCGGCTTTTCAAGGGAAAGCGACGCGCTCATTATCTCGCGGTACACGCTCTTCAAGGCGTCGTTCGGAAAAGGCCCCTTGTTAAGAGAGGTAAGCCGGGCAACGATAGCCCTCTCCCTTTCGGGCGCGTAATAGTCCCGCCTCCCAAGCGACTTGGCCTTGCCGACCTTGAGAACGTAACCGGTTCTCTTGTTGAGGAGCGCGAGTATCCGCGAATCCATCGCGTCTATGCTGCCCCTCAGTCCTTCTATCGTCTCTGTTTTTTTTGCGCTTTTTTTCATTATGCACGGTCAAGTGAGGCTTTGTTTCAATATTATAAATTAATTTAACCGGCTTGAAAAAGCAAGAGGTTTTGTAGGACAATGGTTTTTCAAGATGTATTTTATCGGACGTTTCTTCTTTACATACCTAACATTGTTTGGTAACATATATCCATGAGTATCATAATAAAAAACGGCAGATACGCCTACCTTGCCTGCAGGAGCGGCAAGAAGGTGACGCACAAATACCTCGGCCTCCTTTCAAACCCTGATGTAGCCCTGAAGATTAAGGCTCTTGAAAGGGAAAGGAGCGTCCCGGAGGAGTTCCATTATCTTTTCTGGGACACGGATCCAAAGAATATTGACCTCAAAAAGAACGCCGGATACGTCATTGAGAGGGTCCTTGAGGCCGGCGGCCTTGATGCGCTGCAGTGGGTACAGAGGCTGTATCCTACAAGGCGCATAGTCGAAACACTGGAGATAAGCAGGAAGATAACGCCCAAATCCAGAAACTTCTGGACAATATGGTTTAACGATGCCCA
>JBBTCG010000120.1:0-835 GCA_038043305.1 Deltaproteobacteria bacterium | reverse complement strand
TATTTGCAAACAGGGTATCCTCCACCTCCGATTTTTAACGATGCCCATTCATTTTAAGTACCTTCCACCCAAGGCGCGGGAGTTGCTAAAAAAACTCAGTGAGTCCGCGCGCGCGCATGCGTTTATCCTTGCAGGCGGCACAGGGCTTGCCCTTCAAATCGGACACAGAATTTCAGTTGACCTGGACTTCTTCACGCAAAAGATTTTTTCCACAGAAAAACTCTTTCAGAAGTTTAGACGGCTCGGCATGAACCCCAAAATCCTTGAAGAGAGCGAAGGGTCGCTCACGGTAACGATTGACGGGACAAAGGTTTCCGTATTCCGCTATCCCTATCCATTTATCGGGAAAATGAAGGAAGCCGACGGCGTGCCAATCGCAGGCGTAATTGATATAGCCTCGATGAAGATAATCGCTATAAGCCAACGAGGCGCAAAACGCGATTTTTTTGACCTCTATTTTGTCCTTCAGGATACCCCTTTCCGGAAGGTCGCCGAGAATATGATTAAGAGGTTCGGTGCGGACAGGGTCAATCCGGTGCATATAGGAAAATCCCTCGTATACTTCAGCGACGCCGATGTTGACCCTGAGCCGAGGTTGTCTGGTAAAGAGAAGCCGTCTTGGGATAAGGTCAAAAAATTCTTTGTCAAAAACGTCCGGCAGATGGTTTTGGATATGGAGCAGGCGAAGAAATAAGACGTTTAACGCCGCTTTTTACGAAAAAAGGGTGCTTGCCGCGCGGGCAATGCTTGTCCCCGCATGTCTAAAGCGGGGATAAGTTGAAGCCTGCCCAAGCCTGCCCCCGAATGTCTCTATCGGGGGAATGTCTTTATCGGG
>JBBTCG010000119.1:0-2287 GCA_038043305.1 Deltaproteobacteria bacterium | reverse complement strand
GGCTTATAAAGGAGAGGGGCTTCGAGGTCGGCCTTCAATTGATGCCCGGGCTTCCCGGGGACACGGCGGATGGCATACAAGAAACAACGCAAGCGGTTATCGCCCTTGCCCCTGATTTCGTGAGGGTGTATCCAACGCTTGTGTTGAAGGGTACGGCGCTGCATGATATGTATGCAGCGGGGAGCTACAGGCCGTGGACGCTTGAGGATATGGCAAAGGTTTGCGGCCAGATGCAGCGGCAGTTTCACATGGCTGGAATCAGGGTCATCAGATTCGGCCTTCAGCCTACCGCCGCGCTTGAGGCAAGCCTTGTCGCAGGGCCGTATCATCCGGCGTTCAGGGATCTGCTCGTATAAGAACCGACACGTCGGCCTTGCAAAATTCATAGAAAACGGTTATAAGACATGTATTCGCTTAAAAAACCCTTTAAGAGGTGAGATATGAAAAAATGGTTGGCGATTGTATTGATCCTCGCGCTCATGGTAACGGCCGCGCCTGTTTCGTCTTTTGCACAGGCGGACAGACCTGAGCCGAGCGCCATGGAGATAACCTTCGACGTGTTGGTAATAAGGCCGCTTGGAATATCGGCAACGATCGTAGGCACGGGTTTGTTCATCGTCAGCTTGCCGTTTGCCCTGCCGACAGGAAGCGTTGGGCTGTCGGCAAGGAAATTAGTTGCGGACCCGTTTGCCTTCACATTTTTGCGGCCGGTCGGATATTACGAGTGAAGCGCGCCAAGTGCCCCCTAGCGTAATCATCGTATCGTCCGAGGCCGTGCCGTTTTCAAAGACAGGCGGTCTTGCGGACGTGTCGGGCGCGCTTGCCGTTCAACTCAAGAAGGCGGGCTGCAAGGTTGCGTTGTTTTTGCCGTTCTACAGAGAGACGGCGCTTGGCGGCTTTGCAATTGAGAATACCGGTCTTACGGTCAAAGCGCCCATTGCCGGGCGCGTGATAACGGCTGAGGTCTTGAGAACGTCGGAGGGCGGCACCCCGGTATACTTTCTCAAGTGCGACGAGTTTTTTGACAGAACCTATCTTTACGGCACGCCGGAGCGCGACTACTTCGACAACCTTGAGCGGTTTACCTTTTTTTCAAGGGGTGTGCTTGAGGCGCTAAAGGCGCGCGGCTTTGCGCCGGACATAATTCACTGCAACGACTGGCAGACAGGACTGATACCCGCCTATCTTAAAGACCTCTACGCCATTGACCCGCACTTTACAAACACGAAAACAGTCTTTACCATTCACAACATCGCCTATCAGGGCGTCTTCCCTCATCATGGTTTTTTCGCGCTCACCGGCCTGAATGAGCGGCTATACGCCTCTGACGGCATGGAGTTTTGGGGCAAACTGAGCCTCTTGAAGGCAGGGCTTGTATATTCCGACGCCGTCACCACGGTAAGCCGTACTTACAGCGAGGAAATACAGACCCTTGAATCGGGCTGCGGCCTGGACGGCGTGCTGAGAGAAAGAAAGGCCGCTCTCCACGGCGTGTTGAACGGCGTTGACTACAACGAATGGAACCCTGAGACCGACAAACTCATACCGGCAAACTTCTCCCCGGCCTCCATGGCCGGCAAGGCCGAGTGCAGGAAAATGCTTCTAAAGGAGTTTGGCCTGAAGGCAAAGGCAACGACGCCGGTTATTGCCATGATAACGAGGCTTGCGGAGCAGAAAGGCTTCGATATACTCCTCGACGCCATGCCAAAACTCATGGAGCTTGACGTTGCTCTATTGATACTCGGCTCAGGAGAGGAACGTTACAAACGGCTTTTGGAGGAGGCGGCTTCAAGGTATCCGAAGAAACTTTCCGTAAAGATAGCCTTTGACAGACGCCTTGCTCATCTTGTGGAGGCTGGGGCCGACATGTTTCTTATGCCGTCGCGGTATGAGCCGTGCGGTTTGAACCAGATATATAGTTTGAAGTACGGCACGATCCCAATCGTAAGGGCAACAGGCGGCCTTGAGGACACGGTAAAGGACTATTCCGTTGGCAGCGGCACGGGCTTTAAGTTCAAGGACTACTCGGCCCATGCGCTTATTGACAAGGTAAGCGAGGCGTGTTCTATTTTTAGGGACAAGAAGGCATGGGCTGCATTACAAAAGAGGGCTATGTCCGAGGAGTTCTCGTGGGAGCGCGCGGTAGGGGAGTATATCGGCATATACCAAGGCTGCCTCTAAAAATTGCTATTTTTCCCGATCTCTGCGTCATGGCGAAAATAAAAATGCTCGCATATTAACATATATGCTGCGCTTTTTATTTTCGCCCTTCCCTACCTTTTTTGAA
>JBBTCG010000118.1:10805-14654 GCA_038043305.1 Deltaproteobacteria bacterium | reverse complement strand
GGTTATTACGCCGACAAGCCTGCCCAAGCCTGCCCAAGCCTGCCCCCGAATGTCTATATCGGGGGAATGTCTTTATCGGGGGAATGTTTTAATCGGGGGGCTTACCTTTCTTTCAAGAAAGGTAAGCGCCAGCCTATGACTGAGAACACGGCGATAAATCTCACGGGACATTTAAGGGAACTCAGAAAGCGGCTCATCATATCGCTCATCGCCCTTGGCGTCGGATTCGTTGCCGCATACTATCGTTCCGAAGAGCTGTACGCGCTTTTGCTTGCCCCTCTAAGGGCGCACATGCCTCAAGGCCAGGGCCACGTCATATTTACCGGCATAATCGAGCCATTCTATATCTACATGAAGATCGGCCTTCTCGGCGGGGTACTCCTCGCAAGCCCGGTAATCTTCTATCAGGTCTGGGCGTTTGTCGCGCCCGGCCTTCAAAGGAGCGAAAGGGCCGGTTTCCTTCTCATAGTGGCCGCCTCAGCCGTGCTCTTTATCTCAGGCGTCGCATTCGCCTACTTCGTGGTCTTCCCGTTCGGGTTTCAATACCTTCTGAGCTATGCAACCGAGGACCTGAAGCCGTACCTGTCCATGAGCGAATACTTTTCATTTGCGACCAAGATGCTCCTGGCCTTTGGATTGGTCTTTCAACTGCCGCTTGCAATGCTCGTGCTTGCCCGTATCGGGATTGTTACGGCCTATCAGATGTTATCATGGTGGAGATACGCGCTTGTCCTGATACTCGTTGCCTCTGCCATACTTACGCCCACGCCGGACGCCTTCAACCAACTCCTTATGGCCGGTCCGCTTCTCGTGCTGTACGGCCTCGGCATCATACTGGCAAAGCTCTTTGGCAGACGGAAAGAGGCCAAGGCGGCTTCTGAACATATTGACAATCCACAGACGTTATTATAATCTCTTTTGAAGCCATATAACATACGGACGAGAGGCGCATGGATATAGCTGAAGTCAAATTCGACGGCGCCGGGCTTGTTGCGGCCATAGCGCAGGACGCGGATACGCTTGAAGTCCTCATGCTGGCCTACATGAACAAAGAGGCGCTTCAAAAAACCCTGTCAACCGGCAGGGCGCACTACTTCAGCCGCTCAAGAAATAAGCTCTGGCTCAAGGGCGAGACATCCGGCAACTTCTTAAACGTCAGGGAGGTTTACTACGACTGCGACGCGGACGCAGTTCTATTAAAATGCGCCCCTGCAGGCCCGGTCTGTCATACGGGCGAGAGAAGCTGTTTTTTCAGACGATTGGACGCGGGCAAGCCGGGGGACGCGGGCGTCGGCGTAGTAAGAGAGCTGTTCCAGACCATCAAGGACAGAAAAAACGCCTCTCCTGATAAATCTTATGTCGCGTCGCTTCTCGTAAAGGGCAGGCAAAAGATTCTGGAAAAGATTACGGAGGAGTCTGCTGAGCTTGTAAAGGCCGCGACAAAGGAAACCCGTAAACAGGTCATACATGAGACCGCAGACCTGTGGTTTCACACTCTTGTATTGCTTGCAAGCGAAGGCATAGAGGCCAGCGAGTTGTTCAAGGAACTTGGCGGGCGCAGTAGCAGGTCAGGGCTTGAGGAAAAGGCGTCAAGGGGAGCAAATGGGGGCGTCTGACCCCCGCTTAAAACCCTCGATAGAAACATTCGAGGGCAGGCTGTGCGAGGGCAGGCATGGACTGCATATTCTGCAAGATAGCGGCAAAGAAGATGCACGTTGCGACGGTGCACGAGACCGGGCGCACGATAGTCATAAAGGACATAAACCCGCAGGCCCCGGTACACCTCCTCGTGCTGTCAAAGGAGCATCACGCAAACATCCTTGACTGTAAGGATACAGGCCTCCTTGGCGAGATGCTTGAGTCAGCCGTAGAGGCCGCGAAAAAAGCCGGTGTCGCTGAAAAGGGCTTCAGGACAGTCATAAACACCAATGACGAGGGCGGCCAGACCGTGTATCATCTTCATATTCACGTGTTGGCCGGAAGACCGCTTGACGGCAGACTCGGATGACTTAGGGAATCTCTGATTTATTGCTTTCCTCGTCGTTGTCTTTTGTTTTTTCTCTCCTCTCCCCTTGAGGGAGAGGGTAGGGTGAGGGGTAAAGGTGCGATAAAGACAGGTATCAGGTATCAGTAAAGACAGTCTTTAACCGATACCACATTGACCTCAGAAAAGAATTAATCAGACGTTCCTTAGCTTTTTTGAAAAAACGAAACAAGGAGTTTTTAACATGCCAAGAGAGACCCAGTTAGGCCCGTCATGTCAGAGTTGCGCCGCGCCGCTCATGCGCGCCGACGACTTCGGCAGGGAAGTGAGCGGAGTGCTGCGCACCGACTACTGCATACACTGCTATGACAGGGGCGCGCTCATCCAGCCGGACATCACCTTCGATCAGATGGTGGAGAAGGTGGCCGCAATGATGGCAAAGAAAAGAAATATGACCGACGAGGTTGCAAGGGCGCAGACAAAATCCATGCTCTCAGGCCTGAAACGCTGGCGCGTAAAGAAGATAGAGCATATGGACAGTTGAGTTTAGTAAGGGAGGCGCGATGTGGGTCAGGAGGAAACTCTTGACGGCGCTGGGAAGGTAGACAAAGATGCTTATTGAATGCCCCAACTGTGAATCAAAAGTTGATGGAAGGTTAATCGCGAAACATACGGAGCGTTTAAGTTTTGAAACCTCTTCTTTCTGGTGGGAGCAGGTGTGTAACCTGCTCCCACCAGAAAATGCGTTAACCTGATATAATGTTATTAAATCAATGGATATCGAGCAACTAAGGGCAAAGGTCACAACAGGCAATTTCAATATAACAGACCATGCCATGACTGAAGCCTTCAAAGACGGTATAAGCATCAATGACATCTTGTATTGCATTGAACGCGGCAAGGTTATCGAAAAATATCCTGAACGCAAACGTTATCTCATATTTTCTATGTTAAATTTTGACATCCCCCTCCATGTTGTAGTAGATTATTTTTGGGAGGAAGAAGTAGATATTATTACAGCTTATATACCTGATGGCAAGTTATGAACTAACTTCCAAATTAGAAAAAGGTAAAAACAATGAAAAAAGAAAAACCCTGCCCTGAATGTCATACCATCATGGAGCTAAAGAAAACCACCCTCCATTTTGAGAGAGAAGGCTTTTACGCAGACGTTGAAAATGTCTCGGCTTTTATATGCCCAAAATGCGGTACCCGAAGCGTTCCGGGAAAGGCCGCTATAAACATCGGAAATACAGTTGAATCTCTCTTCAAATCTGCCAAAGAAGCGGACGCCTCCGGCGAAGATGGAGTTTCGTCTACCTTCTCCGGCATCTCCTTCCACAGGGTTGCAACATAGCCTCTTATCATCACCTTCTCGCTGCGCAGAGCCCATCTACTGCGCTCTCCCTTTTGTTTTATTCCTTGAACGCCTTTATCGGTAGCTTCGTTGCGCGACTACTAATCCCCGGATTGAAGTACATATTATTTGTAAGTTCCGCATCGAACACGTCCCTTAAAGGCCTGCCCCACTCCAACGCCCAAGGAGTATCCGCTAAAATCTTCTTCATTGGGTCTGACTTGTTGGCTATGTAAACAAAACCATCTTCTACAAGTATGCCCACGCGCCGCAATTCCTGATCCGCGTCCGCTCTTGATAACGACTCTGACCCATATCCTGCGTCGCAAATAAGTATAAGTTCCCCAAGCGTTGCGTCCTGAGCGACCTGTCCGTGTCCCACCCGTACCCGATGCGTCAATATCTTATCAAGTAATTTTTCCTCATCTTTTTTATCCAATACTGCTACGGGAATCTTAAAATCAATATTTAGCAGTTTAGCAAGGTTGACAAGAACGTCTTGAAGTTC
>JBBTCG010000118.1:0-10705 GCA_038043305.1 Deltaproteobacteria bacterium | reverse complement strand
TTTGGCAGCACAAAATATCGTTGTTCTTGTATCTGTATAGCTTCTTGTGAGCCAAGTTCCGAATTATTGGAAAAGCGATGCTCCTTTACACTTTGTTCAAATAACTCTGCTGCTTTCTCAACTTGCTTTTCCGACTCGTCTGCTCTTTTTTCTGCAGCAAGTTTTTGTTGTTTGAGACTAAATAGCTCATGCTGTATTGCTTTAACGGACGTTTCGAGATTTGCAAGGTTTTCTATTGATGTATCAATTTGCGCCTTAGCTAAAGCAATCATCTCATCCGAGGCGCTCTCTTTTTTATTCCACATGGTTCACTCTAAAATAAAAAATCCGGTTTAGTAGTAGGCTCTGCGCGTCATTCATTAATTACCAGCAGAATATACAACTTTTATGCAAAATTCTCAACCACGTTTTTACTTCATCCCGCGGCCTTTTTCGCCTTATATCCGGCCTCTTTAAGCCTTGTCAGCACCCTTTGGGAATGCTCCGGCCCTTCCACCTCAAGGGTTATCTCCAAAAGCGTAGAGCCTATGGGCGCGCCTGAGGCGTAGTTCTGGTGCGCGACATGTAAGATGTTGGCCTTTAGGCCCGCTATCTCGGCCGTAAGCGCGGCAAGCGAGCCGGGTATGTCCGGCACGACCGTTGAAAACCTCATCACCCGGCCTTCCCTTACAAGCCCAAGCCGGATGACCCTGTCAAGGGTCGTTACGTCAATGTTGCCGCCGCTCAGGACAAAGACGGCTTTTTTGATGCCCTTGGGGAGTTTTCCCTCAATGGCCGCGCCCACGCCTATTGCGCCCGCGCCCTCCACAACGAGTTTTTTTCTCTCCATCAGGCGCAGTATGGCCGCTGCTATTCCCTCCTCTGATACGCTTACAACGTCATCAACGTACCTTTTTATCAGCGGAAATGTGAGTTCCCCGATCTTCTTTACGGCTATGCCGTCGGCGATTGTAGGGAGAGCCGCGGCGTCAAGCGGCCTTCCTGCCCTAATCGCCTCAACGCACGAAGGGGAGGCGTCGGCCTGTACGCCGATAACCTTTATCCCCGGCTTACTCTCTTTAATGGCACAGGCAATGCCTGAGATCAGCCCCCCGCCGCCGATGGGTACGATAACCGCGTCAATGTCGGGCATGGCGATGATTATCTCAAGCCCGATAGTCCCCTGACCCGCAATGATAAGTTCGTCGTCAAAGGCCGGAATGAAGACGGAGCCTTCCGCGTCCTGCAACTCCCGCGCTGCGGCGCAGGCGTCGTCAAAAGACCTGCCGTGCAGCACGACGTCCGCGCCGTAGCCCTTTGCGGCCATGCGCTTTATTATGGGCGCGCCTTCGGGCATCACGACCTTTGCCCTAACGCCAAGCATTGAGGCCGCCCACGCAACCCCCTGAGCGTGGTTGCCTGACGAGGCGGTGATAACGCCCTTTGCCATGTCCTCCTTCGACGCCGACGCTATCTTGTTATAAGCACCCCTTACCTTGAATGAGCCGGTCTTTTGCAGGTTTTCGAGCTTGAGGAAGGATTCAAAACCGAACAGGGCGCTGAAGGACGACGAGTAGACCACAGGGGTGGGGCTGACGACTGGTTTGAGTTTTTGAGCCGCTTGCCTGATGAGCTTCAGCATGGCCTCTTGAGGCATCACTTCCTCCTTTGACGCATGGCCTCGAACAGCGCGATGGTTCCGGCCTGAGCCGCGTTCAGGGAGTTGATTGCCCCGGCCATCGGTATTGACACGGTAAAGTCGCAGTTCTCCAAGAGAAGCCGTCTTATGCCCTTGCCCTCGTTGCCGATTACAAGGGCGATGTCCGTATTCAAATCCGTTTTATAGATGTTTTGCTTGCCGTGAGCCTCTACCCCGGCAACCCAGACCCCGGCCTCTTTAAGCAGACCGATGGCGTTTTTCAGATTGACCTCGCGCGCAATCGGCACGTGCTCAATCGCCCCTGCCGAGGTCTTGCCAACCGTTGCCGTAACCTCGCATGCCCTGTCTTTGGGTATTATCACGCCGTGCGCCCCGGCGCAGGCCGCGGCGCGGACAAGAGAGCCGAGGTTATGCGGGTCTTGAATGGAGTCGAGCACGAGAAAGAGCGCGCGCTCCCCCGATGCCTTCCACGCCTTTATGAGCGCGTCAAGAGAGACGTAGGAAAACTCTGAGCGCATGACGGCCACGACCCCCTGGTGTACGCCGCCTTCGGCAAGGGCGTTTAATTCATCCTTATTCACCCTTGAGCAATGTATGCGCGCCCGGGATGCGGCCTTCAATATGCCGGAGGCCGCCTTGTCAGACCTGCCTTGCGATATAAGTATCCGCTCAATCCTCTCGGCCCCAACGGCCAGCGCCTCCATTACAGGGTTAATCCCGTATATTATCCGCGTCATTGAGGATCACCCTTTCGGCCTTTGGTCTTATACGCAGCGTCGCAAACTCATTTTTCTCCCATGCGTCTCGAAGCGCATCAAAGCCGAACTCCGCGTTCATGGTCATGTCGGAGTGCGCAATAACGACCCGTCTTGCATCGTCATAACCGGTAACGACCACGTAATGGCCGATTGGATATATCTTAAACCCAAGGTTTAAGAATAGTATCAGCGGCACTCCGGCGTCAATATTCCTTTTCAGGTCAGCCATGCTTCCTTTGTAGTAGTCAGCCTCAAAGCCCAGCTCCTTCGCGTAAAGGAAAAGGTCTATCGGCAAACTGCCTTTGAGTTTTTCCTGATAGACTTGAGCGGAAACGTCCTCTATGGCCGTCAACGCGCCCCAGAATGAAAGCACGCTTGCCATTGCGGCAGGGCCGCACTTATATTCGTTTTGCGGGAAGAAGGGAACGGCCTCTATCGCGGCGCGTCTGTAGAAGTCAGGAGCGTCAGGTACGCTGACCACGGCGCAAGAAAAGAAAAAGACGAGCGCCGCGCTCAGGAGAGCGAGGCGCCCAATCGGCTTGTATCGGCCGCTTGCCGCGGGGGCAATATAAGTATCGGCGCACATGTTTTAAAAATAAACCATGCCAGACAGTTACATATCTGGTTTTCATTGCCGGTTCATAAAGGCGTCCGGCGCGGCAAGGGCGCTATTTTAGTATTATCTTCCGGTCCGTCATCTTGAGCACTATGAGGGCGATAATCGCAATGATCAAAAGCGCGGCAACAACTCCAATGGCGCTGCCACCCGGATAAAGACTGTCGGTCATCGAGGCGAACTGATGAAGCTCGGCGTCGCTGAGTTTGTCTATCCTTGATTGTACCTCGGCCTTGTCCAGCCCGGCCTCGGTTAGTCTTTCCGCGACAAGCCTTGTTTCCAGCGCGCGCCGGATATTGTCAATGGAAGACGCCCTGTCCACGGATACCGCCTCTTGAAGCGCGGCCATGCTCTTTGTTGGAATGCTCCCTGTAACAAGAAGCGCAAAAACAAGGATAAAGGCTATTCTACGGAAGTACGGTCCTTTTACAAACTTCATCTGACACCTCTCAATATTTTTTGCCCTACGTTCACATCATTTATAGAACAAAAACAGCGTAGAGTCAACCTACCTTTCTTGAAAGAAAGGTAGGCCAAAGAACTTTAATTGGGAATAAACACCAAGGCAGACGAAAATTTATATTGCCCGTGCGGCAAGCACCCTTTTTTGAAAAAAAGGTGAGCCAAAAAACTTTAATTGGGAATAAACACCAAGGCTGACGATTACAAACGTTGCCCGCGCGGCTTACATCCTTTTATTTCACGGTCACGGTTCACGGTATTTAAGCACATATCAATTGACTTATCTTTTTTACATGTGCTAATTTTACATGAATAATGCAGTCCTTGCGCCTGCGGCGCTCCGTTCCCCGCTTTAATCACGCGAGGACAAGATTGAGGATTTCAAGATGATTGCTGAAACAAAAAACTACCCGATTAACGAACTGCGCCAATGCCTTGAGAATAAAGACTCGGACGGCATAGGGCGTATCGTCGGCGATATGCACGCCGCTGACGTTGGCAGGGTTTTGTCCGCGCTTGACGCCTCCGAGGCTGTCGAGTTGTTCAAATACCTTGAGCCTGATCTTGCCTCTCAGGTGCTCCTTGAGATTGACGAACGCCTGAGAAAAGCGCTCATCTCGTCCATATCGTCCTCCGAACTTATAGAAGTCGTCGAGGAGATGGAGACCGACGACGCGACGGACATCATCTCCGAACTGCCGGTTGAAGACGCGAGGCGCTTGCTTGACGGCATAGAAAAAGAAGACTCCATCGAGCTTCAAAAACTCCTCGTGTACCCCTCGGCATCAGCGGGCGGCAAGATGCAGGCCGAGCTTGTCGCCGTCACCGAGGATACCACCGTAGAGAAGACCATCGAGGAGGTAAGGCGCAAGGCGCAGGACATTGAAAATATCTCAAACGTCTTCGTCGTTGATTCGGCATGGCGGCTAAAGGGCGTCGTGAACCTTGACAAGCTGATACTCGCCTCTCCTACGACAAGGATTATCGAGGTAGCCGATACGGATCCGTTAAAGGTGAACACGGACATGGACCAGGAGGAGGTTGCAAAGATATTCCAGAAGTACGACCTCGTGACCATACCGGTAATAGACAAAGACGGGCGCCTTGCCGGACGCATAACGGTTGACGACGTGGTGGACGTAATAGAGGAGGAGATCTTCGAGGACTTTTATAAGATGGCCGGTTTGCGCCTTGAGGCGCGCGTATTAGATCCGCCGATGCGCTCGATATGGATGAGGCTTCCGTGGCTTCTTATAAACCTTGCGACCGCCTTTCTTGCGGCCTCGGTGGTGAGGCTGTTTCAGGACACCATCCAGCAGTACGTCATACTTGCGGTGCTCATGCCCATAGTGGCGGGCATGGGCGGCAACGCCGCCACACAGACCATAACCATCGTCGTCAGAGGGCTTGCCCTCGGAGAGTTGCTGCCGAAAAACGCCGCGCGTCTGATATTCAAAGAAGCGATCGTGGGGCTTGCCAACGGCTTCATCACCGGAGTCGCGGCCTCCGTCATCGCGTATATGCTCGGCGCGAACATCATGATAGGGCTTTTGCTCTTCCTCGCAATGACCGCCAACCTCATCATCGCGGGCTTGAGCGGCTCGGTTATACCGCTTCTCCTCAGGTGGCGAAAGATTGACCCGGCCATCTCATCGTCCATCTTTGTAACGACGTGCACCGACATCGGCGGTTTTTTCACCTTTCTCGGGCTTGCCACCGTATTCATGAAAACGGGGATCCTGTGAAACGGGGCGCTTACCTCACTCATGCCGTTGTGTTGAATTCGGTTGACTACGCCGAGTCGGACAGGATACTTACCTTCTTCACCCGCGAACACGGGAAACTCTCAGGCATCGCCAAAGGCGCAAGACGGTCGAAAAAGAGGTTCGTGGGCAAGCTTGACCCGGCGTCCGCGTTAAGATTGAACTTCTTTCACAACGGCTCTCATGACCTCGTGAGGATTGACGGGGCAGATCTCATTGACGGATTTTCCGGCGTAAAATCGGACATCGTCCGTTTCTCAGCCGCATGTTACCTGCTTGAGCTTACCTCGGAGATGACGCGGGAGGGGCAAGACCTTCCGGCGGTTTACGGACTGCTTTCCGGTTTTTTAGGTCTTATGAACGCTGGCGCCTCAAGCGAGGCGCTCATGCGGTTTTTCGAGATACGGCTTCTTGAGAAGGTCGGGCTTCTCCCAAGGTTTGATTCGTGCGCGTCATGCGGTAAAGGTCTTTTGGAATCAGGCGCCGTGGCAAGGATCCGCTTTGATTCGGCGCGGGGCGGCGCGATATGCCCCGGATGCACAAGAGGCCATTCAGCTCATGTAAGCATCTGTCCCGGCACGGCACGGCTCATGGCCGCAGCCTCAAGATACGACGAGGACAAATTAGACCGCCTTAAACCCGGACCATTATTCCTTGAGGAGAGCGAGCGGGCGTTGGACGACTTCATAACGCATCAGATCGGCAAGCAGATGAAGACGAAGAGGTTTTTATTGAAGCTCAGGGACACGCGCCTTAAATAGCCCTTGCGGAGCCTTTGAAATTGCGGTAGCATTTAACGTCGTAATCTTGAATAATTGAGTAGTCCGCAACGCGCCTGCAGCTCAATTGGCCACGGCGTCAGCTTCATAGACGCCGGTTCATCAATGGGTTTTTTTGAAAGTTTATTGTAGGTTGTTGAAGTTACGCGCCTGTAGCTCAATTGGCCACGGCGTCAGCTTCATAGACGCCGGTTCGTAAATGGGTCTTTTTAGAAAGTTTATTGTAGGTTGTTGAAGTTACGCGCCTGTAGCTCAATTGGATTGAGCGTCTGACTACGAATCAGGAGGCTGGGGGTTCGAGTCCCTCCAGGCGCACCATATTTAAGAGATAGCCGAAAGGACTCGAACGCCTACCTTTCTTTCAAGAAACGCAGGTCAGCTTGCCGCAACAGGAGCGGCAATGGGTTCAGCCCTGCCCAGCCTATCCTCAACCCTTGTCCAGTTGACGTTCTTCATGAACGCCTCTATGTACGGCGCCCTTTTTACGCCGTAGTCAATGACATAGGCATGTTCATAGACGTCCATCACGAGTAACGGCATACAGTTTGCTGGGTAGTTGAAGTTATGCGAATCAAGGCAGTAGTTATGGAGTTTGTGGTCGTACTTGTTCAGCCCGAGAATGACCCAGCCCCTTGCCGCCATGCCGCAGGACTTGAAGTTCTCAGCCCATTTATCAACGGAGCCGAAGTCCCTGCTTATAAGGTCCGAGACCGCGCCTTTGGGTTTTGAACCCCTGCCGCCAAGGTTTTCAAAATACAGTTCATGAAGCACCACGCCGTTCAGGGCAAAGGTCTCATCTGCCTTCAAGGCCCTCAAGTCGCTGAATATCTGATTGGCCTTTGTAAGGTCAACGGTCTTGAGGCGTTCCTCGATTTCATTGAGTTTGTTGATGTAGCCGGTATAGAGTATGTCCCTGTGCTGCGCTATCTGGTTGTCTGATATGCCCTCAAGTCCGATAAGCTCGAATTTACGCGCCTGATGCGCCATGGCCGCACCTCCTTATTTAATCCGGTCCGTTGACCGATTGACTTGAGTATAGCCCTGAATAACGCGCTGTCAAGAGCGTCTTTGAGCGGATGCGGGATACAGGCCGCTTAAAAAATATAAGAAATAGGGACAGCTTGTCCCTATTTCCACCCATGTTCCTTAAGCGCCTCCTTGAGAAATCTTGCGGTAAGACTTTCTTTTGAGGCCGCCACGCGCTCCGGCGTTCCGCTTACAACCACCCTGCCGCCCGCCTCGCCAGCCCCGGGACCAAGGTCTATTATATGGTCAGCGGATTTGAGGCAGTCGAGGTTATGTTCGATTAAAAGTACCGTATTGCCCGCGTCAACAAGGCGTCCGAGCATTGACAGCAGTTTTTTCACGTCGTCGGGGTGCAGTCCGGTCGTCGGCTCGTCCATTATATAAAATGCGTCTTCGCCTACGCCGTCAATAAGCTCGCCCGCAATCTTGAGCCTTTGAGCCTCTCCACCGGAGAGCGTCAAGGCCGACTGCCCGAGCTTTAAGTATCCAAGACCTATCTCCCTTAATACGGAAAACTTTTGCTGCAGGCCGTATTCCTCTGAAAACATTGAAGCCGCGTCGTCAAAGGTCGTCTCAAGGCTCTCGAATATGCTCCTGCCCTTGTATCTCACCTTGAGCACCTCGGGCCTGAAGCGGCGTCCGGAGCAGTCCGCGCATTTTATGTATACGTCCGGCAGGAAGTACATCTCAAGAGCGGTAGACCCGTCCCCCTTGCATGATTCGCACCGGCCTCCAACGACGTTGAAGGAAAAGCTGCCCGCGCTGAGCCCGGCCGCCTTTGCCGCCGGAAGGGAGGCGTAGATGGCGCGTATGGCGTCAAAGCCGCCTATGTAGGTTATTGGGTTGCTTCTATGAGACCTGTTGAGCGGCCCCTGGTCAATGAGCTTTACAGCGCTGACGGCCTCAAGACCTTCAAGTGATTTGTACGGCAACGCTCGTTCGGCATTCTTGGAGCTGCCAAGCCGCGAGGCCATGATGTTGTAGAGGGTGTCAACCACAAGGGTGCTCTTGCCTGAGCCGGATGCCCCGCTTACGCATATAAGGGTCCTTAGCGGGAAGACCGCGTCAATGTCCTTGAGGTTGAAGCCCGATGCGCCCTTGAGGGTAATGAAACGCTTGCTGCCGCCTCTCCTCCATCGCGGGACGTGTATGGCCTTTCGTCCGGTCAGATAGTCGGCGGTCAGGGTCCTTGCGTCCTTCAGAAAATCGGCGGCGCTTCCTGAATAGATGAGTTTTCCGCCGCGCTCTCCTGCTCCGGGTCCGAGTTCAACGACGTAATCGGATGATCTTATAACCGCCGGGTCATGCTCAACGACCACGACCGTGTTGCCCGCGTCGGCAAGTCTTCTCAACTGTCGAATAAGCAGGCGCGTGTCAATCGGATGCAGCCCGATGGACGGCTCATCAAGGATATAGAGCACGCCCGTAAGGGAAGAGGCAAGCTGCGTGGCGATAGTAACGCGCTGCGCCTCCCCGCCTGAGAGCGTCTTTGTTGGTCTGTCAAGGGTTATAAACCCAAGTCCGGTTTCATTCAGGAAGTTAAGCTTGAGGGTTATCTGCCGTATGATCTCATGCGTTGCCTCGCGCTCAAACGGCGAGAGCGGTAGATTCCTAAAAAAATCAAGACACCCCTTTATGCTCATGCTGCTTACACCGGCTATGTCAACGCCGCCTACTTTAACGTTCAGGGCGCTTTTTTTCAGCCTTGCGCCGTTGCATTCGTTGCAAAGAAATTGCCCCTTGTACCGGGAGGAAAAGACCTTTATGTGGAGCTTGTATTTTTTCGCCTCAAGGTACGCGAAAAACCCGTTAAGGCCGTCAAACCCATCAGCGCCTTTGAAGACCAACTCCCTTTCCCTGTGCGTGAGCTTGGAAAAGGGCTTGTCAAGGTCAATGCCGCATCCGGCCGCGTGCCTCTCGATCGCCTCATACCATCCCGTGTACGCGGGTTTTGTCCACGGGGCTATGGCGCCGTTTCTGAGGCTCAGGTTTTTATCAGGTACTATCTTGTCCTCGTCATAAGTCAGGAGATGGCCGAAGCCCTTGCATGCAGGACATGCCCCGACCGGATGATTGAAGGAAAGGGATATTGGCGTCGGTTGCTCTGCTGCAGCGCCGCACCTTACGCACTTCAGGAGGCGCGAGAACCTCTTAAGGCTCTTTGAGCCGTCAAGGTTGGTTATCTCAGCCCAGCAGTCCTTGTTTCCGTGTTTGAAGGCCGCCTCAAGGGACGAGGTAAGCCTTGAGAGTTCCTTTGTTTTCAGGATTAGCCTGTCGCTCACGACGTCAAGAGCGTCAGGGAGGTTGTCCGGCGTTTGTTCTGAAATGTTGACGACCTCGTTGCCGAGTTTGACGCGGATAAAGCCTTTTTGCACAAGGGAAGCGCACACGTCGTTGGGGTTTTGGCGTCCAATTGAGATGGTAAAGCCTATGAGAAGAGGCGCGTTGGGGTATTCCCTTAAGAGTCTGTCAGCGGCCGTCTGCGGGCTTGAGACCGCGATTGGCAAGAGACATTCAGGGCAGTGCACTTTGCCGACGCGGGCAAAGAAAAGCCGCAGGTAGTCGTTGATTTCCGTTGCCGTGCCTACGGTTCCGCGAGAGGTTCTTACCGGGTTTTTTTGCTCAACGGCAATGGCCGGTCTGAGGTTGGCCATTACGTCCACGTCGGGCCTGTCCATGCGTTCCAGAAAAAGCCGGGTGTACGTGGAGAGCGATTCCATGAACCGCCAGCGTCCCTCGGCAAACAGCGCGTCAAAGGCAAGGGACGACTTGCCTGAGCCGCTCGGACCAACAATGGCCGTTATCCTGTCATGGGGGATGGAAAGGCTCAGGTTCTTGAGGTTATTTTGCCTTAGTCCCTCGATGACGAGCCATGCGGACCTTTCGGCCTTTGCGTCCTCTTTAACCGGCTGAGGATGCTTCCGTTGTTTATTTGTTGGTCTTATGGACATAGCCGCCTTATTGCAAGCGTCCGGGGATGCAGGCAATTGGATATTATACTATTTGCGCAAGGAGATTTCCAGCTTGATTCTCCTCAAAAGTTGGCGTAGAATTTTTTGAGATAAGCTTTGGGGGAAAGCCGATGTATAAGTATGAAATAATCATCTACTGGAGCAAAGAGGACAAGGCTTTCATAGCCGAGGTGCCGGAAGCTTCAAGGGTGCATGGCGCATGGAGGCACACAGGAAAAGGCGTTGAAGAATGCAAAAGACGCCATTCAATTGTGGATTGATACGGCCAAAGAGTTTGGAGATTCTATCCCTGAGCCAAAGGGTGAACGATTGATATACGCATAGCAAGTCTTTGGTTTTTCATGACGTTAAAGGGGTCTGTTCTATTTATTTGACAACTGAGTGGCGCACCAGCCGCCAGATGAGTCTCAGTAACCGCCATAAGCGGATCAGACCGGCGATGACGCTCTTTCCCCTGACCTGCCTTGGTCTGCTTTGTTCTGACGCTCTGTATGTGTATTTATTTACCCGATTTTGATTTGAGATAAATAGGGGAAGTGTTCCTCAATTCTCAGGCGCTTGAAGCGAGACCAAGCGGCAGAAGAAAAAAATAGTGCGGCCAGGGCCGCACTATTTCATAACCGAAATTAAGAGTTTTTACAAACGCGGCGGTTGATGCGCCGACAATAAGACCGGTCGCGGCCGCAAGCG
>JBBTCG010000117.1:0-1126 GCA_038043305.1 Deltaproteobacteria bacterium | reverse complement strand
TAGACGGCGGGGCCGGGGATGACGAGGTATACGGCGAAGGCGGAGACGACTTTATAACAGGGGCCGGAGGGGATGACCTCCTCGTGGGCGACGCTTCATGGACGCCTGCAACTGAGCGCGGGAACGACTATATAGACGGAGAGGGAGGCTTGTTTGCCATCTTATTTTATACCACAAACCCTGTCACAAAACACCTGTCCGAAAGGCCAGTTACGGCAGGGACATGGTAATGTTATAAAAGACAAAATTTAGGAAAGGAAGTTGGCTGAATGAGAAAGATGATTTTGGTTTTGATGCTGGTTTTGTTGCCGGCGGTGGGTTGGGCGGCCAGCTTTGATTGCGGCAAGGCGCAGACGAAAGTGGAAAAGCTGGTGTGCGACACGTCAGCCATTTCCAAACTTGATGATGAAATAAGCAAGTTGTATCAGGAAACCATAAACAAGGCCAGTGAAGAACAAAAACAACTGCTTATCGCCGAGCAAAAGCACTGGCTCAAGCACACGCGCAATGTGTGCGGGGATGAGACCTGCCTGAAGCTGGCTTACTGGTCGCGGCAAGCTTGGCTGGCGACATTCTTTGAGCCAAAATCGCCGTTATACAAGCACGAAGCGGATAAGGCCGAGGCGATTAAACAAGTGCTGGCGACAGCGCCGCTTTATTATGTAGAGCGGACAGATAGTGCGATTAATCAATTTTGCAACCAGATGTTTGATGATCTGAAACAGATGAAGGGCATCCGCTTTGTTGACCCTGTTGTGCAAACACAAAGCTATGAAGACCCGGCGTTGGATAAATGGAAGCAGCGCTGTGAGGCAAAGCCACCATTGCATTTCAATTTTGCTTGTGAGCCCAGAATCTTTGACACAATCAAGAGCTACAAAGATGCTTTGGAAACACCAGGCTGCGGCAAAGGGTTTGGTTTACCGCCATTCAAGTTGTACGAATTACCGCCAGAAGAGCCTACCGGGAAACCGCGCACTATCATTTATGCCGATGATAGTTTTGGTTCGACAGTCTGGGAGCACAGCGATAGTTATACGGCTGATCATTGGGAGATGGTTAAGCCCAAATTGGGTAGGGGTTATTCTGCAGGCTTCCAACAAGTTGATATTGCCAAATGTGAGCA
>JBBTCG010000116.1:0-5928 GCA_038043305.1 Deltaproteobacteria bacterium | reverse complement strand
AAGCCTGCCCAAGCCTGCCCCCGAATGTCTCTATCGGGGGAATGTCTTTATCGGGGGAATGTATCTATCCCCGATAGAAACATTCGGGGACGGGTCAGCCTTGGTGTTTATTTCCGATTAAAGTTTTTCAACCCACCTTTCTTTCAAGAAAGGTGGGTTGAATGAAAAGACCGACTCTGATATACTCAAAAAAATCATACCGGCTCACAGGAGGCATGACATGGCCGTCAGGGTGATGAACGTCATTAACGGAAAGGCGGTCCCGGCAAAATCAGGCAGGACGATTAAAAGTCTGAACCCTGCAACCGGCGAGGTCATAGGAGAGGCCCCGGCCTCTGGCAAGGCCGACATTGACATGGCCGTTGAGGCCGCAACAACAGCCTTCAAAGGTTGGCGGCTCGTGCCCGCGCCTAAGCGCGGGGAGATACTCTTTCGCGCCGCCGGGATGCTTTTGAAGAACAAGGCCGCGCTCGGAGCGCTCGTAACGCGCGAGATGGGCAAGATACTGCCAGAAGGTCTCGGCGACGCGCAGGAGGCCGTTGACATGGCCTTTTACATGGCCGGAGAAGGCAGACGCCTTGACGGCCAGACCGTTCCGTCAGAGTTGCCATTCAAGGACTGCAAATCCATTCGCGAGCCTCTCGGCGTGGCCGGTCTGATAACCCCTTGGAACTTTCCAATCGCCATACCTGCGTGGAAGATACTGCCGGCGCTGATATGCGGCAATACCGTCGTATTAAAGCCGTCGAGCTATACGCCGATATGCGCTTCAAGGCTCGTTGATATAATAAACGACGCCGGTCTTCCGCCCGGCGTATTGAACGTGGTGCACGGCAAGGGAGAAGAGGCGGGAGAGTATCTTGCGGCTCATCAAGGACTTGACCTTCTATCCTTTACCGGCTCGTCCGCAATAGGCGAGGCGCTGTCGAAGTCTTGCGCCGCCATAGGCACGAAGATAAGCTGCGAGATGGGCGGAAAAAATCCGATAATCGTAATGGACGACGCGAAGCTTCAACTTGCCGTAGAGGGCGCGCTGTGGGGAGGATTCGGCACAGCCGGGCAAAGATGCACGGCGGCATCCAGGGTTATCGTGCACGAAAAGGTTTATGATGAATTTCTGACGATGTTCGTAAGAGCGGCAAAAAGGCTTAAGCTCGGCAACGGACTTATCAGCGGCTCTCACGTAGGCCCGGTCATAAACGAATCACAGATGAACAAGGTGCTTCAACTGATTGAAGTCGGCAAAAAGGAGGGCGCGCGTCTCTTGCTTGGCGGCAAGAGGCAAACTGACGGAGCGCTCAAAAAAGGATGCTTCATAGAGCCTACCATATTCGCGGACGTAAAGCCTGATGCGCGCATCGCTCAGGAAGAAATATTCGGCCCGGTGGTTTCCGTCATAAAGGCAGCAAGCCTTGTCGAGGCTATCTCAATTGCAAACAACGTGGAGTACGGCCTCTCGGCGGCCGTTTACACTCAGGACGTTAATAACACGGCCGTCGCAGAGCGCGACTTAGAAACGGGCATCGTCTACATAAACGCGCCGACCATAGGGGCTGAGATACAACTGCCCTTCGGTGGCATCAAGAAAAGCGGGTTGGGACACAGGGAGGCCGGAGGCTCAGGAGGAAGTCTTGATATGTTCTCCCGCTTCAAGATAATATACAGGGACTTTAGCGGCAGACTCCAAAGGGCGCAGATTGACAAGGACTGATGCGTCTTGACTAATGAAGACGTAGGGAAGTCCCCCTGATAAGGGGGATTTAGGGGGTTAAGGGGTTAGCCTTGCAAACTCCAGAAGGCGCAGATTGACAAGGGTCAAAGGACAAAACCATAAAATGAAAAAAATCCTGTTCATCAGTCCGTCGTACAGATCGAAACTTTTGGAAAAACTCAGGGTACTTGCCATACCTCCCTTGAGCCTGACTACTCTGGCGGCTCACACGCCTGAAGAGTATGAGGTTCAAATCGTTGACGAGGCCGTCGAGGACATTGACTTTGGCGTCCATGCAGACCTCGTTGCAATAACCTGCATGACCCCCCTTGCCCCGCGCGCTTATGATATCGCCGCCAGATTCAGGGAAAGAGGTGTGCCGGTGGTCTTGGGCGGCATCCATGTTTCAATGATGCCTGACGAGGCCGCGCGTTACGCGGACGCCATCGTTATAGGAGAGGCTGAACGTTTATGGCCTGCCCTTTTAACTGACTTCAGCAAAGGCGCATTAAAGGCGGTATACCGGGATTCGTCCCCTCCGGACATCGAAAACCTGCCAAAACCAAGGAGAGAGCTTCTCACCGGCGATTACTTCGTCCATACCATGCAGACCTCAAGGGGCTGCCCTCACAACTGCAACTTCTGCTCGGTTACGCTCTTTAACGGCGGCAGATCCCGCCTGAGGAATATGGATAAGGTAGTTGAAGAGGCGCGTGAAATAAAGGGCAAACGTTTTTTCATCATTGACGACAACATCATCGGCTCAGGGACGAAATCCTTTGACCGGACATTTGATCTGTTCGCTCGTCTTAAAGACATTGGCAAGGAGTGGGCCGGGCAGACGTGCCTTAACATCGTGGAACAGGACGGCCTGCTTGCCGCGGCATCCAAAAGCGGGGCAAGGGTCTTTCTCATCGGTTTCGAGTCCATCGTGCCGGAGGCGCTTGCGAGCATGGGGAAGAGCGTGAACCTTAGACCCAACACGAGAAACTTCAAGGAGGCGGTAAAGAAGATACATGACCACGGCATAGCCATAGTCGGCGGGTTCATGTTCGGAACGGATCACGACACAAAGGACTGCTTTGACGCAACCGCTGAGTTTATTCTGGACGCCGGCATAGACGCGGTTCAACTCAGCATCCAGACGCCGCTTCCCGGCACGGCGCTCTATAAGCGCCTCGCGGAAGAAAAAAGGCTCCTCTATACCGATTATCCAAGGGACTGGGAACGATACAACATATTCGAGCCTGTGTTCAGGCCGAAACAGATGACCCCTGACGAGCTTTACGACGGTCTTATAAGGTCGTATCGGAACGTATCGTCGTTCACATCGTCCGTGAAGCGGGGAGTGAGGACATTCGTAAACACAAGGAGCCTGTTCTCAACCGGCATATCGTTTTTCTGGAATTACGACAGCTATAAAACCATAAAAGGCACGACGGGCGCCGCGATTTCGCGGGGCGCATGACTTACCTTTCTTGAAAGAAAGGTAAGCCAAAGAACTTTAATAGGAAATAATCAGCCGCGCTGACCCCCGATAGAGACATTCGAGGGCAGGCTTATACCCATATTGCCCGTGCGGCTTATCCCATCTACCAATGTTCATTGCTTTTACACGGCTTGAGTAATATAATGAGCCATAAAAAGCCGAATATACGGAGAAACTGGACATCAAATGCCGATTCGTAAACACCCGCTCGCCGAAGTCTTTGGGCATCTCACCACGGACATGAGCTTAAAGGCGAAGCGTTTTCGCGCACACCGCTTATGCCCTTTTAACAATATTGTGCCAAACTGCACAAAAGACAAAGCCAAGAATCCTCTCGGCGTTTGCGGTATCTATCAAGACGATACGCCGATTATTACCTGTCCAATCCGTTTTCGTGAGGACTGGATTATTGCCGATGAGGCAGCATCCTTCTTTTTTGATAAAGCGGCGACGTGGAGTTCCCTTACGGAAGTACGGATGAACGACTCGAAAGGCAAGTCCGCAGGCAACATAGACATGGTTCTCGTCGCTTATGATAATAACGGCAAGGTATATGATTTTGGCGCGCTCGAGATTCAGGCGGTCTATATCTCCGGCAACGTCCGCGAACCATTTGAACATTACATGAAAGACCAGCAAGGCCGCGCTTTGATGGATTGGTCTAAAGAACCTAACTATCCACGGCCTGATTATCTTTCATCATCACGCAAAAGACTGGTCCCGCAACTTCTTTTCAAAGGCGGAATACTTCACAGCTGGGGAAAGAAGACCGCCGTGGCGCTGAACAAGGGCTTTTTTGCCACGTTGCCGAAGTTGGAGCAAGTGCCAAAATCCGATGCGGATATCGCTTGGCTCATCTATGATTTGGAAATGATAAAAGAAAAAGGCCAAAAGTCGGGAAGATATGCTCTCAAGAAAGTTGATGAGGTCTTCACCAAGTTCGAACCTGCCCTTCTTTCCATCACCACGCCATCGCCGGGAAAAGTTGAAGATTTCATAAAACTTCTTCAAGAAAAATTAGATGAACAGCTCGAAACCCCTCCGGTGAACAAAACGATCGAGAGGCCTTTTTGACATGAACCTCAGACAAGCAAAACTGTTTTCTGAATTGGATGAGGCACTGGAGATACAGAGGCCGGTCAATGTCGCGTCCGTCCCGCAGCGGAGCCCATTCCGCTATCCCGGCGGAAAGACATGGTTCGTGCCGACGTTCAGACGTTGGATCAGTCTCATTCATCCGAAACCGAGAATCCTTATTGAGCCGTTCGCCGGCGGTGGGATTATTAGCCTTACCGCTCTCTTTGAAAATATAGTTGAAGATGTGGTTATGGTTGAGTTGGATGAAGAGATTGCCGCGGTCTGGCAATCCATAGTTAATGGCGAGGCCGAATGGCTGGCCAATCGGATTCTTTCCTTTGACCTTACCAGAGAGACCGTCGTCAATGAACTAAATAAGACCTCAGCCGCGCAAAGGGAGAAGGCGTTTAAGACGATCCTTAAAAATCGAACGCTTCATGGCGGAATTCTGGCCCAAGGCTCAGGCTTTATCAAACATGGAGAAAACGGCAAGGGCATTCGCTCCCGCTGGTATCCTGAAACGCTTGCCAAGAGACTACTACACCTGAATCAGATCTCCGGCAGGATTGATTTCCGTTGCGCCGACGGCTTGGAAGTTATGAAGGAATTTTCAGCGATAAAAGACGCTGTTTTTTTTATAGACCCTCCCTACACCGCTGGCGGCAAGAAGGCCGGAAAACGTTTGTATAAACACAGTTACATTGACCATGAGCGCTTGTTCAGGATATGCGAATCATTGAAAGGCGACTTCCTTATGACCTATGACAACGCCGACGAGGTGAAGGAGTTGGCGCGGACTCACGGGTTTGAAATGCGCCTGATTCCCATGACCAATACACACCACGCGACAATGGAAGAATTGGTGATTGGCAAGAACCTGTCTTGGATGGATTAACGATGACATCGTAAAATTACCTGTGTAAATAAAAGCTATGTTACCCCTGCGGTAAGCAGCGAGCGCAACGCTGTTTACTTTGCCCCTGATTTGGATATAATCATATTGAATAAGGAGAGCTTGCCATGAACCCGGTATATTTCAGCGGCGCTGAGGTCATTGACATGGCCGTAAAAATCGAAGAAAACGGCTATGCCTACTACTCTCAAGCCGTAAAGGCCGCAAAGACAAAAGAGCTCAAGGCGCTGTTCAAGACACTTGCCAACGAGGAGCATGAACACATCAAGGTCTTTGCCGGCTTCAGAAAACTCCTTAGACAGGAAAACGCCCCTGGATTTACAGCTTATAATGAAGAGGCCGCCGGATACCTCTCCGCCCTTGCCGATACGCGCGTCTTTACCTTCGTTGGCGAGGGGGCGCGTCTTGCCAAGGCCATAAAGAGCGAGAAACAGGCCGTTCAAACGGCCATAGGCATGGAAAAGGACTCGTTACTTTTCTACTATGAGCTTGGCGGCATGATGCGGGGCAGGGACAGGCTGATTCTCGAAAACCTTATCGAACAGGAAAAGACGCACCTCAGAAAACTCACAGCGCTGCTTATGGACGTTTATTCATAAAGACGGACGCTGTCAAAAAAGGAGCATCTCAGAACCATGCCACGATACGTAAAGACATATTCATGCCCCACGTGCGCCGCAGCGGCAAGCGGCAAAGGCCACCTGTGTCATCCGAACTTCGATGCCGGAGCCTCAAAAT
>JBBTCG010000115.1:0-14201 GCA_038043305.1 Deltaproteobacteria bacterium | reverse complement strand
CAAAAGCCGAGCCATTCAAGCGCTGGTTGGCTAGAGTTGGTTATGAGCGGATCCAAGAGATAGAGAACCCCGAGCTTGCCACCAAAAGAACAAGGGCTTTATATAAGGCAAAAGGGTATAGCGATGAATGGATTGAGAAACGGATGCGAGGAATTGCTATCCGTGAGGAATTAACTGACCAGTGGCGGAAGCGTGACATAAAGGAGCAAAAGGAATACGAAATATTAACCGCTGAAATTTCGAAAGCAACGTTTGGCATGACGCCTTCTGCTTATAAAAAGCACAAAGGGCTAAAACGTGAAAATCTAAGGGATCACATGACCGATCTGGAGTTGATCTTTTCAATGCTTGGAGAAGCTTCGACCAAAGAGATTGCCGTCAATAAAGATGCTCAAGGCTTTGTAGAAAATAAACAAGCCGCGTTTGAGGGCGGCGCTGTGGCGGGCAATGCGAGAAATGAATTGGAACGTAAAAGCGGCAAAAGAGTTATTAGCAAAGAAAATTATAAAAAATTGCCTCAAAACAAGAAATTATTGAGAAGCGAATGACAAAGTTTGAATTAAACCTGCGAGAAAGAAATATTCCCAAAGAAAGCCTGCTTGAGGATTTGAAAAGGATAGCTTCGCATAATCGAGGAATAATAACCTCTGTTCTTTATTCTCAAGAGGGCAGGTTTGGCACAAATACGTTCATTCGTCGATTTGGATCATGGAATAAGGCTTTGGAAGCCGGTGGCCTAAAAGTGATTAATACATCGAACAATAAAGAAGAAACGCTTTTTGAGAATTTGGCTAACATTTGGCAACAACTTGGACGACAGCCGGTTGGTAAGGATTTAGTTAAGGCGAAAACCGCAGGGAATTCAAGATTCTCACTTGGCACGTATGAAAGGCGATTTGGTTCGTGGAACAAAGCTTTGCTGGCGTTTATTGATTATATTAATGAACCTTCGGAAAGCAAGAATATAATAGCTGAGAGTGCGCAGATAAAACAAAAGGCAGGGCAGGCCCAGCGAACGCCTCGGAAAATTAACTGGAGGCTAAGAGCAACAGTTTTAATTCGAGATAGTTGTATCTGTAAGATGTGCGGGCTTAGTCCAGCAAAAGATCCATCTGTCGTGCTTCATGTAGATCATATTAAACCATGGTCGAAGGGTGGCGAAACAGAACTGGATAATCTGCGGACACTTTGTTCTGTTTGTAATATTGGCAGAAGTAACGCGGTTTAATTGCTGAGATAAACGAAACCGCGTCTACCTTTGCGGATAGTCGTTTTCACAAGTAGTTGAATCTCTTGGAGATGCAGGGTTCAACTTCCGTCCACGACTCTCCGCCAGTTTTTCAGTAAGAAGCCGAAGGGATTTGAACGCCTTTAATGTCGTCAAACAGGCGTCTGTGTTGATAGCCGGGTCTTGCGCAATGGATTGACTGCGAACCCCGCCAGGTCCGGAAGGAAGCAACGGCAGCGGTTAAACCCATGTGCCGCAAGGGCGCCTGGCTATCAACACAGACGCTTGGAAGTAGAGCCGGTTGTTCTTTGTCGGCCTTGATAAGTCCGCTGTTTTGCCCCGTTTTGAAACCTTAAAACCGGTATTCTAAAGGGATGTCCTCATATCAGGTAATAGCGCGCAAGTGGCGGCCAAGCGTCTTTGAGCAGATAGTCGGCCAGGAGCACGTAACGCGGACTCTGAAAAACGCGGTGAAGACCGGCCATTTCGCGCACGCCTATCTTTTTTGCGGGCCGCGCGGCGTCGGCAAGACAACCGCTGCGCGCATCCTTGCCAAGTGCCTCAACTGCACTGGAGAGGCCGCCAGCCCCCCATGCAACTCATGCGATTCCTGCAAGTCAATTGCCAACGGCTCTTCAATGGACGTCATGGAGATTGACGGGGCATCGAACAACAGCGTTGATAACATAAGGGAACTCCGCGAGGCCATCGGCTATGTGCCGAGTCAGGGCAGATACAAGGTCTATATAGTTGACGAAGTACACATGCTCTCAACGCCCGCCTTTAACGCCCTTCTAAAGACCCTTGAAGAGCCGCCTCCTCACGCGGTCTTCATCTTTGCCACGACCGAGGCCCATAAGATACCGCTAACCATCGTATCAAGATGCCAACGCTTCGACTTCAAGAGGATACCGTTTAAGGACATACAGGGGCACCTGTCAAAGATAGCCGCTGAAGAGGGGATAAAAACCGACGATAAGGCGCTTTTTACGCTGGCCAGGGAGTCTGACGGAAGCCTGCGCGACGCGCAGAGTCTTTTAGAGCAGGTGGCCGCTTTTTCCGGCGGCACCGTTAGTGACGCGGACGTAAGTTCAGCCCTTGGACTCATGGACAGGACCTCCCTTCTTGAGCTTGTCGGCGCGGTTATTCGCTCCGACGGACCATCATGTCTGAATATAGTTGAAAAGATATATAATTTTGGTTATGATTTGAAGGTTGCATGTGCTCGCCTCATCGAGTGTGTCAGAGACGTTACCGTGCTCAAGGTCGCGGGCGACTTGTCTCTTGTAGACCTGCCTGCGAGCGAGGCCGAGGCCCTTGCCGCGCTTGCGAGGGACGCGCCGCTTGAGAGGCTTCAGACGATATTCAGCGTCCTGTCAAAGGGCTATGAGGAGATATCAAGAAGCGCCTCACGGAGATATTCTCTTGAGATGGCGCTCTTAAAGTCCGTGCATCTTGACGTTGGGCCGGTAGACGCGCTTATCGCCCGTCTTGAAGAGCTTGGCCGCAACATCGGGACAAGGGGGGCATCAGGGACAGGCAATACTGGCGGCATCAAGAAAAGCGCCTCCGGGCAGTTGCCTGTTGCGAGGCAGGCCGTTGAGACGCCGCAATTGGCCGCACAGGTTGCGGACGAGAACGCCGCAACCGATGACCTCGGCGCATTCATTCGTCAGAAGAACGTGCCTTGGGCAACGATGCTTGACGGCTCAGTCATAAGCAGGAACGAGGCAATGATTGAGATAATCACGGACGCGGCAAAGGCTAATTTTCTTGGGATTAAGAAGGATATAATAGAGAAGTTCGCTTCCGACTGTTTCGGAAGGAAGATGAGCGTAACCATAAAGACGTCTGAGGCGGCCTTAGGCACGGTTAGGGACGATAAGACCGTAAAGGACGCGGTGAGGATACTCGGAGGCCGCGTCATCGAAGACCGCAGGAGGGGATAGTGTCTAAGCAGCTTGGCAACATAATGAAGCAGGCGCAGAAGATGCAGGAAAAAATGGCCGAGGTGCAGCGCGAGCTTGCCTCGAAGACGTGCGAGGCGTCGAGCGGCGGCGGCATGGTTACGGCAATCGTCAACGGCGCTCAGGAATTGGTGGGCATAAAGATTGACAAGTCGGTCGTTGATCCTAACGACGTTGACATGTTGCAGGATTTGGTTGTCGCGGCGGTAGGCGAGGGTCTGAGGCGTTCCAAGCAAATGGCCTCTGACGAGATGGGCAAGTTGACCGCCGGACTTGGGGTTAATATACCGGGGTTGTTTTAACAGGATGCAATACGCTGAACCCATCAACAGGCTGATAAAGTCGTTTGCGAAACTGCCGGGTATCGGAGAAAAGACGGCGACCAGGCTTGCCCTGTTCGTTCTTAATACAAACAGGGAGTATGCCGAGGAGTTCGCGTCGTCCCTCAAGGCGGTCAAGGACAGCGTGGGGCTGTGTTCCTGTTGCATGACCTTTTCAGACGTTGACCCGTGCGCCATATGTTCAGACGCGGGGAGGGACAAATCCCAAGTATGCGTGGTGTCCGACTACAAGGACATGATGGCCATCGAGGCAATGGCCGGATATAGGGGCGCTTATCACATACTGCACGGAAATCTTGCCCCGCTCAAGGGAGTAGGCCCGGATGAGATAAAGATAAGGGAGCTTGTCGAGCGGGTTGCCTCCAACGGAGTCAATGAGGTCATACTTGCCACCGGGTTCGACGCCGAGGGAGACGCGACGGCAACCTATATCGCGGGTATTATAAAGCCGTATAACGTTATTCTCACGCGCATCGCCTCAGGCGTGCCGGTCGGCAGCTTCATAGAATACATGGACCCGTCCACGCTCAACAGGGCAATGGAAGGCAGAAGGACAATTTGACGGCGGGCCGGGGTAAGGCCGCTTAGAACGGTTATCAGTTATCATTGGAGGATTGTCATGGAAAGCGCTTTAGAGGTACGGTGGCACGGCAGGGCGCAGCAGGGCGTCGTTACCGCTGCAAAGCTCCTTGGCGAGGTGTGCGTCGCTTCAGGCAAATTCGTTCAGGCATTCCCGGAGTTCGGCCCTGAAAGGATGGGCGCGCCGGTCAGGGCGTATAACAGGATTGCAAACGAGCCGATAAGGCTCCACTGCCAGGTGCTTGAGCCGAGGTACGTGCTCATAGCGGATCCAACGCTTATCCAGATAGCGGGCGTAACGGACGGCACGCCCAAGGACGCGGTGTTCATAGTCAATACGGCCAAAGGCCCGGCCGAGATGAGAAAAGAGCTGAATGTCAAAAGCCTTGAGGCAAGGGTCGCAACCATTGACGCCTCGAAGATTTCGCTTGAGACCATTGGCAGGCTTATGCCGAATACTCCGCTCCTTGGCGCGCTTGCAAAGGCGACAAATGTAATTTCAGTTGACGCCCTTATCGAAAACTTTAAGGAAAACTACTCTAAGAAGTTCAGCGAGAAGGTCATCAATGGCAACATCGAGGCCATCAGGCGCGGGTACGACGAGGTGAGGTGGGAGTAATGTCCGTTGTTTTTCTTACAGCCTGATAGATATATCGCGCGCAGGCGCATAAAGAGGGGTTTGACATGGTAAAGAAGGCTAATGACATTGAGGCGCGTTTTCCGGCAGGGGGCGTCATCCCAAAGGCCGGAAGCGCGCATGATTATCAGACCGGCGGATGGAGAAAGTTAAGGCCGGTTCTCGACGCGGCCAAATGCACCAATTGTCTGATATGCTGGGTCATGTGCCCGGACTCAGCCATTATAACCGAGCACGGCAAGATGATAGGCTTTGACATGGAGCACTGCAAGGGCTGCGGAATATGCGCCGTCGAGTGCCCGGACAAGGTCAAGGCCATAAAGATGGAGGAGGAGAAAAGCTAATGGCAATAACGGCTATAAAAGGAAAGACCGCCCTTACCGGCAACTCCGCCATTGCGTACGCCATGAAGCAGATAAACCCGGACGTGTGCGCCGCTTATCCGATAACCCCGTCAACGCAGATTGCCGAGGAGTTTTCAAGCTACGTGGCGGACGGGGTCGTTCAGACCGAGTACATTACCGTAGAGAGCGAACATTCCGCGATGAGCGCCTGCATAGGCGCATCAGCCGCAGGCGCGCGCGTCATGACGGCTACCTCCTCTCAAGGGCTTGCGCTCATGTGGGAGATGCTCTACGTGGCCTCTGGTATGCGCCTGCCTATCGTGATGACGAACGTGAACAGGGCGCTTTCCGCGCCGATAAACATCCACTGCGACCATTCCGATTCGATGGGCGCGAGGGACGCCGGGTGGATTCAACTCTACTCCGAGACGGTTCAGGAGGGGTATGACAACCTCTTTCAGGCCATGCGGATAGCTGAGGACAGCCGCGTGAGGATACCGGCAATGGTCTGCCTTGACGGCTTCATCACGAGCCACGCCATTGAAAACATAGAGCTTATCGGAGACGAAGATGTGCAGCGGTTCGTAGGCGAGTTTAAGGCCATAAACCCGCTTCTTGACGTTGAAAGACCGGTTACTTACGGGGCGCTGGCGCTTCAGGACACGTACATGGAGTTCAAGTATCAGCAGTCGCAGGCCATCAGCCGCGCCAAAGAGGTTGTAATCGAGGTCGGCAAGGAGTTCGGCAGGACCTTCGGCAGGGAGTACGGACTCTTTGAGACCTATAAACTTGAGGACGCGGACACGGCCATCGTGATACTCAATTCAGCCGCTGGAACGACAAAGGTTGCGATAGATGAACTCAGGGCAAAAGGTGTAAAGGCCGGTCTTTTGAGGCCAAGGCTCTTTAGGCCGTTCCCGGCCGTCGAGCTGTCCAACGCCCTGAAGCACGTGAAGGCGATAGCCTGCCTTGACCGCGTAGACTCCATGAGCGGATTCGGCGGTCCTCTGTTCAACGACATACGCTCGGCCATGTACGAACTTGACGCAAGACCGAGGATAATAAGCCGCATCTACTGCCTTGGCGGCAGGGACTATAAAGTCAAAGACGCAATAGCCGTGTTCGACGAGCTTGCCAACGTCAAAAAAACCGGCGTTGTTGACGAATTGACGAAGTACATAACAATTTGACGGGGTAACGACAGATGACTACGTTAAAGGAACTCTCAGCAAAAAAAGAACTGTTCACCGGAGGCCACAGGCTCTGTTCCGGGTGCGGCATCCCGCCGATAGTAAGGCTTATACTGCGCTCCACGGACGCGCCGATAGTGGCCACCACTGCAACGGGCTGCCTTGAGGTCGGCTCGACCATATATCCGTACACCGCATGGCGGATACCGTGGATACACTCGGCCTTTGAGAATGCCGCAGCAACGATAAGCGGCGTTGAGACCGCCTATCGCGCGCTTAGAAAGCGCGGCAGGATACCGGACAGGGATATGAAGTTCATAGCCTTCGGCGGGGACGGCGGCACTTATGACATCGGGATTCAGGCGCTCTCAGGCGCTCTTGAGAGGGGGCACGACTTCCTCTACGTCTGTTACGACAACGGCGGCTACATGAACACCGGCATCCAGCGCTCAAGCGCCACGCCAATGGCCGCTGCCACGACGACATCTCCGGCAGGGGACGTAATCCCGGGCAAGCAGAGTTGGAGAAAGGACTTGACCAAGATTGTCGTGGCGCATGACATCCCATACGCGGCGCAGGCGTCGCCCCACAACTGGGCCGACCTTTCAAAGAAGGCTGAAAAGGCGCTCAAGGTAAAAGGCGCTGCCTTCATGAACGTGATGAGTCCATGTCCTCTTGGCTGGTACACCAAGCCCGAGGATTCGATGAAGCTGGCCAGGCTCTCTGTGGACACATGCTACTGGCCGCTCTACGAGGTTGAGGACGGCATACTCAAGGTTACGTACAAGCCAAAGGAGAAGAGGCCGTTTGAGGAGTGGATAAAGCCTCAGGGCAGGTTCAAGCACCTCTTTAAGCCTGAGAACGCGCACCTGATAGATGAGAGCCAGAAGCGCATAGACCTTGAATGGCAAAGGCTTCTTGACCTCGACGGCAAGCGGGTCTGAGGCGAATTCGATTGCAAGGCGTCCCGTTCCCGATTGCAATATACATGAGAGGAATATCCGTATGCCGCAGAGTACGTTTGTGCTGCATGATGAGGAATATCAGGAGATAGTCATAATAATCGACAAGCTCCTGCGCGAGGCCAACTCCAAGTGCGTCTATCTCGTGGACAAAGACGGCCAGCTCATAGCCTCCACGGGCGAGACGCAGGATATAGACGCAACGTCGCTGGCCTCTCTTACGGCCGGCAACATAGCGGCTACGGGCGGGCTTGCAAAGATCATCGGAGAAAAAGAGTTCTCCATCCAGTTCCACGAGGGAGAGCGCGACAACCTGCATATCTCGGTCGTTGGGCAGAGGGTCATACTCGTCGTCATATTCGACAAACGGTCTTCCCTCGGCCTTGTAAGGCTCAGGGTTAAAAAGGCGAGCGAGGACCTGACCCGCAGCATACAAAAACTCCTTAACAAAATGGCCGCCGGCGTGGAGCAGGAGAACGTCCTCAAGGAAATAACCGACGACGACATAGAAAAACTGTTTCATTAAAGACCGTGTTCGTTGACCGTGAACCGTAACCGTAAAGGATTTTTCTTTTACACGGTCAACAGTTACAATTTTACGGCCTTTACGCGAGGCACGATACTTACCCGACATGTCATTCATAAATTACTCCTCAAGAGAGATAAACTGCAAGATCGTCTACTACGGCCCTGGCCTTTGCGGCAAGACCTCCAATCTTCAGCTTATCTATAAGAAGACGAGGCCTGAGTCCAAGGGCAAGATGATAACCCTTGCCACCGAGACGGAGAGGACGCTTTTCTTCGACTTTCTGCCTATCGCGCTCGGGGACATCAAGGGCTTCAAGACCAGATTTCACCTCTACACCGTGCCGGGTCAGATTTTCTATGACGCATCGAGAAAGCTCATCCTCAAGGGCGTTGACGGCATAATCTTTGTCGCGGACTCTCAGGTGGAGAGGATGGACGCCAACATCGAGAGCTTCGACAACATGAAGATAAACCTCATCGAGCAAGGCTACAACCTCAACCAGATACCCTACGTCATCCAGTACAACAAACGCGACCTGCCCAACATAGTGCCGGTTGAAGAGCTTAAAAAGGTGATCAACACGAGCGGCGTGCCGGACTTCGAAGCCGTCGCCGCCGAAGGCCCCGGCGTCTTCGAAACCCTCAAGGCCGTGGTAAAGCTCGTTCTTATCGAGTTGAGAAAAGGCGCGTAAGACACGGCTGGTCAGCTCTGCCCCTTCATCAAATTCAACGCAGTACAGACGCAAGGAGGCTTACCTTGACTCTCAGAGATACCGTAGCATCGGACATGACGGCCAGCCTCAAGGCCGGAGACAAGGAGCGGCTTGGCGCGTTGAGGCTCCTTTTGAGCGCCGTTAAGTACAAGGAACTTGACCTGAGAAGGCCGCTTACCGACGAAGAGGTACACGGCGTGGTTGCGACGCTCGTCCGTCAGAGGCATGATTCCATAGAACAGTTCAAAAATGGCAACCGCCTTGACCTTGCCGAAAAGGAGGAGCGGGAGATAGGCTTTTTCAAACCCTATCAGGCCATTCAACTCAGCGCAGACGAACTCGGCGCCATTGTAAAAAAGATAGCCGCACAAATCGGCGCAACAGGGATAAAAGACATGGGCACCCTGATGAAGGCGGTCATGGCCGAGGCAAAGGGCAAGGCCGACGGAAAACTCATAAACGACGTCGTAAAACAGACGCTTGGGGGCTGACAGTTAATGAAGATAAAGGACATTTACGAAAAGGCTTTTAAGCGCGGCATGGAGCTTGACCCGCGAGGCATGGACGAGGTTAAGACCGACCTTGCAAGGGCAAAGAAGGAGTACGACGAACTTAAAGACAAGGATAAGCCTTACTTCGATATTGAGAGGCTTAAAAATCCGTACTCTGACACGCGCATCCTGTTTGGCGACCCTGACAAAGAAATAAAGCGCGTAATCGTAGGCATTGACATGGAGGTTGGCGAGGTGCTGCTTACCGACAGGCTCAATCAGACGGGAGGGGCCATTGACCTCATCGTCGCGCATCATCCCGAGGGCAGGCCAATGGCAACGCTCCACGACGTGATGGGGATGCAGTCCGGGATACTTGAGAAGTACGGCGTGCCAATAAACGTGGCCGAGGATATAATGGAGGAGCGCATAAGGGAGGTCGAACGAAGGCTCATGTCCGTAAATCACACGAGGGCCGTTGACGGCGCGAGGCTTCTCAACATTCCGTTCATGTGCATACACACGCCGTCGGACAACGCGGTTACGACCTATCTGCAAAGCCTTTTCGACGAAAAAAAGCCCGTGCTGGTGTCCGACATAATCGGCATATTGATGGAGATACCGGAGTACAAGAAGACGGCCGTTGAGACTGTCAGCCCCGGCGTTGTTTGCGGCTCTGAAAAGAGAAGGGCCGGCAAGGTCTTTGTTGACATGACCGGCGGAACCGGCGGCAGCAAGAAGGCGTTCGAGAAACTTGCAATTGCCGGAGTCGGCACGGTCGTCGGGATGCACATAAGCGACGATCATCGCAAGGAGGCTGAAAAACATCATATCAACGTCATAATAGCCGGACACATCTCAAGCGACACGCTTGGGCTGAACCTGCTCTTTGACAATATGCTCAAAGGCGTTGAGGTGGTTAGCGCCTCCGGATTTAGAAGGATTGAGAGAAGCTGAGCCTTGAGCCGCTGAGTTGACGCCGTCCTTCGACGCCCTGCGGTTTCGCGGGGCGTTTGTCGTTTAACGGGGCAGCAGGTGGTTTTTCGATAAATTGACAATATCAATGTGGATACTGCAGTGCATGAACCTACACTTGACGTCCTTGAATTCCCCGTTGTTTTGCGCGCTCTTGCCCAATGCGCGGGAAGCGTTGTCGGCGCGGCGCGGCTCCTTGCGCTCAGGCCGCTTAAAGACGTACAGGCCGTAACGGACGCCTTCAGGGAGTATGCGGAATTTGCCGTTATGATTGCGGATAGCATTTGGCCCGGACTCGGCGAGGTGCGCGATATAAGGCCGCTCGTCTTAAAGGCCGCCCCGATAGGCGCGCATCTTGAGCCTATAGAGCTGCTCCATATAAGAGACAACCTTCATTCATCCGTCAGGGTCAAGACCATCCTGTCCGGCCTTGATGCGAGAAAAAAATACCCGCTCATATCCGCAAGGGCGGGCGGCCTGTCGGACCTATCCGGCCTTGCCTACGAGCTTGGCCGCATACTCGACGACAAAGGTTTTATAAAGGACCACGCCTCTCCAACTCTCTTGCGGATAAGAAGGGAGATCGCAAATGGCAGGAGCGGCGCGCGCTCGGTCATTGACGAAATAAGGGCGGATACATCCACGGCTCAGGCGCTTCAGGAAGAGTATATTACGATACGCGAGGACAGGTACTGCCTTGCCCTGAAGGCCGGGATGCACTGTGTAGTTGACGGCGTGATACACGGCGCTTCAGCAAGCGGGGCCACGTTCTTCAAGGAGCCGCTTGTGCTTGTGCGGCTCAATAACCGCGTTGCCGAGCTTAAGAAGGACGAACGCGTCGAGGAGTTGGAGATACTCAAATCCGCGACGACCGGAGTAAGGGAGGCGGGGGATGCGCTTGTAAACGACCTTGATACGCTCATCTCCTTTGACTGCCTTGAGGCAAAGAAGAGGTTTGCGGAAAAGACGGGCGGCATAGCGCCGATTGTCAAACCGTGGCAAACCAACGTTGAATTGAAGCTCCTCGGCGCAAGGCATCCTTTGCTTGTCCTCAATGCAGGGACAAACAAAGGGAGCGTAACTCCAATAGACATCGTAATCCCGGCGGAGGAGCGTGTGCTCGTCATATCAGGGGCCAACACCGGAGGCAAGACCGTTGCCTTGAAGACTATCGGGCTTTTGAGCCTCATGGCCGCGTCCGGCATACCCGTGCCAGCGGACGAGGCGAGCGTCATGGTAAACTTCACCTCAGTGTTCGCGGACATTGGCGACAGTCAGGATATTACGGCCTCGCTCAGCACATTTTCCGCGCACGTAAAGCGCGTCAAGGAGTTCCTTGGAGCCGAAGAGGGCGCCCTTGTGCTCATTGACGAGATAGGCGCTGGCACTGACCCGGCAGAGGGCGGGGCATTTGCCTTGGCCGTGTTGGAGCATCTAAGACAACGCGGCGCGCTTTGCGTCGTTACGACGCATCTTAATATCCTCAAGGGACGCGCCGCTACCCAGAGAGGCTATCTTAACGCATCTGTGGAGTTCGACGAGGCGAGTTTCAAGCCGCTCTATAGGTTGAGGAGCGGCGCTCCGGGGCCGTCCCTGGGCCTGTCAATAGCGCAAAGCCTTGGTGTGCCGACCGATATAATCGAGGCTGCAAGGGGATTTATCTCACCGGACGAGGGCGCGTTCATGGAGTCAATCAAAAGGCTTGATGAGGAGCGCGAGGCGCTTGAATCGTCAAGAAAAAGGCTTGATGCGCTTGCGGAAAAGAGAGATACGGCATTGAGCCGTTTCAAGCAGGAGCGCGAGGCCATAAGGGCGAGGTCAAGGGCATCGTTTGAGTCTTTAGTAGGCGCGGCGCGCGCGGAGATTGATGCGGCCATCATTGCCTTGAAGAAAGCAGAGACTGCCGGGGATGCGCGCCGGATTGCAAAGGACGTTAACGTCGTCTATGCGCGTTCCGTTGCCGCCTTATCCCCTCCCCGCCCCATTGGACGTGGTGGATATGCGCCGCAGACCGGGGACAAGGTCAAACTGTTTGAGAGTGAAAAAAAAGGGGTCGTAATGCGCGTTGACGCAAAGGCGGCAAAGGCCGAGGTCTTGGTTGGCAAGCTCAAGGTTTGGGCGGCCTTTGACGCTCTGACCCCCGATAGATACATTCGGGGGCAGGCGCAAACAGGTGCAGAGGTTGAAAAACGTCAGGGCATGGCGCAGTTGTCCAACGCCGATGAGGGACGGACAATAAACATCATCGGGCTTCGCGCAGATGAGGGCATAGCCGTTGTTCAAAGATTCCTCGATAACGCGCACGTGGCCGGTCTTGAGAGCGTTGAGATAATACACGGCACTGGCACGGGAAGGCTGGCGCAGGTCGTCGCGGAGTATCTTGCGGCCTGCCCGTTTGTTAAGGGGTTTTACCTTGCCCAACAGAGCGCCGGAGGCGCGGGCGTAACAGTGGTGGAACTGAAATAGATGATACCGAAAGACAAGATAGAAGAGGTCAGGGACAGGGCCAATATCGTCGAGGTCGTCTCTGAGTACGTGCCTTTACATAAGCGCGGGGCCAACCATATCGGCCTGTGTCCTTTTCATTCCGAAAAGACGCCGTCCTTTTCCGTGAGCGAGGAAAAGAAGATATATTATTGCTTTGGCTGTCATGCCACCGGAAGCGCCATAACCTTTTTGATGAACAAGGAGGGGGTGAGCTTCCCTGAGGCGGTGGAGAGCCTAGCCGCGCGTTACGGCGTAGTAATAAAGCAGGAAAGGCCGGGCATGGCGCAAGGCGCAATATCCGGCCGCGAGCGGATCTATGAGGCGCTCAAGGCGGCTCAGGATTATTTTTCAGAGGCGCTTAAAAGCGAGGCGGGCGCAAAGGCAAGGGAGTACCTTAAAACACGCGGCTACGAGGGGCAGATACTCGACAACTTCGGCGTTGGCTTTGCGCCGGATAGTTGGGAGGGGTGCGCGGGGGCCCTTAAAAGAAAAAACATCCAGCCTGAGCGGGCCGTCAAGGCGGGGCTTATCATCAAGAAAGACAACGGTTACTACGACAGGTTCAGGGCAAGGGTGATCTTTCCCATAAGCGACGCGCGCGGCAGAACCATAGGCTTTGGCGGCAGGAGCTTGGGGGACGCGGAGCCTAAGTACCTTAACTCGCCGGAGTCCGAGGTGTTCAAAAAGGGCGCGGTCCTGTATGGACTATATCAGGCAAAGCGCGCCATTACGGCAAAGGATGCGGTGATAGTCGTCGAGGGGTACTTTGACCTTCTCGCAATGCACAAAAACGGCTTTGACAACAGCGTTGCCACGATGGGCACGGCCATTACCGCAGAGCACCTGCGCCTGCTAAAGGGCAATGCGGTCTACCTCCTTTTTGATTCGGACGAGGCGGGCAGGCGCGCAGCCCTTCGCTCCCTTGACCTGTCTTTAGAGGGGGAGACGCCGTGCCGCGCCGTACTGCTGCCAAGCGGAAAAGACCCGGACGAGTTTCTCTCTGCTTCAGGGGCGAGCGCAATGCAGACCGCGCTTGACGCGGCCAGACCCCTAATGGACTTTTTCCTGAATGAGCTTGAACACAGATGCGACCTGACCCAGGCCGCAGGCAAGGGGCAATACCTTAATGAAGCGATGGGCCGTCTTTCAAAGATGTCGAATATCGCGGAAAAGGGGCATTACGTCGGCATGATCGCATCAACGCTGGGGCTGCCGGTTGACGCGCTGTATACGGCCATGAAGACCGGCAAAGCGCCTCAGGATAAAGCGGCAACGAGCGTTGCCAATCGTACGACCGGCGATAAAAAGCGACCCGTGAACCTGAAGGAGATGACGATACTCAGGATTTTACTCAAGCACCCGGAATACTACGGCGAAAGGGCTTGCGCCGCAATAGAGCGGTTTGAGGATCAGGCCATGAAGGAGATTGGCAGGATTATTGCCGATGTGTTAAAGGACGGCCGCGCCTTAAACGCCGCTTCGCTGATTGACGCGATACGTGAACTTCCAGTTGCGGGAAGCGTGGCCGAACTGCTGATGAAGGACGAGGAAGGCTTTATCGAGGACGCGGCAAAGATGCTTGAAGACAGTTTGAACAGCGTTCTCAACAGGGGCGAGTTGAAACAGGCCACTCTTGACAAGCTCCGCTGGCTTGAAGACATGGGCAGGCCCGATATGGCTCAGGAGATAAGAAGGCGCGTACAATGCATGGATAAACCAAAGAAAAAGTAGCCTATAATTAAAATTCTCTGCGACAAGC
>JBBTCG010000114.1:0-9603 GCA_038043305.1 Deltaproteobacteria bacterium | reverse complement strand
AATGAAAAGACGCAATGGGAACCCAGCCAGATGCAAGGCGTCGAGGAGCGACGAATGAGACGCACGGAGCCTGCCCCCGAATGTTTCCATCGGGGGTTGTGCGTCGCAGTGAGGAGCGACGCAGACAACGCAGCAGATGGGCGTTTTTCAGCGGCCTGCTAAACCACGTCCTCTACCCCAAGCCTTTTCAGTTCGTTGTCAATAAACCGATTGAGGTCGTCCTGCTCCTCTTGAGTCAGAGAAGTGAACATGATGCCGAAGCCGCCGAACAGCGTGTTGCGGTCAATGTCCGCGGTAGACCATTTGACAACGGCCTTGAGGTCGAATAGACGCTCGATGCCGGGCAGGGTGAACTTCATGTGCATCACGGCGCCCGTGAGGATGTCCGCCCTTGTGTGAAGGAATATGCCGGTTTCGCTGATATTAAGGACAAATCCGGTCAGCGTCTTTTCTCCTATGGTGAAGTCAACCGGCATTGACACCGGGACGCGCACCTTTGGCGCGCGGTTTGTGGTCTTGCCCGGAAAAAGTATCCTGTTGACCCTGAAGATTATCTGCTCAGGCGTAAACCCCTTTGTCATCAGTCCTGTCGCGCCGAGGTTCTTGAGCGTCTCCATTACGTGTCCCGGCTCGTACACCGAGGTAACGACAAGCACCGGAAACTTGCCGGCATAACCGTTTTCCTTGAGCCACCTCAGGACGCCGAAGCCGTCTATCTCAGGCATCTGTAAATCCAGTATCAGCAGGTCTATGCTGTCCGAGTCGATCTTAAGCTCGTTTATAATCTCCCTGCCGTCCTTGGCAAACCTCACCTTGTGCCCGGCCTCAACAAGTATGTCGCTCAGTTTGGTGCGGAAAAATATGCTGTCGTCAACGACAAAGATATTTTTTGCGTCTCTCGTTATCATCTCTGATCCTCACTTCTTTTTCAGGTAATGGCGCGGGAACAAGATGAGTGTGTCCTGTTAAAGACCGTGATGCTTAAAAAAGGTTCAACCCCCAACCCCCTAAATCCCCCTTGTCAGGGGGACTTTATCGGGGGGACTTCTACGCATCACGACCTCTTACTCCTGCTTAGGCAACTGCCATGTAGCGTATTCGCACTTGGGGTAGAGCGAGCAGCTGAAAAAGACCCTGCCGCCTTTTTTCGTCCTTCGCTCCACGAGTGCGCCGCCGTCGTTATTCGGACACGGGATGCCGGTTGAATACGGCTGTGTCGTCTTGCAGTCGGGATACTTGGAGCAGGCAATGAACTTCCCGAACCTGCCGCTCTTTAAGAGCATGGGCGCACCGCACTTGGGGCAGGGCGTGTCAACCGTTTCCGCTATCTTCTCGACGACGGCCACCTTCCCGTCCTCCGTGGTGGTGAAGTCCTTGGTGTTCTTGCATTCAGGGTATCCCGTACAGGCCAGAAACTTCCCGTTCCTTCCCCACTTTATCACCATGCCCTTGCCGCACTTCTCGCAAACGAGGTCGGTTGGAACCTCCTCGGTCTTCATGTTTTTCATGTCCACCTTCGCCTTGTCAAGGCTTTCCTTGAACGGCTCGTAAAACTCGCCCATGACGCTTTGCCATTTGGCCTTGCCCTCCTCTATGCCGTCAAGCCGCTCCTCCATCTGAGCCGTGAACTCGACGTTCAATATCTCAGGGAAACTCTTGACGAGCAGGTCGGTAACGAGGAATCCAAGCTCCGTGGGCTTTAGCTGCGTCTTGTCCTTAACGACGTACTCCCTGTCCTGTATGGTTGTGATGATGGCCGCGTAAGTGGACGGGCGGCCTATGCCGTTTTCCTCAAGCTCCTTAACCAGCGACGCCTCGGTAAAACGGGGGGGCGGCTGCGTAAAGTGCTGATTGGGGTTAAGCGCCTGAAGCAGTATTGCTTCGCCCTTTTTAAGCGCGGGCAGTTTGCCGTCTTCATCGGCCTCGATTGCGTCGGTGCCCTCCACGTACACGGCCATGAACCCCGGAAACCTGACTATGGAGCCCGTTGCCGCGAATATATATTCCCGCGCGCTTATCTCGGCGCGTGTCTGGTCAATTATGGCGGGCGACATCTGGCAGGCGATGAACCTGTTCCATATAAGCTGATAGAGCTTCAACTGATCTTTTGTAAGATGCGCCTTTACCTCGTCCGGCGGATGATGAAGATATGTCGGTCTTATGGCCTCGTGCGCGTCCTGCGCCGCCTTCTTGCTCTTGTATACGTTGACTGAAGCCGGCAGATAATCCTTGCCGTACTTCGTCTCTATGAACGAGCGCGCCTGCGCCACGGCCTCAGCCGATATGCGCGTGGAGTCGGTCCTCATATAGGAGATAAGGCCCACCGGGCCTTCGGTGCCAAGCTCAACGCCCTCGTAAAGCTGTTGGGCTATCATCATGGTCTTCTTGGCGGTAAAACTCAGCTTCCTTGCGGCCTCCTGCTGGAGCTTGCTTGTAGTGAACGGCGCGGCAGGACGGCGGTTTATTGCCTTGGTCTCAACGGATGAGACGCAATAGTCGGCGCCTTCAAGCGCCTTGAGCACGGACTGCGCGTCCCCTTCATTATTCAGCTCTACCTTTACCCCGTCCTTTTTCGCCAATTTGGCGATAAAGTCGGTGGCCGGCTCGCCGCCATTGAACTCGCCAATGATTGACCAGTACTCCTTTGGAACAAAGGCCGATATCTCGCGCTCCCTGTCGCATATCAGCCGCACCGCAACGGACTGAACCCTGCCCGCGCTCAAACCGTACTTTACCTTTTCCCACAGTATCGGGCTTACCTGATATCCGACAAGCCTGTCAAGAACCCTTCTGGCCTGCTGTGCCTCGAACTTGTCGCGATCAAGCTCTAAAGGGTGCGCTATGGCCTCTTTAACCGCTCTTTCGGTTATCTCGTTAAAGAGCACACGGGAGCATTTTTCGCGCTTTGCATCTATCTCCTCCGCGATATGCCAGGCTATGGCCTCTCCCTCCCTGTCAGGGTCAGGCGCAAGGAATATCCTGTCAGCGGCCTTAGCCGCCTTTTTAAGCTCCTTGACCACTGCGACCTTGCCCTTTATAAGCTCATAGCGCGGCTCAAAGCCGTTGTCAATATCAATCCCGAGCTTGCTCTTGGGCAAGTCTTTTATGTGCCCTATGGAGGCCAGCACCACAAACTCCTTGCCGAGGAATTTATTGATGGTCTTGGCCTTTGCAGGCGATTCCACTATTACAAGCGATTTTCCCATGGTGTATCTTTACCGCCTCAAGGTTTATTCCGTCTCAAACGTAACAATTATAATGCAATCTTTCAATGAATCAAATCATAACAGCTTTACAATACGGTTTCCGGGAAGCTGCCGGATAAACCCCTTTAGCTCCATTTCAATCAGAATGGCCGCGGCCCTGTTGGGTGTGAGCTTCGCTTTATCAAGAACCGTATCTATATGCGACGGCTCATCGCCGAGCGTATTCCAGACAACAGCCTCATCTATGCTCAACTCCAGACTTGAACTCTGGCGCTCCGTCTTTACAAGCGGGAAGCCAAGCACGGACATCACATCAGAGGCGCTTTCAACAAGATGCGCCCCTTGTTTTATGAGGCCGTTAGTACCGCGGCTCTGTGCCGACGTAACCGCGCCCGGCACGGCCATGACCTCCCTGTTGGCCTCAAGCGCAAGACGCGCCGTCATCAGCGCGCCGCTTCTGAAGGGCGCCTCTACTACCACGACGCCTTTGGATATGCCGCTTATGATCCTGTTTCTTTGCGGAAAGTTGTATGTCCTTGGCTGCGTTGACATGGGAAACTCCGACAGCACGACCCCCCTCGCAACTATATCCTCATATAACTTTGCGTTGTCCCTTGGATAGACGACGTCAACGCCCGTGCCGAACACCGCAACCGTAACACCGCCCGCTTGAAGCGCCCCCTTGTGAGCCGCGGCGTCGCACCCCCTGGCCATGCCGCTCACCACGGTAACGCCCATTGACGCAAGCCCCCTTGCAATCGTTTCGGCCACGCGCAGGCCGTAATGAGTCGGCCTCCTTGTGCCGACCAACGCCGCTGCCGGGTTATTCAGCGAGTCAAGCGCCGCGCCTTTCGCATACAACAGGCACGGCGGGACGTCTATCTCCCTGAGAGCGGCCGGATAGCGGAGGTCATTGAAAGTGAAGACGATTGCTCCGGCGGCCTCTATGCGGCCTATCTCCTCGTCAACCCAGAGCCAGTCGTCAAAGCCCCTGACAATCGAGGCCGCCTCAGGGGACAGGGTATCAAGCGCCCGGGTAGTCTCCCTGAACAGGTTTTCAGGCTCCGAAAAACGAGAAAGCACGTCTTTGAGGAGCCCGGCCTTACCGGCCGCCTTGGTCCTTGTAAGGGCAAGCCAATATTTCAAGACGTCTTTATCCACTACCAAAGACCTTACCCCTCACAACACAGCAGGGGATGGCCGACAAGCCATCCCCTGAAAAAACCTGAACGCGCGCGAAGATGGCTGCCCTTATTTGCCGGCCTGTTCCGTGCTGACCTGATCTCCCCATACGATCACGCCGAGGCTCTGGAGCACGACGCACGCCGATGTATCCTCACCCGGATCAACAACCACGAGCCTTCCAAGCTCAGCGGGCGGCAGGGTTATTATCGTTTTTTCCCTGTACGGATCAGGGACGCGCTTTTTTTCCTCCCTGTATATCCTCAGCACGTTGCCTTTTTTAAGCCCGTCCCGGAGCCCCTTGTCTATGTATGCAACGTCCCCGATTGAAAGGTTCTCCTTGCCCTCAAGCGCTGAAACGATCACGCCTTGTACCCGCGCCTCCGCTGCCGCTACCTCCACTTCCTTCACGGGTTCGGTATAGGGTTTAAGGAGCGTGCCGCGCGCTATCTCCTTAAAGGACTTTTCAATCTTGCCTTTTACCACGCCTTCAGCGCCGGTAATCACAAGGCTGCCGCTGACGTCTATAATATTGCCGATGTACTCCTTTGTGACCGGGTGTTGTATCCTGTCGCCTGCGCTGAAAATCGTGAACCTCGCGCCTGCCGCAATTGGCCCGCTATCCGGCTTCATGGATATGTATACGGTATCGCCTCGGCTAAAATAGAGTTTATTGTCCGGGCTGCCTATGATGGTGCCGCTTTTTTCAAGGGCGCGGGTGCTTATAAAGCCCTGCCTTATCATCGTGTGCATGGAAAGTTTTTTTGCGGGCGCGGCCTTTTCCTCCGGCTTCGCCTCGGCCTTTACCGGTTCAGCCTTGGCGTCCTCTGCGATTGGCGCGGCCTCGGCCTTGGCCTCTACAACTGGAGCGGCCTCCGGCTCAAGCACGACCACCCTTTCCTCTTGAAGCACGGTTATCGGCAATTTTTCATGATCAGGCGCGGACGGGGAAACAATGGCATCTGCCGTTGTCGCCGATTGCCTTGGCATTGCGGCTATGACCTCTATACCGTTTGGCGTAATCCGCACCTTGTCCCCCGGATAAATAAGGTCTGGATTCTTTATATGCGGGTTTTGTTTCCATATGGCGGGCCATTTGAACGGATTTTTAAGAAACCTCCCTGATATGCCCCAGAGCGTATCATGCCTTATAACCGTATACTCGGACTTTTCGGTCGTATCCGGCTGGTCCCCTCCAAAGGCGACAACGGTTGAAAGGACAAGCAATACAGGGAGCATGAGGCCGGCCTGCATCAATCTATTTTTATTCATCTCAACCCTTTCCTTTTTTCGCGGCGGCCGGCTTTTGAAGCGTCCTTTTTGCCAGCCCCGCAGCCTGAGAATCAGGATACCGTTTAACAAGTTGTTCGAATATCTCTCTTGCCTTGTCTTCCTTGTTCAACTCCAAGTATGAGTATGCGGCCTTGAGGAGCGAATCCGGCGCCTTGTTGCCCGCAGGGTACTTGCCAACGGCCTCTAAAAACAGTTGCAGCGCCTTGTCAAACTCCTTTTCCGAATAGTACGTCTCGCCCGCCCAGTACAAGGCGTTGTCGGCAAGGCCATGAGCGCCGTATTGCGCCGCAAAGTTCAGGAACGCCTCCCTTGCGTCATTATACCTGCCTGCGATGAAGAGGTCCTGAGCGCGGTCATACATGGCCTCCGGCTTTTCCTGTTTTTCCGCTTTAAGGGGTTTTGCCGCTGATGGAGCCTGGCTCTTTTGAGCCTCCTCCGGAAGACTCACCACCTTCAACCCCTCTGGAACCGGAGGCGCGCTTTGTTCTAAGGCCGCAGGCGCTGTTGAGGAGACCGGCGCTGCTGCGCCGCCCTGCACCTTTTCATGCAACAGACGAAATCTGTTGTCAAGGTCGTCAACACTGGTGTTGGTCTCTGAAAGGGCTGTCTTGAGATTATGAACCTTTGCGCCAAGCTCCTTGACCTCGGCCTCGCGCGCCTCGTCTGAAAATATGGCGCAACCGTTGGCAAGCAAAACGCCCATGAGGCATATCGGTATGAATGGTTTTATCGTCATTAAATCTCCCTCATAGCGCGCATCACAACGCTATTCGTTAAATTAATCCCCTTTTAGCCGGTTTTTGTCAAGCTGAATATTTTGCGGGTCATGCGCCTGAAGCTGTCATCTCCCGTATCCTTTTGCCAAGTTCAGGAACGCCGATGCCCGTTATTGACGAAAAGAGCACTGGTTTTTCCATACTGAGGGAAAGTTTTACAGCCGTTGTCCTTCGCGCCAGTTCGCTGCGCGATAGTTTGTCGGTCTTTGTAAAGACCGTTGCAACGGGGAGGGATAATCGCTCAATCCACGCATAAAGGGAGTGTTCAACCTCGGTCGCGTCCCGTCTTGGGTCAAGGATGATAAACACGCCCTTGAGGTTAGGGCGGCATTCAAGGTACTCCGCTATCATCTTTTCCCAGCCCTGCTGCACCTTCTTAGGGCAGTTGGCGTAGCCGAAACCCGGAAGGTCTACAATATAAAAGGCGTTGTTTATCCGGTAAAAATTTATCGAGCGGGTCTTGCCCGGCGCCGAGCTTGTCTTTGCAAGCCCTTTGCGGTTGACAAGCGAGTTTATAAGGGATGACTTGCCGACGTTGCTCCTGCCGATAAGAACCACCTCGGGGAGGTCGTCATTGGGGTAGTGCGAACTCTTATAGGCGCTCAAGACGAATTCAGCCGAGACTATCTTCACTGTGTCCTTTCGGGCCTGTTAACAGGCTAACACGCAGGCCGCTCAAAAACGCCCAGATGCAAGGCGTCTAAGGAGCGACGAATGAGGCGCACGGAGCCTGCCCCCGAATGTTTCTATCGGGGGTTGTGCGCCGCAGTGAGAAGCGACGCAGATGGGCGTTTTCTGCGGCCTGCCTAAGTTACAGATACAACCTCTTCGTATGTGGTAATACCCTGCAGCATCTTTCTTATAGCGCTCTCCCTGAGCGTTGACATGCCCTCGGCCCTTGCCGTCTTTTCCACGAGGGCAATGTCGGTCGCGCTTGTAACGAGCGCCCGTATCTTGTCCGAGAAGGGCAATACCTCGAACACGGCTATCCTGCCCTTATAGCCCGTGCCCCTGCACTCAGTGCATCCCTCGCCGTAAGAGACCGTATACTCCTTTGGTTTTAGCCTCAGATGCTCCATCTCTTCCGGGGTAAGCGGCCTTGACTTGGCGCAGTGCTTGCATATCTTTCTTACGAGCCTTTGGGCCGCTATCCCTATGATGGTGGAGTTTATGAGAAACGGCGGCACCCCGAGATCCGCAAGCCTTGTAATGGACGTCGGCGCGTCGTTCGTGTGAAGCGTCGAGAACACAAGGTGTCCCGTAAGCGCGGCCTGCACCGCGTTTTGCGCCGTGTCCTTGTCGCGTATCTCTCCGACCATTATTATGTCCGGGTCCTGGCGCAGTATGGTCCTGAGACTTCCCGCGAAGTCAACGCCTATGAGCGGCTGGACCCCTACCTGATTGAACTCCTCCACTATCATCTCTATCGGGTCCTCGATGGTTATGATGTTCACCTCAGGGGTGGACAACGACTTCATGGCCGAATAAAGCGTGGTGGTCTTGCCGCTTCCGGTCGGGCCGGTAACCAATATTATCCCGTAGCTCTTTCTCAGGAAAGACGAAAACACGTCGAACTCCCGCTGAGTAAAGCCGAGGCTTGATACGTCCTGAAACAGTATCTCAGGGTCGAAGATTCGTATGACCACCTTCTCGCCGAAGGCGGTCGGCAGGGTGGACACCCTTAACTCCACCTCCCTGTCCTTGAACGCCGTCTTTATCCTGCCGTCCTGCGGCCTTCTTTTTTCGGCTATGTCCATGCGGGAGAGCATCTTTATGCGCGATACGACGGACGGGTGCACGGCCTTTGGCACGGTGTGTATGTAATGAAGCATCCCGTCTATGCGAAGCCGCACAAGGGACTTCTCCCTCTTGGGTTCTATATGGATGTCGCTTGCGCCCTGATCATAGGCGTAATGAAGCAGGTACTCGACGGCGTTTACTATGTGCTGGTCCGTTGCCTCAATCTCGACCGCGCCCCTGAGCCGCACGTACTGTTCAAGATTTCCAAGCTCTGTGCCGCCTGTAAACTCCTTTTCAGCCGCGCCGACCGAATAACGGAAGCCGTAAAACTCCCTGACTATCTTGAGGATGTCGCTTTTTGAACTCAACACCACCTTGATCTTCATCTTGCGCGTGGCGTTGAGGCTGTCAATGGCCTCAAGGTTAAAGGGGTCCGCCACCGCGATGGTAACCACCTTGTCCTTTTCTTCAAGAGGCACTACGAGGTACTTCTGGGCAAACGGCCTCGGCACATGGGAGGTTACCACGTCAAGGTTGAGCTTCAAGGGGTCAATCTTCACGTAAGGAATGCCCACATCCTCGGCAATGGCCTCGGTTATCATGTCCTCTGTAATCGGTTTTTTCGTATCTGTCGCAAGCGGGATATTAAGAGAGGCTACCACCTCGGCCGGAGAGACCATCTCGCTCAGGGTAAGCCTTCTCCTTGACGAGTAAAAGGACTCCTGCGATTTCCTGAGCCGCGCGCGCTGAGCCTCGCCCTTGATGCGTATCTCGCGCTCCTGCTCCTCGGTAATCATATTCCTTTTACGGAGAAGCGCGGAGACGTAGTCTAATGTAAGCTCTTTTGTTTCAGTCATAACTGGTGCTCGCCGCACGGGCAGTATTCGTGTGGGCTAACCGTAAAGGCACGGTTAGCCCCGGTAAGGAAATGTTCATTTTGAAGCTCGTCTTATCGCGCCTTCGGCGCGAGACGACGAGCAACCGGTCGTCAGCCTAAGCCTGCCCAAGCCTGCCCTCGAATGTCTCTATCGAGGGAATGTATCTATCGGGGGGCTGATTGTTCTCTGTCAAAGCTCTAATGCAGATTCTCCGGCTTTTCCTGAGCGTCGTCCTTGTGCCTGCCTTCCTTGAAACAATCTGACCCGGCCATCTCCCTGAGCAGGGCGTTGGTTTTTTCCTGCTCGGCTATCATATTCTTCAATAAGTCCTTGACCCCGAAAACCGAAAACGGCACGGCCGCCCAAAGCACGATAACCGCGCCGATCGAAACGAGGATGAAGATTATGAATGCCCCTATTACTATGAGAGAGGAGTCGGTAAACATCAATCATGCCCTTTTGTCGATAGTTTATCAACCAGCTCTTCAAACCCCACCTTTTCCTGAGCCGCTGAAGCCATGTCCTTTA
>JBBTCG010000113.1:0-7612 GCA_038043305.1 Deltaproteobacteria bacterium | reverse complement strand
AATCCCGCGAATGGGTCTTCTCTTATTATGTCTTTAAACATGGTCAACCCCCTTTCTTATTCGCCGGTTCAATAGCGAAGCGCAACAGTTGGGAAAGCAGGAAGGATGATGCTATCCTTAGTGGTTTGGCTAAATTCCAGACAAATATATAGTCTTTAGGATAAGTAGTCAAGCATAACTTAGCCGTTAGCCTATTAAAATCCGAACAAGTTTAGCCTATACTTTAAGCATGGATGCCGATAATTTTCTTAAAATACTTGGGGAACGGATTAGAGCTATCAGAAAGTCAAAGGATTTGTCGCAGGAGCAACTCGCCGAACTGGCGGGATTGCATCCAACGTATATAAGCGACGTAGAGAGGGGGAAGGTCAATGCGTCTATTTACAGTTGCTATGCAATAGTATCCGCATTGGAGATACCGTTTTCAGACCTTGTCAGTCCTTATGTTGATAAAAAGACGGTAGAGCTTGAAAACGATTTTGCGGCAATGGCGGGATTGATTAGAAAAATGGATAAAAAGAAGCAGGTCATAGTCCTTTCAGCAATAAGATGCATGATCGCCGCGATGGATTCCGCCGATATATAATAGCCCACAATTTATGGTTCGGTGATTCCGTGCAAGGCGCCCCCTAACCCCCAACCCCCTAAATCCCCCTTATCAGGGGGACTTTATCAGGGGGACTTTATCAGGAGGACTTTATCAGGAGGACTGTCTTGCTCTGCGTCTTTTACGGCCGCGGTTTACGGTCTTCAAGCCGTTGTTCTCATCATCTCAAAGGCCGCGTGCAGCTCGGCGTGGCTTCCGAGCACGACCAATATATCCCCGGGCTCTATCGTGAAGTGCGCGGGCGGGTTGGTCTTTGCCTCCCCGCCTCTGACTACGGCTATTACCGTTGCGCCGGTCTGTTTTCTTATCCCAAGCTTCTCAAGGGTCTTTCCTGCCAAGGGGTTTCCCTCGTCAACGAAGAAGGTGTCGGTAAGGCTTTTTTCAAGCACCGAGGCAAGGCTTTGGAGCTTGTCTCCCGATATGGACGGGTTTCTGAGCATCGCATAACCCTCCAGCCGCACAAGGTCTATCTGATTCTGTATTATGTTGCCGGGTATCCGATACTCCTTCAATACCCTTGCGAATATTTCGACCGAGGTCTCGAACTCCTCCGGTATGACCTGATTCGCCCCCAGCTTGTAAAGCTCCTCCACCTCCCTTATGTAGCGCGTCCTTACGAGCACGAATATCGTCGGGTTCAGATCCTTGGACGACTTTACTATCCTTCTCGCGGTTATCGGATCGGATATGGCCACGACTATCATCCTGGCCTTGTCAATGGCCATCTTTCGCAATATCTCCGGGTGCGCCGGGTCCCCGAAGTACGCCTTATGGCCGGCCGCCTTTGCCTCATGCACCCTGTCCATGTTCACGTCAATGATGAGGTGGGCAATGGAGGTTTCTTTCAGGACGCGGGCAAGGTTTCGGCCGTTAAGGCCGTAGCCCACGATTATCACGTGGTTTTGAAGGGTGCTTTTCTTCTGGCCGTCGCGCGAGGCGCCCTTTGTAAAGACGCGCATGGCGTCCATTGCAACGCCCGACGACCACTTGTGGATGAATGGCGTTGCGGCCATGCTCATGATGGAGACGGCCAGAAGCGACTGATAAAGTCCAACGCTCAAAAGCGCGTACTCATGCCCCATATTGACAAGGATGAAGGAAAATTCCCCTATCTGGGCCAGATTCAGGCCGACTATGATGGATAACCTAAGCGGATACCTCAAGACCTGCCCGACCCCTATTATGACCACGGTCTTTACGGCTATGACTGAAGTAAGAAGGATGAAGAGCCAGCCGATATTGGAGATGAAGAATTGAACGTCGAGGAGCATGCCGATGGACACGAAAAACAGGCTTGCGAACGTGTCCCGAAACGGTATGACATCCGCGACTATCTGGTTGGAGTATTCGGACTCTGATATGGCGAGGCCAGCGATAAATGCGCCGAGGGCGAGGGAGAGCCCGAAAAGGGAGGTAAGCCATGCCGTGCCGAGGCAGACAAGGACGATGGTGAGGATGAACGCCTCCCTGTTCCTGAGCTTGACGACGCGCGCGAATATGCGCGGTATTATGTAGGAAACGACAATCACGATAACGACGAAGGCGACGAGCGCCAGAGAGACGTTTTTGGCGACGTTAATCGCCGATGTGTCGCTCTTGCCGCCTATGCCCTGGATGACCATTACCATGAGCACCACGCAGATGTCCTGAAACAGCAGTATGCCAAGGGAAAGGTTGCCATGCGCCGAGTTTATCTCCCCTCTGTCCATAAGGAGTTTTAAGACGATGGCCGTCGAGGAAAGGCTTATGATGAAGCCCAAAAGGAGCGCGACTGAAAAATTCTGGTTGAGGAAAACGGCTGCGCCAAGCACGGCAAGCACGGTAAAACCCACCTGAAGGCCGCCGCCCAACATGCCCTCGCGCCTTATGTCCAACATGCGGGTTATGGAGAACTCCAGCCCGATGGTGAAGAGCAAAAGCACCACGCCTATCTGCGAAAGGGTCTCGACGGTGTTCATCTCGGTAACGAGCCTGAAGCCGTACGGACCGATTATGACGCCGGTTACGAGGTAGCCGATGATGGCCGGGATCCCCGCCTTTGAAAGAACGATGATGATGGGCAGTGTAACCGCCATGACGATGACGATGTCTTTAAGCAGTGGTATGTTTTCCATAATCCTTATGTAACAGGGCTTGAGGGTGCTGGGCAATGTGAGTACTCGTCAGCCCGGCCGTTTGTTCCTAATTAAAGTTTTTTGGGCTACCTTTTTTTCAAAAAAGGTAGGCGGTCTTTTTTGGCGGCAACGTTCCCTGACGCCGTCTTTTGCCTTGTCAAAATCTCCGAGAGCGCGTCAAGGAGGAGTTTTTTCTCCGCCTCAAGCCTGTGTGCCTCGGCGAGAAGCCCTAAAACCGCTGGCTTTGAAAGCGGGTTGTCCCACGGCGCGCAAGACGCGGCGAAGACCTGCGCGCCGATCTCGGCAAAGAGCCGTCTGGAGTTTTTTTGCAGCGTATACAGGCGAAGCCTGAGATTTGCTATCCTTCCAGCGTCCTTTATGGCGGTCAAGGTCTCGTTGGCCGTGTCTTTTATATTGTCCATAAATCCCATGACAGCCTCCGGTTTGATAAAACGGCAGATTCGATGATAACGGCTGAGGCCGTTGGTGTCAAGGGTGCTTAAAGACCGTGAACCGTGACCGTGAACCGTGAAAAGATTCAACCCCCAACCCCCTAAATCCCCCTTGTCAGGGGGACTTCTACGGTTCACGGTCTTCACACGGCCTTTAGGTTGCAATCACCGCGGCATTACAGTATAATTGCACAGTTAAGCGTGAACAATGAGAATGGAAGGCGCATGGAAAGGCACAACAACGCTTTTATAATCAACGGCAAGGAAGTCGCGGCAAGGATACGCGACGAGTTGAAGGCCGTCGTAGCGGCGATTGTAAGGGATACGGGACGGGCCCCCGGTCTTGCGGTGGTGCTTGTCGGCGAAAATCAGGCCTCAAAGGTCTACGTCAGAAACAAGGCAAGGGCGTGCGAAGAGGTGGGCATAAGGTCTTTCCAGCACACCCTGCCGGAGAATGTCAGCCTCAATGACCTGCTCGCGCTTATCTCCAAACTCAACGCCTCCGACGAAGTCCACGGCATACTCGTGCAACTGCCGCTCCCCGGTCATATAGACGACGCGCTCATACTTGAGGCCATATCCCCGGCTAAGGACGTTGACGGGTTTCACCCTTACAACATGGGGCGTCTGGCCATTGGTTCTCCGCTCTTGGCCCCTTGTACGCCTCTTGGCGTGATGAAGCTCCTCGATTCCATAGAGATAGACGTGTGCGGCAAGGAGGCGGTCATAGTAGGCAGGAGCAACATCGTCGGGAAGCCCGTTGCCTGCATGCTCCTTAAAAGAAACGCTACGGTCAGCATCTGCCATTCAAAGACAACAGACCTCCCCGCAAAGGTATCAGCCGCTGACATCGTCATAGCGGCAATAGGCAGGGAGAGATACATCAAGGGCGAGTGGATAAAGGACGGCGCGGTTGTGATAGACGTCGGCATAAACCGCACCAAGGACGGGACGCTCGCCGGAGACGTTGACTTTGAAGGGGCCTCTAAACACGCCTCCTACATAACCCCGGTTCCGGGCGGGGTCGGTCCAATGACTATTGCCATGCTGCTTTCAAACACCGTGGATGCGGCGCGCCGCCTTGTGAAAAAATAAAAAAATGATAATCACGAAGAAGAAGGAGATAAACGATATAGTCGCCTCCCTCGAAGGGAAAAAGACGGTCTACCTCCTTGGCTGCTCGTCGTGCGCCGAACAGTGCGCCACGGGCGGAGAAAAAGAGGTCATGGAGATGAGAGTCGTGCTTGAGGAAAGAGGCTTTACCGTATCCGGCGCGGCCTGTCTGCCTGAGACCTGTTACAGACAGTATGTATTGAAGCAGTATCGCGTCTCTCCTGAGATAGGAAGCGCGGACGCGGTGCTTGTACTTGCCTGCGGCGCTGGCGTGAGCACGACCGCTGAGGCGGCTGCCGAGACTCAGACTATTTTGCCGGCGCTTGATTCCATGTTTTTGGCGACCGTTGAGCGGCAGGGCAGGTTTTTTGAAGGCTGCTCTTTGTGTTCCGAATGCGTCCTTGCCTCGACCGGCGGCATCTGCCCGCACACCGAATGTCCCAAAGGGCTTTTGAACGGCCCGTGCGGAGGTGTGGCGCACGGCATGTGCGAGGTGGACATGGAAAAGGAGTGCGCGTGGGTGAGGATATACAGGCGTCTCAAGGCGCAGGGCAGACTCCACCTGATGAAAAAGATCGCCCCGCCAAAAGACCATTCCAGCGGCACGCGGCCAAGAAAAGTTTTACTCAGAAACCCGGCTGTTATTAAAGGCTGAAGGTTGAAGGTGTTAATACGCATGGTTTCCTCTCTAAAAATCTTCAGCCTAAATACCTTTATCCTTGTAATCGTGCTTTTTGCGGCTCCCATGTCCACGGCTTTGGGAGAACCTCAGAGGAAGCCTTTGTCCTTGAGAGAAGGCGCCGTAGCCGTGCTGGAAAACAATCTCGACCTGATAGTTGAAAGGGTTTCGCCGTTAATGGCCGCGCTTGACGTTGAAAAGGAACGCGCCGTTTACGACCCTGAGACCTTTGCGTTGATCAAACGCGCCGAGGCAAAGACCCCTTTGAGCGCGCGTTCGCAGGCCGCTGCGGGCGGGCTTTCTTCAAGCGAGTCTGAAGGCTATTCGCTTGAGGCCGGGGTGGAAGGCAAACTTGCCCTTGGCGCAAGATATACGCTTACAGTCAAGGAGGAGACAAACGCCGACACCTTCAACAGATTCGAGCCGCAGTTTACCTCATTCGCCGGATTAAAGCTGACCCAGCCGCTTTTCAAGAACCTTGGACGCGGGGCAACGGAATACCTGATAAACGTCGCGGGGAAAAACAGGGATATCTCCGTACACAAGTTAAAGACGCGCCTCCTTGAAACCCTGTCCGAGTACTGCACGGTCTACTGGGACCTCTCTAAGCTCAGGGAGGAGTTGAAGGTGCGGGAAGAGTCCCTGAGGCTTGCCGAAACGCTCCTTGAGTTGAACCGCAAAAGGCTCAGGGCCGGCGTAATGTCGGCGCTTGAGGTGAGCCACGCCGAGTCAGCCGCGGCCGCGAGGCTTGATCAGGTGTTGATTGCTCGGAGGAGCGCGAAGGAAAAGGAGGCGGCCCTGAAGCTCCTCATATCCGGCGACGTGTACGGGATAAAGGACGTTGAGCTGATACCCGTTGAGGAGGCAAGGGTAGCGCCAGTTGAGGCCAATCTCGACGAGTCTGTCAAGACCGCGTTTTCAAACAGGCCGGACTATCTTGAGCTTAAATCCGAGATTGAAAAAAGCCGTTTGAAGATACGCTACGCTGAAAATCAGAGATACCCGCTCATTGACCTTGAGGCCAGTTACGGCTTTAACGGACTTGGGGCGACAGCGGGCCAGTCATGGCGCTCTCTCGACTCCAATCCCGAATGGAGCCTTGGAGTGCGCCTCAGAATGCCGCTTGAAGGGGTAGCCGCTGACGCTGAACTCAGCGGGGCGCGGCTTACCTCGTCTCAATCGCTTTTGAAGCTTAAAAGGCTTGAGCAGAGGACGATTATAAAGACAGACCTGATAATAAAAGACCTTAGGGACTGCTTGATAAGGGCCGTGAACGCGAAACGGTCAACCACGCTGGCCGCGCTCACGCTCAAGGCCGAGGAGGAGAAGTTGAACGCAGGGCTGTCCACCACCTATTCGGTGCTCAAGGTTCAAGACGACCTTTCAATGGCGCGGCTTAACGAAATAGGCGCGTCAATTGACTACAACAAGACCTTAGTCCGTTATAATATGGAAAAGGGCACGCTGCTGGAGGCGCTTGGTTTGAAGTTGGGAGACGAGACCGGAGAGGCAATAAAGTGAAAAAGAAGCGCCTTAAATTTGTCGTTGCCGGGGGGATAGCGGCAGTCATCACGGTAAGCGTGGTTTTTTTCTCCATGCGGCTTAACGGCGGAGAGCCGCCTGCGTACAAGACCGTAAAGGCCGTTAAGGGCGAGCTTAGGATAGAGGTCCTTGCAACCGGAGTAGTTGTGCCCGAGACCGAGGTGGTCGTCAAGAGCAAGGCCGGCGGCGAGATAACGAACTTTCCCTTCCACGAGGGAGACCTGCTTGAAAAGGGGGTCGTCGTGGCGAGGCTTGATCCAAAGACCGAGCTTGCAAGGAAGAATCAGGCTGAGGCGAATCTCATGGTAACACAGGCGCGTCTCAACAAGGCGCGCATCTCCTATAAAGACGCGCAACAAAGACTCAAGCGTCAGAATAAGCTCTTTGAAGACGGCATAATCTCCAGACAAGACCTTGACGACGCCGAGATAGCCTTTGAAAAGGCCGGAAGCGACGTAAAGATCGCGGAGGCTGAACTGTTCCAGTCGCAAGAGGCGCTTAAAGAGGAGTCGGAGCGCCTTGCGGATACCGAGATAAAGGCGCCGTTTACCGGAACCATGCTGAGGAAGTTCGTTGACGTTGGGCAGGTCATATCCTCGTCCATGTCCTCCTTTTCAGACGGGACTCAGCTTTTCAGCATGGCCAACCTTGAAAAGATATACGTTGACGCGATGGTTGACGAGGTGGACATAGGCCGCGTCCTTACCGGTCAGGAGGCAAGCGCAACGGTCGAGTCCCTTCCCGGCGCGATATTCAGCGGCGTAGTCGAGCGCATATCTCCAAAGGGCGAGGTGCAGCGCACGGTAACGGTCTTCAAGGTCTACGTCCGCGTAAACGACAAAAACAAGGCGATGCTCAGGCCCGGCATGACCGCTGACGTAAGGATACTTGCCGGACTCAGCAAGGATTCGCTCCTAATACCCAACGAGGCGCTCAAGCTGAAGAACGCCAAGAGCGGCATCTATGTCCTTGCGGGAGAAGCGTTGGTATGGCGCGAGATAAAGACCGGAAAGACCGACGGCCTTCAAACCGAGGTGACAAGCGGCCTCAAGGAAGGCGAGAGCGTCGTAACCTCCGGCACGATCAACGACGCGCTGCCAAAGGC
>JBBTCG010000112.1:0-6963 GCA_038043305.1 Deltaproteobacteria bacterium | reverse complement strand
AACCCCCAACCCCCCTAGCCCCCCTTATCAGGGGGGACTTTATCAGGGGGACTTTTACGTATCACGGTCTTTACCGGCTGACGACAACTCATACGCCGGCGGCCAGCCTCTCGGCATTGTATGAGCTTCTGACGAACGTGCCAGAATATACGCGCTTCAGGCCGATTGACCTGCCGTATGCCTCGTACTTCTCAAAGACCTCGGGCCTCACGTACTCGACGACCGGCAGATTTAAGCGCGTGGGCTGAAGGTACTGTCCGATGGTAACGGCGTCGCAGAGAGCGTCTTTGAGCGCGCCAAGCGTCTTTTTCACCTCTTCCGGAGTCTCGCCGAGGCCGACCATGATGCCTGACTTCGTCATAACGCCCGTTGCCTTTGCCGAACGCAGAACCGTAAGCGACCCGTGATAATCAGCCTCGGGCCTTACTATCGGATACAGCCGTTCAACCGTCTCGACGTTATGGTTGAATATGTCCGGCTTCGCGTCCAATACGATTGTCAGCGCCGATTTATCGCCTTTGAAGTCCGGCGTGAGCACCTCTATCGTGGCGGCGGGTATTTGGTCACGGAGCGCCCTTATCGTCATGGCGAACTGATGCGCGCCGCCGTCGGCAAGGTCGTCCCTCGTTACCGAGGTAACAACGACGTGCGTCAAACCCATCTCCTTTGCCGTAAGCGCTATATTGAACGGCTCGTCAACGTCAGGCAGAGAAGGGGCATTGGTTTTATCTATCGAACAAAAACCGCACCCCCTCGTGCAAACGTCGCCGAGTATCATGAAGGCGGCAGTAGGCTTCCCGAAGCACTCGCCCATATTGGGACAGCGCGCCGACTCGCAGACGGTATGGAGGCCGCGCCTCCTGAGTATGGCCTTCATGCCGTGCACCCGTTCAGGGCGCGCCAGCCTCTTTTTAGCCCAATCGGGAAGGCGGCGCCTTCCCGCGCTGTTATCCGGCATTATGATTGTCCCTTTAATAGACTCTAAGTTAGCATCTTTGCGTGAACATTACAAACTTACCTTAAAGGCCGCGACCGTTGTCCGTGACCGTAACCGCGAAAGGCTCAACCCCCTAACCCCCCTTGTCAGGGGGACTTTATCTGGGGGACTTTCACAGTTCACGGTCACGGTTCACGGTATTCACGCCCATCATCTTTCCTGTATATTGACTTAGGCTCAAACGCGGCCTTTTTCAACACATCGAGCGTTGCCTGAAGATTTACTTCAGACACCTGCACAAGAAGTCCGCAGGCCGGGTCAATCGTCTTTGGCGCGGTTACGAGTCTGAATGAGGCCCCTGCCGCGTTCAATATGTCTTCAGCCTTCAGAGCACCGTGCGCAGAGCCGAATCCGAGGAGTATTTCCATCCCGTTAAAATTAACAGATTTCAGCGTGTATGGCAAGAATCATGGGCAAAACATGGTATTCGTCTGCCTTGGTGTTTATTCCCTATTAAAGTTCTTTGGCTTACCTTTCTTTCAAGAAAGGTAAGAAATAAAAACGCCTGCCCATTAGGCAGGCGTTTGGATAAAAATCGTCCGTCCGTACACGACTCAGCTTCCCTGTTTCACAAGCTCCCTGTAAAATGGAAACCGTGAGCAAAGCTGCCTTACCTCGGCCTTTATCCTCTCAAGCGCGGCCTCGTCGGCGCGCGCCTTTATGGCCATGTCAATGAAGGCGGCAATCTCCTTCATCTCCGCTTCCTTCATGCCCTTTGTCGTGGTCGCCGGGGTGCCTATGCGAATACCGCTTGTTACGAACGGGCTTCTGGTCTCGAACGGCACGGTGTTCTTGTTTACGGTTATGCCGGCCATGACAAGGGCGTCCTCAGCCTCCTTGCCGGTGATGCCCTGCCTCGTCAGGTTAACGAGCATCAGGTGGGTGTCCGTGCCGTTGCTCACGAGGTCATAGCCGTAGTTCATAAGTTCGGCGGCAAGGGTCTTGGCATTGGCAAGTACCTGTTTTTGATAGCCAGTAAAGGAAGGGGCCAGCGCCTCCTTGAAGGCAACGGCCTTTGCCGCTATGACGTGCATAAGCGGGCCGCCCTGTATGCCGGGGAATATGACCTTGTCAACGGCCTTTGCAAACTCAGCCCTGCACATTATCATGCCGCCCCTTGGGCCACGGAGGGTTTTGTGCGTGGTGGTTGTAACGAACTCGGCGTGTGGCACCGGGCTTGGATGAAGCCCTGTGGCCACAAGACCGGCGATGTGCGCTATGTCCACCATAATACGCGCCCCGCATTCGTCCGCAATCTCGCGGAACGCCTTGAAGTCAATTGTCCTCGGGTACGCGCTCGCGCCCACGACTATCATCTTTGGCTTATGGGTCCTCGCAAGCTCCCTCACCTGTCCCATGTCAATGTGCTGGTCATCCTTGCGTACCCCATAAAAAACGATGTTGTAGAGCAAGCCGGAAAAGTTCACCGGGCTTCCGTGCGTAAGATGGCCGCCGTGTGAGAGGTTCATGCCGAGCACGGTGTCCCCCGGCTTCAATATCGCCATGTACACGGCCATGTTGGCCTGAGAGCCGGAGTGCGGCTGGACATTGACGTGATCAACGCCGAAGAGCTTTTTAGCGCGCTCTATGGCGAGGTTTTCCGCGACGTCAACGCATTCACACCCGCCGTAGTAGCGTTTGCCCGGATACCCCTCGGCGTACTTGTTGGTCAGCACGCTCCCAAGCGCCTCAAGCACCGCCTCGCTTACCATATTTTCAGAGGCTATAAGCTCAAGCTTGTACTCCTGTCTCTCGGTCTCAAGCCTTATCGCCTCGTAAATCTCCGGGTCAAATCCCTTTAATGCGGACATATAATATTCCTCCGTGTTCATGCGCGAACCTGCGAACTCAGCGCCCTTCGCCGTTAACCTTCTTTTCAATCTCTGTTATCTTATCAAGCCTTCTCTGGTGGCGGCCTCCGGCGAACTTCGTCTCAAGCCACGTCCTCAATATCTCGCGCGCAAGCCCCTTGCCGACGATCCTTCCGCCTATGACGAGTATATTCGCGTCGTTATGCTCACGCGACATCCTTGCCGTGTACACGTCGCTTACAAGGGCGGCGCGAACGCCCCTGAACTTGTTGGCAAGTATGCTCATGCCCACCCCTGTGCCGCAGATGAGCACGCCTTTTTTCACCTCTCCGGTCGAGACCTTCTCGGCAACCGGAGAGCCGTAGTCCGGGTAATCAACGGAGGCGTCGTTGTCAACGCCCATGTCGAGCGCGTCAAGGCCAAGCTCCTTCAAAAACTCCTTGAGGTCGAGCTTGAGTTCCAGCCCTGCGTGGTCGCTTGCAATGGCTATCTTTTCAGTCATACCGATCCCTATCCGTCAAACCGCCTGAACGCGAGCACCGCGTTGGTGCCGCCGAATCCGAAGGAGTTTGACATGGCCACCCTTATTTCAACATCCCGCGCCGCGTTCGGGCAGTAGTCCAGATCGCACTCAGGGTCAGGGGTTTCGTAATTAATCGTAGGCGGCACTACGCCGTCCTTTATCGCAAGGGCCGTAAACACGGCCTCTATGCCTCCGGCCGCGCCCAAGAGATGGCCTGTCATGCTCTTTGTGGAGCTTATAATAAGTTTTTTTGCATCTTCCTTGAAAATCCTCTTTATGGCTATGGTCTCGTAAAGGTCGTTATAATAAGTTGACGTACCGTGCGCGTTTATGTAGTCAACGTCCTCCGGGTTCAAACGCGCATCCTTCATGGCAAGCTCTATGCAGCGTCCCGCGCCCACGCCGTCTGGGGAAGGCATTGTGATATGATATGCGTCGGAGTTCATGGCGTATCCGACCACCTCGGCGTATATGCGCGCGCCGCGCTTCCTTGCGCTCTCAAGCTCCTCTAACACCACGACGCCTGATCCCTCGCCCACTACAAACCCGTCCCTGTCCTTGTCAAACGGCCTGCTCGCCTTTTGAGGCGCGTCGTTTCGCGTTGAAAGCGCCTTCATGGCGTTGAACCCGGCTATGCAAAGAGGGGTTATGGTTGACTCGGTTCCGCCCGCGATCATCACGTCCGCGCCGTTATTCTGGATGAGCCTGAATGCGTCACCGATGGAGTGAGTCCCCGTGGCGCACGCGGTAACCGCGCAGCTATTAGGCCCTTTTGCGCCGGTCTTTATGGAGACCTGCCCGGAGGCCAGATTGATTATGACCATCGGTATGAAGAACGGCGTAACCCTGTCCGGCCCCTTTTCCTTCAAGACGTCGTGCCAGTGCTCAATGGCTCCAAGCCCGCCTATGCCCGCGCCGATGTACACGCCGACCCTCTCAGCGTTCTCATCCGTCACAGTATAGCCGGAATCCCTGAAGGCGGCAATTGCCGCGGACACGGCGTACTGGATAAAGACGTCCATCTTCTTGAGTTCTTTTTTATCTATGGCCCCGTTAGCGGACGGATCAAAGTCCGGCACCTCGCCCGCGATTCGCACAGGAAAGGCCGTTACGTCAAAGCGCGTTATTTGCCTTATGCCTGAGCGCCCTTCTTTGGCGCCGCCCCATGACGCTGGGACACCCGAGCCAAGCGGGCTTATAATGCCAAGACCTGTTATGACGACCCTTCTCATGCCGAATCACCGAATAGTAGATTTAACGGATACGAAACCAAAACAAGACGCGATGCGCTCGTCTTCAAACAACGCGGTCGCTGAATAAGTGATCGTGTATGGTGTATTATTCTTTCGATATCAGTCCGGCTCGGAACAGCGCTGATAAGCCGGACGTATATTCAGGTTTGCCGGCACAGGCCATAACGGATACGCGGATGAGCGCCGTTCCGTACAGAAAGACCAGCCAACAAATGCGCCATCGCGCGTCAAGAAGCGTAGGCGGCTTACTTGCCGGTCTTTTTTTGCAGATAATCAACGGCGTCCTGAACGTTCTTTATCTTCTCGGCGTCCTCGTCCGGGATCTCGATGGAAAACTCCTCCTCGAATGCCATGACCATTTCAACCATGTCAAGCGAGTCCGCTCCTAGGTCGTCCACGAACGTAGCCTGCTGCGTAACCTCTTCCTCGGTCACGTCAAGCTGCTCCATTATTATCTTCTTTACCTTGTGTTCAATTGACGACATCTTATGCCTCCTGAGCTATATGATATTTTTCCGCCGTTGAATGCAGATTTTTGTATAACATCATTGTCCTGCCTTGTCAATTAAAGACCGTGAACCGTGACCGTTCCACGCGCCAGGGAAAGGGTTCTTCTTTTACACGGTCACGGGTCACGGTCTTATCGCCTACATCGCCATGCCGCCGTCAATGCTCAAGACCTGTCCGGTTATGTAGCTTGCTGCGTTAGACGACAGGAACAGCACGCCCATTGCAACGTCGTTAGGGCCGCCAAGCCTGCCGAGCGGAACCTTTGTGAGTATCTCCTGCTTGACCTTATCGTCAAGCGCCTCGGTCATGGCGGTTTCGATGTACCCCGGCGCTACCGCGTTACAGGTAACGTTCCTTGACGCGAACTCCCTTGCCACGCTCTTTGTGAGGCCGATAAGACCCGCCTTGCTCGCGGCATAGTTGGCCTGTCCCGCGTTGCCGAGAACGCCGACGACCGAGGCTATGTTGACTATCCTGCCCCATCGCTGCTTTGTCATGTATTTAAGACACGCCTTGGTGCAGTTGAACGCGCCCTTGAGGTTGACGTTCAACACCGCGTCCCAGTCCTCCTCCTTCATGCGAAGGATGAGGCCGTCCCTCGTGATGCCCGCGTTGTTGACAAGTATATGAATGGCCTCGAACTCCTTGAAGACCTTCTCGGCCATCTCCTCGGTCTCCGTTGCGCTGACCACGTCGGCCTTGAGCGCCATTGACCTCCTGCCCATTGCCTTGGCTTCGTTTGCCACGCTTTGCGCGCGTTCGAGATTAACGTCAACGGCCGCTATGTCAGCCCCGTAAGAAGCCAGTTTAAGGGCTATCGCCTTGCCGATGCCCTGCCCTGCGCCCGTGATTATCGCAACCTTACCGGTTAACTGCATCAAAGCCTCCTTAAAAAAGTATTTACCTCAGCGCGGCCTTTACCTTGTCCAAATCAGCGGCTTCGCTGAAGTTAACGGTCTCCAAGGACGGCTCTATGCGTTTTACAAGGCCGGTCAGCACCTTGCCCGGACCGGCCTCAAGCACGGTCGTAACGCCGTCAGCCTTCATCCTCTTTATTATATCAACCCACTGCACGGGGCTTGTAAGCTGCCTTACGAGCAGTCTCGGCACAAGGGTCGGGTCTGCCACGAGCGTTGCCTCGACATTGGAGTAGACCGGGACGTTAAACTGCCTCAAACCGATCCCTTTGAGCTCCGCGGCAAGCCGCTCGGCCGCGTTTTTCATAAGAGGAGAGTGAGACGGCGCGCTCACGACAAGCGGCACTATCATCTTCGCGCCCTTTTGCTTTGCTATCCCCTCGGCGCGGAGAACCGCGTCCGCGTGTCCTGATATGACCACCTGCTGCGGGCCGTTGACGTTTGCCGCCACAACGACGCTCTCCGTGGTTGACGCCGAGCCGCAGGCTTCAATCACATCGTTGAGTCCAAGGCCGATTATCGCGCTCATCTTCCCGACGCCCTGAGGCACGCTCTCCTGCATGAAGCGCCCGCGTAGATGCACGAGCCGCACAGCGTCCTTAAAGTCAAGGACGCCTGCCGCGCAAAGCGCCGTGAACTCGCCGAGGCTGTGCCCCGCAAAACTCGTCGGATGCACCCCGGTCTCCTCAATCAATACGCGAAAGGCCGCGACGCCGGCGGCAAGCAACGCAGGCTGTGTGTTCTCAGTCCTGTCAAGATCAGAGGCCGGACCCGAAAAAGCCATGCCCTTCAGATCATAACCAAGCACGTCGTTTGCCGCGTCGAAAACTGCCCTGGCTGAGGCGAATCTTTCATACAGGCTCTTTCCCATGCCGATTGACTGGGAACCCTGTCCAGGGAATACTATGGCGATCTTTTTCATAATTATATAGTCGCCGAGATTACCAGCGCG
>JBBTCG010000111.1:22065-38461 GCA_038043305.1 Deltaproteobacteria bacterium | reverse complement strand
CAGCAAACTGCTATACACTACAAGATATTCAGTGCAGCGTGCCCTTGGCCTCCTCCTCCTGCGGCGTCGAGCTGACGGCGCGAAAAGGGTCTTTTGTAAACATATCGCGGCAACTCTTGCAAAGGATATATATTATCTCCCTCACAACGTCCTCTTCAAGTACGCGCTGGTCCATATCCTCGATGGCGCCGATAAGCTCGTTTATGCCCTCCTCGATATCGCCCTCGTAATCCTCAAGATACCCGTCAAAATCCGCAAAGGATTTTATCTCCACGATATATTTCAAACTCCCTTTTTTAAGGGCTTTGCCGCAGCCGTTGCACTTGAGTTCCTTCATTAATATAACCGCCTTCCCTTCAAAAAAATATCGGGGCCTTCATGCCCCTTAGTATAGATGACCGAATCTTATCCCTAAAAGAGATTCTTGTCAATAAAGGCATGTTATGCTAAATTTTCCTTCATGCCCACGTCCGAACTGCTATCAAGAGATGCGTATCTGCTGTCCATTGAACTCAGGCTCTTCTGGCTCATAGCGTTCATCTATTGCCTCAGCCTCGTCCTTTTTATCTTCCATCTTATTACGCGGCAAAACACGGCGGGAAGGGCTGGAACGACCCTCCTTTGGATTGCGGCCTTTTTGCACATAGGTCTCATCCTCTTCAGGACATTCGAGGCGGGAAGGGCGCCCTTCCAGACGCTCTTCGAGACCCTTTCATGGTTCGCATGTTCCGTAACATTGACATGGCTTTACGTCTCCGGGAAATGGAAGGACGTGCATCTGCCGGGCCTCGTTATATCAGGCCTTGCTCTCGGCGCGTCGCTATATGCGCTCTTTGCTCGCTCCCCTGCCATTGACCCGCTAAGTCCGGCCCTTGACAGCTGGTGGTTCGAATGGCACGTCGTATTGGCCTTTTTTTCGTATGCCGTGTTCGTGGTAAGCGCGGCAATAGAGATGACCTATCTGCTGGTCAAGCCCATGATACGGCAAGGGCTTACTCCTTACGGGTTTACCGACGACATGCTCGAAGGTTTTCATAAAAGCGCCTTCAGGCTCGTGATATTCGGCTACCCGCTCTTGACGTTCGCCATATTCTCAGGGGCCGCATGGGCTAACGACGCATGGGGCAGGTTTTGGAGTTGGGACCCTAAGGAGACGTGGTCGCTCATCACATGGACGGTCTTTACCATATACCTCCACTCCATGACCATCCCGCGCTTTAAGAACCTGCCGGCCTCGGTCATCAACATCATCGGCTTTATCTGCATGATGATGACGTTTCTCGGCGTCAACTGGCTCGCAAAACTGCTTGGCATCCCAAGCCTGCATATCTATGCGGTTTAAGAAGATACCCGAAAAGATAAAGTCCCCGGCAAAACAACTCCTTCGCTGGACATACCGAAAACTCGCCTCAGTTACTACGTCCATCTATATCCTATCGCTCATGGCCGTGTTCTACATGATAGGCACCATCTTCCCGCAGGGCGCAAGCTTCTCTGATTATGAAAAGGCCGGGGGAAAAGCCATCTGGTTTGTGGCCTCCTTTGACCTTCTTATCTTCTTTTCATCGCCTCTTTTCCTTTGCGCCGCGCTTCTATTGCTCACAAACCTTGGTATATGCTGTTATGAGCGCTATCCGTCCCTCTTCGCCAAAAGGGTGTTCCCGGACAAGTTCGAGCCGACCCGCTCATTGAAGCTCACGCGCCACAATGACCAGTCGCAGACCGAAGTAAGTAAGGTCTTAAAAGACGAGATGGGCTTTCGCCTCGTGTCAAAGGACAACACTTGGATAGTAATGGAAAAGGGTCTGTCAAGGAGACGGCTCACGTGGCTCTACCATGCGGGCATCATACTTTGCTTCGTCGGATTCATCATCACGTGGCTCTTTGCATTTGAGGGTTCGATTACCCTTAAACCCGGAAAGGCCGTTGAAATAGCGCCTAAAACGACGGGGAACCTTTCAAGCCTGTGGCAAAAAAAGGAACCTCCAACCGAATGGGCGCTCATCTTAGACGGCTTTCAGACCGAATACGTGGAGACGGCCAAACTCGACTACCCTAAGGACAAATTCTCGCGGCTCGCAATCGGCCTTGGCTGGCAGTTGCCGCGATACGAGATAAAATCAGACAATCTGGCCCCAAAAGACTGGAAGTCAAGCCTCCGGGTTGCGAGAGGCGTCAAGACCATCGCGCAAAAGACCATTGAGATAAACGACCCTTTGAAGCACGACGGCTACACCTTTTATCAGGAGGGGTTTGAGCAGAGGCTCAAGGTAAGGGTGGGCAATAACCCAATCCCGCTTGAGGTAAAGGCCGATGAAGAGCTCATCGTACCGGGTCTTGATGAGCCGGTAAAGTTCGGCACGGTCAGAACAGGCAGGGTCACGCGCCTTGACGGAAGCGTTGACAAGATAAAGCCTTATGTAATGGCGCGGTCTGCCGGAAAGAGCGCGCTTAAGCACGAAGTCAAGCCCGAGCGGCTTGACCTGCACGGCTCAATTGAATTGGACGGCGCTTTTCTAACCCTCGTTGGCTTTGAAGAAAGTTCCGTCATCAGCTATCGCTACGACCCCGGGGTCCTTGTCCTGTGGTTTTCAGGCATATTCGTGCTTATCACCATGACGCTCCGCTTCTACACTGGATACTATTTTCTTGCCTACAACATAGCCCTGTCCAACGGCTCCGTCTTTCTTGATGTGCACGTAAGGGCCTCAGGTCTGGGCGCGGACACGGACAAGCTTTACAAAAGGATGGCTCATCTCCTTGAACGTTAAACCATAATGGACTCATTCCTGCAACACATCACAAGCGACAAAAATTTTAAGGACGTGGTGCACGTTGAAACCATCCCGGCCAGACAGGCCATTTACGCCGATGAGCGCTTTCAGCTTGACGAAAGGACAAGAAGCGCCCTCGACAAACTCGGCATACAAGGACTCTACAGTCATCAGGCTGAAGCGCTTGCGCTCATAAGACAAGGTGCGGACGTAGTAATAATGACTCCGGCGGCAAGCGGCAAAAGCCTCGTCTATAACATCCCTGTCATTGAATCGCTCCTGAAAGACCCGGAAAGCAAGGCGTTGTATCTGTTTCCGCTAAAGGGGCTTGAGCAGGATCAGTTAACTGCTCTTACCTCACTTTCCGAGGCAGCAGGGCTTGTGAAAAAACCACCCGTTGCCGGAAGGCGCAAGTCGTACTCGCCGGGGATATGCGAGATATACGACGGCGACACAAGCGCATATAAGAGGCAAAAGATACGCCTTGCCTTGCCGTCCGTTCTGCTTACCAATCCCGACATGCTCCACCTCGGCATCCTCCCCTTTCATCAGAAGTGGGAGGGGTTTTTCAGGAATCTCAAGTACGTCGTCATTGACGAACTCCATACCTACAGGGGGGTGTTCGGTTCGCACGTGGCGCACGTCCTGAGGAGATTACGGCGCATAGCAAAGCTCTACGGGAGCGAACCGGTTTTCATAACATGCTCGGCAACGATAGCAAATCCAATCGGCCTTGCCCAAGCGCTTACAGGAAAGACATTTGAGCTTGTGGCAAGAAACGGCGCGCCTCAGGGACAGCGACAGTTCATCTTCATTAACCCGGCGGGAGGAACGTCGCCGTACACGCTGGCCACGAGGCTTTTCATCGAATCAATCAGGGCAGGCTTCAAGACCATTGCCTTTACCAAGGCAAGAAAGATAACGGAGTTGATGCACTCATGGGCGGCAAAATCAGCGCCTGAACTGGCGGAAACTATCAGCTCGTACAGGGCTGGCTTCCTGCCTGCGGAGCGCAGGGAGATAGAGTCCGGCCTCAAGACCGGGGCGCTGGCAGGGGTCATCTCGACAAGCGCCCTTGAACTCGGCGTTGACATCGGCGGACTCGACGTTTGCATCCTCGTCGGATACCCAGGGTCAATAGCCTCGACGTGGCAAAGGGCGGGCAGGGCAGGAAGAAGCGGCAGGACATCGCTCATTGCCCTCGTTGCCATGTCCGACGCCCTTGACCAGCACTTCATGCGAAATCCAACGGACTTCTTCTCGAAGCCGTCCGAGGCCGCCGTAATAGACACGGAAAACCCGGTGATAGCCAAGGCGCATCTTAATTGCGCCGTTGCCGAGGCGTATCTCAAGACCAATGACACGATCATTGAGGCGCCCAAGCACGCGCATCTGTTGTCAGCGCTCGAAAAAGAAGGCCGGGTGCGCTACTGGGCAAAGGGCGGGATATGGTATCCGCGAAGGCGCTATCCTCACAAAGACGTGTCCATCAGGGGCATCGGAGAACGTTTTTCGATAAGGCTGGAAAACGGCGCGATGCTCGGCGAGGCAAGCTATGGGAGGGTGTTTTACGAACTCCATCCCGGCGCGGTATACCTTCACAAGGGCGCGCCGTATCTCGTGAAAAGGCTTGACCTGTACAACAAAACAATCGTATGCCGCCCGGCAGCGGACATTGACTTTTACACAAGCGCCATAACGCATGAGACCTCTGAAATCATATCCGTTGATGCTGAAAAAAACCTCGAAGGCGTTACTGTCCGCCTTGGCAGCCTCAGGATAACCGAGACAATCATCGGCTACAGGAAAAAAGAGATTGGCACCGGAGCGCTCATAGGCGAATATGCGCTTGACGGTTTTCCCCCCTCCGTATTTGCGACAAAAGGCATCTGGATGAAGGTTGACGAGGCGATACTAAACGAAGCCAAGGCTCATGGCTTTAGCGTCGCTGGAAGCCTTCACGGCCTTGAGCACTCGGCCATTGCAGCGCTGCCGCTTTTTGCCATGTGCGACAGGATGGACCTTGGCGGCGTAAGCTATGCCTTCAACCCTGAGCTTGAGGCGCCGGCCATATTCATCTACGACGGACACGAGGGAGGCGTGGGGCTTGTCCAGCGCGGCTTTGACTGCTGCCGCGACTGGTTCTCAGCCACGCTGGATCTGATGAGCGAGTGTAAGTGCGAGGTCTCCTGCCCGTCCTGCACGCAAGACCCCAAGTGCGGAAACAACAACGATCCGCTGGACAAGCGCGGGGCGATATTGATACTCAAAAGCTGGCTTGGGTCGGAGCGCTAACCGCCGGAAGGGGCTGACGGCGTTGGCTCGATTGGGGACGCCGGAAGCAAAGTTTCCTGCCGCGAGTTGCCGGATACGGCATCCGCCTCGTAGTTTTCAAGATACTCAGGCGGCACTATCCCGCGCCTTTGCATTATGCCGTAAATCAGTTCAGCCCTTGCCTTCACATAAGGCTGTTCACCAGCCGGGTTTAATCTCCTTGGGCTTGGCAGCACGACCGCAAGATGAGCCGCCTCCATAGGTGTAAGGTCTGATGCGTCCTTCCCGAAATAATGGAGCGCGGCGGCCTGAGCGCCGTATATCCCGTCCCCCCACTCCACGACGTTAAGGTATAGCTCAAGTATGCGCCTCTTTGACAGGGCTATCTCAAGCCGCCATGTGATAAGCGCCTCCTTGAGCTTCCTTACCGCGGACTTCTCAGGGGTAAGATACAGGTTTTTAACAAGCTGCTGGCTTATGGTAGAGCCGCCGGATTTGAATCTGCCGGCCTTCAAATCCTTCTCCATTGCAACGCGCATGGCCTCGATGTCAAAACCTTCGTGGCTGTAAAACTTATCGTCCTCGGCTATGACCACGGCCTTGATAAGATACGGCGAAATATTCGAATATTTTACCCACTCTTGGATGACCTTTTTCTTCTTGCCCTGAACTATCCACCGCGCCTCGGCATGGCGCATAAACGACGTCTTGATAGGGTTGGTTTTCTTGAGGCTCGCGACGTCCGGCATTATGACGATGTACGTTGCGCCGAGTAGGGCGATACAAACAAGCAGGATGTAATATACCTTCTTCATGCGTCCGTCAAACAGCGGCCTTTACGCCAAACAACGCCTCTATAAAGGCGGTGCTTTCGCTTAAGAATACGCCGGTCTGTTTTGCCTCTCGCTCGCAGTAGTGCGCCTTTACCCCGCTGCTCACGAGAGCGGCGCCGAGCGAAGACGCCATGACGAACGGCACCGGGTCTGAGGTATGGGTCTTCAATTCAACCGGGGTCGGATGGTCACAGAGCGCCGCAATCCTGTACGGCTCGCCCGTCGCGGCAATCCCTTTCAAGACCCTGCCCACTATCTCCCTGTCAAAGTCCTCTATGGCAATTAACTTGTCCTTGAGGTTCCCGTTATGCCCGGCCTCGTCAGGGGCCTCGACGTGTACGCAAACGAAGTCGCCTTTTTTCAAGCTCTCCAGCGCGTACTCGGCCTTGCCCTTGTAGTTCGTGTCAAGGTAGCCGGTAACGCCAGGAACCTTCAATATCTCAAGCCCGGCGTAGATGCCGATGCCCTTCATAAGATCAACCGCGGATATCATCGCGCCGCTTACGCCGAACCTGTCCTTCATGGTCGGCATTTTCGGCGCCCTGCCCTGTCCCCAAAGCCAGATGGAGGTCGCGGGCTTCTTCCCGGCAACAATCCTCGCCTTGTTCGTGGGATGGTCTTTTAATATATCCTGCGAACGTTTCATAAGCCTTAAAAGCGCCTCAGCGCCGTCTCCTGACGGAAGGTGCGGCTCTATCGCCTTATCGGATATGTCGTGAGGCGGCGTTGTCCTGAGTTTGTCCTTGCCGTGCTCCCAGACCATAAGATGCCTGTAGCTTGTGCCAGTATAAAACCTGACGCCCATTGCCCTCAGTTCTTCATCGGCGTCCAGTGTCTTGATTAACAGCGCCGCGTCCTGCGTTGATATATGCCCGGCGCTGTAGTCGTCCATTATCGTTACGTTGCCCTTGTCCGCAAGCGTAACCATGTTGCACCTGAAAGCAACGTCGCTCGCTTCCAGCTTGACCCCTATCGAGGCCGCCTCAAGCGGAGACCTGCCTGAATAATACCTTGCCGGGTCGTAGCCGAGTATCGAAAGGTTTGCAACGTCGCTTCCCGGCGGATAGCCCTTTGGAACGGTTGCAAAAAGCCCGAACGTGCCTGACGAGGCAATGGAATCAAGATTGGGCGTTAAGGCCGCTTCAAGCGGAGTCCTGTTGCCCAGAGAGCCTATAGGATTGTCGGCCATGCCGTCGCCGATAAGAATGATGTACTTCATGTTGATTTGCGTCCTTTCGCCAATCTTAACAAACGGCAGCTACTATAAGTATAATAAAATTACGCAAAACATACAACTTACCTTTCTTGAAAGAAAGGTAAGCCAAAGAACTTTAATAGGGAACAAACACCAAGGCTGACGATTATTAATTTTGCCCGCGCGGCAAAAGACTTGAAAAGAACCCGGTTTAAGACGATAATGGGTAATACTTCCGTTGCAAATGGAGAACCTTTCAATGAGCGGCAATAACGACGTAATCCACGCGGCAAGCCTTATTACGGACCATGACGTATATTTTTTCAAGGAAGGGAATCACTTCAAGCTCTATCAGAAGCTTGGGGCGCATCAAGGCGAGGTGAACGGACGGACAGGCGCCCACTTTGCCGTATGGGCGCCCAATGCAGAAGCCGTATCGGTCGTAGGCGACTTCAACGGATGGGACACGTCGACGCATCCACTAAAGGTGCGCGATGACTGGTCAGGCATCTGGGAGGGCTTCATACCCGGCGTAGACATCGGGACGCTTTATAAATATCACATAAAATCAAAATACCATTGCTACAGCGTCAACAAGACAGACCCGTTCGGGTTCTTCCATGAAACCCCGCCAAAGACGGCATCCATCGTAACGAGCCTCGACTATGAGTGGAAGGACTCCGAATGGATGCATTCGCGGCGCGATAAAAACTCCACCAACGGGCCGATCTCCATCTACGAGGTGCATCTCGGCTCATGGAGGCGCGTACCCGAAGAAGGAAACAGGTCTCTTAACTACCGGGAATTGGCGCATCACCTTGTGGAGCACGTAAAATACATGGGCTTTACTCACGTGGAACTGCTGCCGATAACCGAGCATCCTTTCTACGGCTCATGGGGCTATCAGGTTACGGGCTACTTTGCGCCTACGAGCAGGTACGGAACGCCGCAGGACTTCATGTATCTTATAGACCACCTTCATCAAAACGGCATCGGCGTCATCCTCGACTGGGTTCCCTCCCACTTTCCCGGAGACGAGCACGGGCTTGCCTACTTTGACGGCACCCACCTTTTTGAGCATGCGGACACGCGAAAGGGCTTTCACCCGGACTGGCAGAGTTGGATATTCAACTACGGCAGGAACGAGGTAAAATCCTTCCTGATAAGCAGCGCGCTGTTCTGGCTGGACAAATTCCACATAGACGGGCTTCGCGTTGACGCGGTTGCATCCATGCTCTACCTCGACTATTCGCGCAAATGGGACGAATGGATACCCAACGAATACGGCGGCAGGGAAAACATAGAGGCAATAAGTTTTCTGAAGAGATTGAACGAGGCGGTCTATCACGAATTTCCGGACGTGCAGACCTTTGCGGAGGAGTCTACCGCATGGCCAATGGTATCCAAACCGACCTATCTCGGCGGCCTTGGCTTCGGCATGAAGTGGAGCATGGGCTGGATGCACGACACCCTCAAATATTTTTCCAGAGACCCGTTCTACAGAAAATACCACCACAACCAGCTTACGTTCAGCATCTGGTACGCCTTCTCTGAGAACTTCATACTGCCGCTTTCGCACGACGAGGTTACACACGGAAAAGGGTCGATACTTGGAAAAATGCCAGGGGACGAATGGCAAAGATTTGCCAACCTGAGGCTCCTTTACGGATACATGTTCACGCATCCGGGGAAAAAACTCCTTTTCATGGGCTCTGAATTCGGACAGGTGCGCGAATGGGGGCACGATGAGTCGCTTGAGTGGCACGTACTCCAATTCGGCTTTCACAAGGGCGTGATGCAGTGGGTAAGGGACTTAAACGGCATGTACCGGAAAGAGAGCGCCCTCCACGAGCTTGACTTCGAGCAAGACGGCTTTGAGTGGGTTGACTTCCATGACTGGGAAAACGGCGTGATAAGCTACTTGAGAAAAGGACGCTCAACAGGCGACATACTCCTTGTAGTATGCAACCTGACGCCTGTCTACAGGGAGCATTACAGGGTCGGGGTAAGCGCCGAGGGCTGGTGGGCTGAACTCCTTAACAGCGACGGCCATGAGTACGGCGGCAGCGGCAAAGGCAACGCCGGAGGGGCAAACGCCGACGGAATCAGCTCGCATAAAAGACCGTTCTCCCTGTGCCTTGCGCTGCCGCCTCTTTCAACGGTGATATTCAAGAAGAGCTGGTAGGCTTGGAAAGTCAGAATCTTCTCTTATATGCCAAACCAACGGAAAAGTCCGGGGCGCCGGTGGTATTCAGGTCTTCACTGAGCGAAAGCTCGAATACGCCCTTATTCGCCAAATACCTCCCGCCGAGATTTAAGACGATTGGCGACCTCTTAAACGCCTTGTCGCCTTCGTCATTAAACGGCCAATCCTGTATCATTACGCCTGCAAGGACGCTCAATTCTTCCGAATAAAGCGCCTCTACTACGCCGTTGCCGTACAAATAATCTTTAAGATATATCGTATCATGGCCGGATAAGTCTCCGGGAAAGACCACGCCCGCGTTAAGATAGACCTTGACCCTCTCACCGAGCGTCGCATCGAGAAGAGCAGAGAGCGCCGTATCTATGTTACCGTTACCGGCTCCGCTCCTCGCGTCCCCGGTTGGCAGTTCCATGTCCGCCTTAAAAGATAGCGTGAGGTCAGGGTTGTCCACGAACGCATTTTTAATCGCCAACCTTAGATCTCCCTGCTTAAACCTCCCATCCTCGCCATTAACGACTGACTTGCCGTTTTTTCTCACCTCATAAAGAAAGGAATTGGTCGGTCGTCTCCCCCTGCCGTAATCGTTAAAACCAAAGGCATCGTGATAAGAACCAAGCGGCCCATCCATAAAACCGCTTGAGAACAGATAAAAAGGCAGTTCCACGTCAAGCTCGACGGTATTAAAGATTACTCGTTTTAACCTGAAGCGAAGGTCTGTTACCTCCATATCATACCAAAGCGCGATCTCCTTGCCGCTCTTTATGAAAAATACGCTCGAATGTGTAAGGCTCGTCGTAAACAATGTCTGAGGCTTCGCGGAATCTGCAGATGGAGAGAAAACGGCAAGAAAAAAGGGGAACTCGTTACGCGCCTCTATCGGCCCGTTAAACTCATACGCAAGAGCGCCTGACGCCATTATAACGGTCAGGAAAACTATAAATATGACGGCAGAGCGCCTCAATTGACGATTCGGTTCATACGAATATTTAATGATACCATTCCCGATGTAAAATGTTACTTGTCATTCCCGATGTTCCAATCGGGAATCCAGAAAAGTTCTTTGTGCCCCTGCCTTATTTATCCAGATAATTCCTGAACCATATCGCGGCCAGCTTTGCCACCTCTTCAAGCGCGCCGGGTTCTTCGAAAAGATGCGTTGCTCCAGGCACGATAACAAGGTCTTTTTCGCATAAAAGCCTAGCAAAGGCCATCCTGTTCAGATCAAGTACGACACCGTCCCTGCCGCCCACGATAAGCAGCATGGGCGTCTTCAATATGTCAAGGTTACTTCCTGAAAGGTCGGGTCTGCCGCCCCTTGACACTATGGCGGCTATCGTATCTTCCATGTCAATCGCCGCGTTTATCGCGGCGGCGGCTCCCGTGGACGCGCCGAAATAGCCTATCTTCAATGACCTTGTCCTGTCATCTTCCATGAGCCAGCGCGTTGCCGTGCAGAGCCTCTCGGCAAGCAAAGCAATGTCAAAACGCGCTTCAAAGTCAATGTCTTCGTCTCCCGTAAGGAGATCGAGAAGGAGGGTGGCAAGGTTCGATGAGCGAAGCACCCCGGCTACAAAATTATTCCTCGGACTGTGCCTTGAGGAGCCGCTTCCATGCGCGAACAACACTATGCCTTTAGCGCCATCAGGAACGTTCAGGCTGCCGTCAAGCCTTATGCCGTTACCGGCGTCAATTTGAATGAGCGTATCAGCGGGGCTGCTTAAAAGTCTCATACTTCGCCATTCTTACTTATGATGCACAAAGCTCTCACCTCTTGGCGTTTAACAAGTCGGATGTCGTGATTGATTAAATTATTGCCGTTTATTTCTGGTTTGTCAACCCACCTTTTTTGAAAAAAAGGTGGGCCAAAAAACTTTAATAGGGAATAAACACCAAGGCTGACGAATATTAATATTGCCCGTGCGGCTCACGCCTTTCTCGAAAAAAAGGTTATCAGTTATTCAACGAGCCGTCTTGTTATTTCGGCAACGTGCTTGCCCTGGAAGCGCGCCATCTCAAGCTCATTTTGGCTCGGCTGGCGGGAACCGTCGCCTCCGGCAATGGTGGTTGCGCCGTAAGGACTTCCGCCGCTTATCTCAGACATGGTCATCTGACGCGCCTCAGAGTAAGGCATCCCGACTATTATCATGCCGTGGTGCAGAAGCGTCGTATGAAAACTCAGTATGGTTGACTCCTGCCCCCCGTGCTGAGTGGCCGTTGATGTAAAGACGCTCCCAACCTTCCCGATGAGCGCCCCCTTCATCCACAAAGAGCCTGTGGAATCCATATAAGAGCGCATCTGTCCGCACACGGACCCAAAGCGCGTCGGAGCGCCGAATATTACGGCGTCAGCGCCGCTCAATTCATCGAGACCGGCAACTGGCACATTGGCAAACCGTTTTTTGGCCTCAGTCGCGCCCAACTTTGCGATCATGTCGTCAGGCAAGGTTTCAGGCACTTGATACAACTTGACATCAGCGCCCTTGACCTCCCTCGCCCCCTTTGCAATTGCTTCGGCCATCTGGTGTACATGGCCGTACAGACTGTAGAATATCACGTTTACTTTCATATGAGGCTCCTTGAAAAGCGTTTTTGAACAAGAGTGTTCTACGAAGTATAGCCCGTATCCGAACATTTGCAACTTAGAGGCCGTATACGTTATGCGTCGAGCGTGAATCGTCGAAAAGATAACCCTATTACCGCATCACGTACACGCATCACGGCCTTTTACGCATCACGGCCTTTTCGTTCCGCTGTTCTCCTCAACCGGCCCGACAATTGACAGGACGTAAGACTCAAGCGTCAGGTACTTGCGAGCCGCGCTCAACACGTCTTCCTTGGTTATTGCCTCTATCCTCTTAGGGTACTCCTTGGAGAACCCGTACCCAAGGCCGAATAGTTCATTGGTCGTCATGTCTGCGGCCTGCGCCGAGACCTCCTGAAGGCCGATCTCGTATCCTCCTATTATCGAACCTTTGCCGCGTTTCAACTCTTCGTCGGTGATTCCCGTCTCGGTCAACACCTTTAACTGGCCGAGGATTCCAGCCACTGCCTCGTCCTTCTTATTCGGCGCGGTTGCGATATATACGGCAAATACCCCTGGGTCTGCCGCCTCTTTTGAAAATGCATTCAAGGCATAGGCAAGGCTCCGTTTGTCTCTCAGTTCAACGAAAAGCCTGCCGCCCTGCCCGGCAAGGACTTCAGTCATTACCTTCAAGGCGTAAGAGTCAGCGTGGCCGATTGTTACGCCGGGAAAACCTATTCCGACGTGGGTCTGCGCCTTCAGGAGATTCGCACCTGTCGAACGGACGCCAGAAAAGCGCGCATCCAACTGCGGCGGGACAAGAGCAACTGCTTTACGCTCAGATCCATTTTTATTGAACGCGGCCTTTACCTTTTCAACGACGTATCCTGCGTCAACGTCGCCGACTATGGAAAGTATCATCCTCTCCGGGACAAAGACGGAGTCGTGATGTCTCTTCAAGGCGTCGTAGGTAAAGGGATTGACCGTCTCAGGGGAACCGAGCACAGGCATACCGTAAGGATGCGTCCTGTACAACTCGCGATAGAGGAGCTTGAAGGTATAGCCCGGAAGATAGTCCTCCTGACGTTTTATCGCGGCCATTACCTCTGTCTTGAGCTTTGCCGTCTCCTCGTCCTTGAAGGCCGGATTCATCAGCACGTCCGAGAATATCTCAAGACCCTTTTCAAAGTGGCGGGACAGAAACTTGCCGGACACGCCGGTGGAATTCCAGCCTGAAAAACCGTGAACGCCGCCCGCAAGGCTTTCAATCTCCCTTGCAACTTCATCCCTCGTGCGCTTTGATGTGCCGCGCATAAGCATCTCGGCGGTGAAGTTGCCGATGCCGTTCGTAATTTGAGTTTCGTATCTCAAGCCGCCGGGGAAGGCGGCGTAGAAAGCAACCGTCGGGTTGGAGTGAACCTCCTTGACGATAAGCGTAATGCCGTTCTCAAGGCGCACCTTCGTTACCTCGTCCTTAACCGCCTTGGCCTGAGTTGCACCGCTTAAGGCCGCCTCATTTACCGCGGCCTCAAGGCCGGCAACGGTTAAAGCCTCAGCGTCCGTCTTAGGAATGATAACGCCGACCGTGGCCTTTGACGGGGCAAGGTATCGGGCCGCGACGCGGAGAACGTCATCTCCGGTTACATCCCTTATTTCCCGCACGTACTGCTTGTCGTAAGCGATGTCGTTAAGGAGCGTCTCCCCGTAACCGAGCTTTCCGGCAATGCCGTCCATGGTCTCGCGGGAGTAAATGAACTCGGACTCTAAATTCATTCTGGCGCGTTCAAGCTCCTCCTGCGACAGGCCGCCTGAAGAAACCCGTTGTATCTCCGCGATTACCCCCTTTACGGCCTCGTTTATGTTTTTGGCATCCAGCGCGGCGGTTATGAAAAACATGCCGGGATCCTTGAGCGACATGGGGTAGGCCGATATGTCGTAGACAAGCGCCTCGTCGGCCTTGAGCCTCTTATACAGCCTTGAAGCTCGCCCTCCGCCGAGTATGGCGGCAAGCACGTCAATTGCATAAGTATCCTTTGCCTTGACGTCCGGTATGTGAAAGGCAAGCCCCATGCGCGCCTGCTTTATCTCCTGACTCTTGATTATCGTCTTTATCCGCGTCTGCTCAGGCTCGATTGGCCGCTTCTTATGAGGGTCATTGGCCTTCTTAAATCCCTTGAAGAGCCGCTTTGCCTCCTCAAGCGCCTTGAGTTTGTCCACGTCCCCGGCGATGACGAGCGTCATGTTGTTCGGCACGTACCATGTCTTGAAAAACCTGAGCATATCGCGTCTCGTTACGGCCTTAACGGTCTTCTCGGTTCCTATTACCGGCCTTTTGTAGGTATGCGCCGCATAGCCGGTTGAAAGCAGCGCCTTGTACAGACCGCGTCCGGGGTCATCCTCGTTCATGCGTATCTCTTCAAGCACCACCTCAAGTTCCTTTGCAAGTTCGTCCTTGTCAAAGGCCGAATTCTGTATCGCGTCCGCGATTATGTCAAGCCCGGTCATAAAACTGCGGCTCGGCACCGTAAGGTGATAGACCGTGTTGTCGAACGAGGTGTAGGCGTTGATGTCGCCGCCCACGGACTCTATCTCGCTTGCAATCATCCCGGTCTTTCTCTTTTGGGTGCCCTTGAAGAGCATGTGCTCGAAGACGTGGGATATGCCGGACTCATCGTCCGTCTCATCCGCCCCGCCGACCCTGACCCACATCTGGATGGAAACCGCAGGAGCCGAGCGATTCTCCTCAATTACAACGGTAAGCCCGTTGTCGAGTCTCGTCTTAAAGGCCTCCGTGCTGACGCCCGATGAATAGCCCTTCGTGGCCGCGACAAAAACAACAAACAGACAGATAATCAGAATCTTCAAACGCCGTATCATTACCAATCGCCCTCCCGTTGTAATCGGCCTCATGAACCAAGACCGCTGCTCCACTCCTCCAATATCTTTAACGCCCTCAGCGCCAACGCTGTTTTATCGGTCTTCCGCCCTTGCGCGCCGAGAAGCCCCATGTTGGCGTTCATGGGCTGGAAGACCGTATTTGCCTCATCGCTTATGTACTTCAAAAGCGCCCCTGAGATAGTGTGGTCCGGCGGGGACACAAGAGGCTGCCCCTTGAAAAGCCTGTAGGCGTTGATACCGGCGAATATGCCGGACATGGCGGATTCGCAGTAGCCCTCGACTCCGGTTATCTGTCCCGCGAAAAACACGGACTTATTCTCTTTAAGCTGCTGTGTCCTGAGAAGAAGCCTTGGCGAATCAATATAGGTATTCCTGTGAAGCTTTCCAAGACGAACGAACTCCGCGTCGGCAAGCGCGGGTATAAGTCTGAAAACTTCCTTCTGGTCATTGTAGGTCAGGCGCGTCTGAAAGCCAACGATATTATAAAGCGTTGCCAAGCCGTTTTCCTTTCTGAGCTGCACAACGGCGAATGGACGCTTACCTGCAGCCGGGTCAACAAGCCCGACCGGCCGCATAGGGCCGAAGAGCAGCGTCTTTGGCCCTTTTTGAGCCATTGCCTCTATGGGCATACACGCCTGAAAAGAGCGCTCCTCTTCGAATCCACGCCGGGTAACCGTATCGGCGGCGATTAGCGCCTCAAAAAACCTTTGGTACTCGGGCTCGGTCATAGGGCAGTTCAGATAATCAGGATCACCCTTGCCGTAGCGCGACGCCATGAACGCCCTGTCCATGTCTATCGAGGCGGCCAATACTATCGGCGCAACAGCGTCGTAAAAATACAGTCCTTCGGAGCCGATAAAAGCGCTTATTGACGAGGCAAAGGCGTCGGAGGTAAGCGGCCCGGTTGCGATTATAAGCGGCCTTGCGTCCGGTATCTCCGTTATCTCATCCCTTATTACGCTGACGCCCGCCTTTTCAAGGGCGTTGGTAACATAAGACGAGAAGAGCGCTCTGTCAACGGCAAGGGATGCGCCCGCCGGAACGCTTACGGCGCGAGCGGCCTCCAACACAAGCGAGCCCATGAGCCGCATCTCTTCCTTCAAAAGCCCTGATGCGTTCTCAATCATCGTTGACTTCAAGGAGTTGCTGCACACAAGCTCCGCAAGGCCGGGGATGCCGTGCGCCTTCGAGTAGCGCTTGGGCTTCATCTCGTATATCACCGAAGAGCCGCCGAGACGCGCCACCTGCCAAGCGGCCTCGCATCCGGCAAGACCGCCGCCGATTATATGAACGTCATGCGTATCTTTCATTAGAGGCCGTGATGCGTAAAAGTCCCCCTGATAAAGTAGCCCCCTGATAAGGGGGCTGGGGGGTTGGAGGTTGAATCTTTTTGACGATTCTATTGTTTTATGCTACCGTGCAGACGATGAAGATGGTACGCGCTCATCTTTTTATCAGCGGCCTCGTTCAGGGCGTCTACTTCAGGGCAAACACAGTAGACATTGCGCGTCTTCACGGGGTAAGCGGCTGGGTCGGGAACAACCCTGACGGCACGGTAGAGGCCGTGTTGGAAGGCCAGCTCAATGCTGTTGAGCGGGTCATCTCATGGTGCCGTACCGGGCCGCCAAAGGCGCACGTTGACAACGTAAGCATCGCATGGGAAGAGTACGCAGACGAATTCACGGACTTCTCCGC
>JBBTCG010000111.1:0-21965 GCA_038043305.1 Deltaproteobacteria bacterium | reverse complement strand
TGGAGGCTGATTTGAATCTAACAAAAACGCTTGGCCTTGTCATGCTTACCGTGGTTGTCATAATGTCAAGCTGCGCCTCTGACCAGCCCATATATCGTTATCTTGCCGCCGGAGAGTCGGACTATCCGGGCTATACGAAAAAAGAGTCTGAGGCCGTCTTTGAGAACCAACTCATACGTCTCAGGGCGCATCCCTTGCTTGCAGAAGAGTTCAAGGATCAATCGCCGATACTCAATGAACTTGCCGCAAAGGACTTTATCATCATCCGCCTTGAGATAGAGAACCTGTCGCCCCAGTCGAAGCTGATATTCAATCCCGCGTACCTTGCGCTGATGACCGATTCAATGGACTACTTCAAGCCCATTGACTACACGGACCTGTATGACATCGTAAAAGAAAAGGATGAAACAGGCTCATCTCTTCGCGGTCTTAAAGGCAGGTTCTATGACCTGACTGTCACTTTGACGCCTGGGAAGAGCGTCTCCAAGCTCCTTATCTTCAAACCGCTGACAGAGGATGCGGATACCGCCGAGCTTATGATAAAGAATATTTACGTAGGCAAGGAGGATTTGAGCCTCTCGCTCCCGTTCGTCGTAAAGGCGCGGCCAAAAGAAAAAAAGCCGTAAGGCGGCTGTGATTAACGTGAGTACTCTTTTACCTTATCTTTTGTCTTCTCAACCGTCTTTGAGGCCGCCTGTTTCGCGTCCTTTGCCGTTTCCTGCACCTGCTTTTCATACCTTTCGAGCTTTGCCCCGGCCTTCTCTGTACCGCTTCCCAATGCCTTGACGTATTTCGAGCCGCCAAGGTACATGAATATCCCAAGGCCGACTATTCCGAGCAGGACTCCAATGATAAACTTTTTCATATCGTCTCCGGTTCGTCTGATTTGGGCTGCCCCTTTACCTTGAGCGCCTCCTTGTATACCTCGCCCCTTGGAAGGTCAAACTCCGCTGAAACCGCCTTTACCGCGTCCTTGACCGACATCCCCGCGTCCAAAAGCCGGAGGATCTCCGCTGGAACGTCCGGGGCGGCCTTGTCTTTTTTGAGCGTCCTGAATACAAGCGTTACCTCGCCCTTTAATCCCCTGCCCCTTCCATTGAGCACGCCGATTACCGTGGAAAGATTGCCGCGAAGCACCTCTTCATGCGCCTTTGTCATCTCGCGTCCCATGCAGACATGAACGTCGCCAAGGAGCGCGCTCATGGCAAGAAGCGTCTGAGGCAGCCTTCGCGCCGATTCGTAGACGACGAATGTATGGTCCTGGAAGGCGAGCGTCTCAAGGAAAAATCTCTTTCTTGCCGCATCCCCTGACGGTGGAAAGCCGAGGAAGGTAAAGGCGTCAATGGGCATTCCCGACACGCTCAGAACCGAAAGAAGCGCCGACGCGCCGGGCACAGGGACGACCGTAACCAAATCTTCGACGGCAAGTCCGATGAGTCTGTAACCCGGATCGGAAATCCCCGGGGTTCCCGCGTCTGAGACAAGGGCAACGTCAGAGCCGTGCTTGAGCGCCTCTAAAATCTCCTTGGCCTTTAGGCGTTCGTTGTGCTCGAAGTAAGACGTAAGGCGCGCCTTTATGCCAAAATGCGTAAGGAGCTTTCTCGTGCGCCTCGTGTCCTCGGCTGCAATCAACGCGACGCTCTTTAGTATCCTGAGGGCGCGCAGCGTAATGTCCTCAAGGTTTCCGATGGGCGTGGATACGACGTATAGGGTTCCTGTATCCATGCGCCGCTACTTCCTTCTCTCAAAGGAGATGGCCGCCGCCGCGATAAACACGGCTGAAAAAACGGCAAGAAACGCAATATCCACGATAAGCGGTATCTCAGCGGCAAGTCGTCCGTTGCCGTCAAGGAGCGCGTGTTTGAAGGCGTCCACGCCGAAACAAAGCGGGTTGATGTAACTCAGGAGTTTCAAGGGTTGAGGGAGCGCGTCCACTGGATAGAGCGCCCCGCTCAGGAAAAACATCGGCAGCACGATGAAGTTCATTATCACGTTGAAGCCCTCTAACGAGGTAAGGTACGACGCCACGAAAAGACCGAATGACGTAATAGCGAGAGACACGAGGAACATCAGCAAAAGCATGGCCGCAAAGCCCGGAAGGCTCAGGCTCAGGCCGAGAAGCGGCGCAATCACAAGGAGGGTGGCGCCCTGAAAGAGCGACAACAGCGTGCCGGACAGTAATTTTCCCGCGACTATCGTCGTGCGCGAAACAGGCGCCACGAGCATCTCCCTCAGAAAACCGAACTCCCTGTCCCACACCACGGAGATGGTGGAGAAGACCGAACTGAACAGTATCGTCATGCCCACGATGCCGGGCAGTATGAACTGCATGTAGCTTGCCCCGTCCCCCTTACCATGAGCGCCTATATTTATAATGCCGCTAAACCCCGAGCCGACGATCAAGAGCCATATAAGCGGCCTCGCAAGCGTTACGACGAGCCTGCCCTTTTGGCGGAAAAACCTCTTGAACTCACGGAGGACTATGACGTAGACGGCCTTGTATGAAAACATATTACCTAACCGCCGTGGCGGACGACCGTGCCCTTCCCGTGCCCGTTACCTTCGCGTATCTCCTTGCCGGTAAGGTTTAAGAACACGTCCTCAAGGCTCGGCCTTTTAAGGCTTATTGAAAGTATGCCTGTCTTCAACTGTTCAAAGAGACGCGGTATGAATCTTTCTCCGTTGTCCACTATGATGAAAAGCCCGGCCTCGGTCATTACGGCCTTGAGCCCGAACCTGTCGTTGATTTCCAGCATCGCGGCATCGTCGTCCTCGGTCTTCAGATGGATGGTGTCGCCCTTAAGGGAGCTTTTGAGCGCTGACGGGGTATCGCACGCGATGATGCGGCCCCTGTCAATTATGGCTACCCTGTCGCAAACCTCGGCCTCGTCCATGTAATGGGTGGTCATAAAGACGGTAGAGCCGGTAGAGCGCCTTACGGCGCGTATGAACTCCCACACGTTGGTCCGCGTCTGCGGATCAAGGCCGAGCGTAGGCTCGTCCAAAAAAAGCACCTTTGGCCTGTGTAAAAGCCCACGCGCGATCTCAAGCCTCCTCTTCATGCCGCCGGAAAACCTCTTTACAAGCTCTCGTTTCCTGTCGCCCAGTCCCACGACGCCAAGCATCTCGTCAATGCGTTCCTCGGTGAGCCTTTTTTCCATGTTGTACATGTAACAGTGGAATTTAAGATTCTCGTAGGCCGTAAGCTCGTTGTCAAGGGTTACCTCCTGAAAGACAAGCCCAATGGATTGGCGCACCTTACCCGGTTCTCTCTTGCAGTCGAAGCCGTTGACAAAGGCCGCGCCTGAATCGAAGTTGAGGAGCGTGCAGAGTATGCTTATCGTGGTGGTCTTGCCCGCGCCGTTAGGCCCAAGGAAGCCGAAGACCTCTCCCTCATACACGTTTAATGACACGCCTGAGACGGCCTCGACTCCGTTGTACCTCTTGTGAAGGTCTTGAGCCTCTATGATGGTAGTTTTCAGCGCCATGCTAACACGTTGACCGGCTTGCCAACGTATGAAGGACGCACCCGGTACAGACCGAGGGTTAAGCCGAAGCTCAGTTTTGAAAAGAAGGCCGCGTCAAGCGGCACGAGCACAATGAACTCAGGGTTGATAACGGGCAGCAGAACGAAGAAGTTGAATGCCCAGATAGCGATGAGCATTACAACCCCTGACGCGCTGATGACCGGATACCGGGCTTGGATGCCGTGCTGCTGCGCCGAATAAACGACAAGGCCGAAGACAAGCCCGATAATGACGCTTAATACAAGATGAATGACAAGTCCGCTCAACCATAGTTGGGCGCCGCCGTCAAAAAAGGTATAAGCGACGCACCTTAATATCTCCATGCCGCTTTTGCCGGCCTGAGTATCGGTCAGCGCGCAATAGGCCGCCATGAATATCACCTCAACGGCCCCTCCCGCAAAGCCGACCAACGCGCCTGCCCTGAGATGCTTGATAAGTCCGCTGCCCGTCTCCTGTAACATGCCGTCAATACGTTTTTCCATATGTTGCTTCCTTTCCGTTACGTGCTCGTCTTGAGAGCAAAATTGAACGTCGAGCCTTTGCCGGGTGTGCTCTCCACGCCGAGTCTGCCGTTATGGGCCACAATGATGTGCTTTACTATTGCCAAGCCGAGTCCGGTGCCGCCGAGTTCGCGGCTTCTCGCCTTGTCAGCCCTGTAAAACCTCTCGAAGATGCGCGGTATGTCGGCGGCCGGGATGCCAAGCCCGGTGTCGGACACGTCAACGCGCACCCACGAACTTCCGTCCGCTGCGGCGCTGACGACGACGCGGCCTCCCGTGCCGGTATATTTTATCGCGTTGTCGAGGAGGTTCACGATGACCTGCTCTATCCTGTCCCTGTCCGCGCTGACCTTTGGCACTGAATCCGGAATATCAACGCTGACGCTTATTCCCTTGTCGCCTGAGAGCTTTTGAAAGCCCTGCGCCACGTTGGCAATAAGCTCCTTCAGGTCAACCGGCGCATAGACTATTCTCATCTGGTGGGATTCAAGCCTTGAGAGTATCAAGAGGTCGTCTATGAGCCTTGACATGCGCGTTGCATGCCTGTCAATGATCCTTAAAAACTCCTTTTGGGTCTCCTTCTCGTCTATGCCGCCGTCAAGGAGCGTCTCTGAATATCCCTTGATGCTCGCAAGCGGCGTCCTCAATTCGTGCGATACGTTGGCCACGAAATCGCGCTTTATGGTCTCCACCCTCTTTTCCTCGGTTATGTCCTGAAAGAAAAGAAGCAGGCTGAATCCCGCCTTGTCCTTCAACGGCACTATGCGGACGCTGAAAAACCTGCCCATCTCGCTTATCTCAATGTTCTGAGACGGACTTATCTCCCCGCGCGCCTCCAGAGAGGCGTCAATGCTCTTGATAAGCTCCTCGCTCTTTATTATCCCGGTTACAAGCGCGCCTTCCATGCCGCCAGATACGGGGAAGGAGGCAACAATGGACGGATTGGCGTACACGACGCGCCCATCCCTATTAAGCGCCATGACGCCGGTTTGCATCTCGCGGGCTATTGTTTCAAGGATTATGGTTTTTCTGGGCATTGCGTTTAATCTCAGAAGGCTGTCCGTCGTCGGTAAATCTGTAACCAGCGCCCCTTACGGTCTCAATGTATCTGCCCGCGCCTTTGAGCTTAACGCGAAGACGCCTTATGTGCGTGTCAACGGTCCTTGGCGTAACGTAGCAGTCCTGCCCCCATGCCCTGTCGAGAAGGGCGTCCCTTGAAAGCACCCTGCCCTTTGCCTTCATGAGTTCGGCAAGGAGCTTAAACTCAGTGCTCGAAAGCGCGACGCTCGCGCCCTTGACCGTTACCTTATGCCGCGCCCCGTCAATTGACAGCTCATTGAAGGTTTGAGCCTCATCGCTCTCGACCGGCGCCTCAGCCCTTTTCAGCACGGCACGCACACGAAGCAAAAGTTCCCTTGGGCTGAACGGCTTTGTGATGTAGTCCTCTGCCCCGAGTTCAAAGCCCACCACCTTGTCAATCTCCTCGCCCTTTGCGGTAAGCATTATGACCGGTATAGAGGCCGTGGCCTCCATAGCCTTGAGCCTTCTTAAAACCTCGGTGCCGTCCATGTCGGGGAGCATTATATCAAGAAGCACAAGTGATGGCCTCTTTGACTTGGCAAGGGCAATGGCCTCTGGCCCGTCCTTGGCGAGGATAACCCTGTATCCGGCCTTCTTGAGATTATACTCAAGAAGGTTTAAGATGTCCGGCTCGTCGTCAACTACAAGTATCAGGGAGTTATTTACCCTGGACTGCATGGCCGAGTTCCCCTTCCAGCAATTCTTCCACGCGCCTTCTTATATCGTCCCTCACGCGCCTTATGGCGTCAGGCGGTTTTCCAAGCGGGTCTTCTATCTTCCAGTCAAGCTTGACGCCTTTGAACGACGCTGGGCACAACTCGTCGGCTGGAGAGCAGCCGAGCGTAACCACTATATCGGCGGACGCAATCATCTCGTTAGTAAGCTGCTTAGAGGTTTGGCCGGATATGTCCACCCCGGCCTCGCTCATGGCCGCTATGGTCTGAGCGTTAACATGCCCAAAAGCCGAAGTGCCGCTGCTGACCACGCCAAAGCGGCCATCGGCAAGCAAGCGGCCAAAACCCTCGGCCATCTGAGAGCGGCATGTGTTGCCCACGCAGACGAACAGGATGTTTTTACGCCCTACCATGCGCCGGTGTGCAGATATTCGTCCATAGAGTTGGCGGCGCACCTTCCGTCTCCCATCGCAAGTATGACGGTCGCGCCGCCGCGCACTATGTCCCCGCCTGAAAATACGCCCTTCTTGCTCGTCCTGCCGGTCTCCTGATTAACCGTGATGTTGCCCCACTTGTTGACCTTTATATCCGGCGTGGTCTGCGGTATGAGAGGGTTTGCGCCGTTGCCTATGGATATGATGGCCACGTCCGCGTCAATGCAAAATTCAGAACCCTTGACCTCAACCGGCCTTCTCCTGCCGGACTCGTCAGGCGCGCCAAGCTCCATCCTCACGCACTCGACGGCCCTGAGCCTTCCGTCCTTATCTCCTATAAACCTCTTGGGATGCGTAAGGAGTAAAAACCTCAATCCCTCCTGCTCGCCGTGATGAATCTCCTCGGCCCTCGCGGGCATCTCCTCACGCGACCTCCTGTAGACTATCGAGACCTCTTCGGGACACAGACGAAGCGCGGTGCGCGCCGCGTCCATCGCGGTATTTCCAGCCCCTACCACGACCACCTTTCTTCCGCGAATTACCGGCGTGTCGTATTCCGGAAACTGATACGCCTTCATAAGATTTACCCTCGTCAGGTATTCGTTGGCCGAGTATACGCCCGCAAGGTTCTCTCCCGGTATGTTCATGAAGTTGGGCAGACCCGCGCCAGAGCCTATGAAGACCGCGTCGTACCCGTTTGCAAGCAGCTCGTCTATCGTCTCAAGTTTGCCGACAACGGCGTTCAGGACTATCTCAACGCCCATGCGCTTCAAAAACTCCACCTCGGAAAGGACTATCCTCTTAGGCAGCCTGAACTCCGGGATGCCGTACATAAGTACGCCTCCCGGGGTATGGAGCGCCTCGAAGACCGTAACCTTATGCCCCTTCCTTACGAGGTCAGAGGCCACGGTAAGCCCGGCAGGCCCGGCTCCGACCACCGCCGCCTTCTTGCCGGTCCAGCTTGGGATGTCGGGAAGCACGGCCGCGTCATGCTCGCGCTCATAGTCCGCGGCAAATCTCTCAAGCCTGCCTATTGCCACGGGTTCGCCCTTTTTTCCGATGATGCATACCTTCTCGCACTGGTCTTCCTGAGGGCAGACCCTTCCGCACACGGCAGGGAGTGTGTTGGTCTCCTTGAGCTTGCGCGCCGCCTCCACGAATTTTCCCTCCGCGATAAGGCGTATGAACCACGGGATGTCAATATTGACCGGGCATCCCCCGACGCACAGAGGCTTCTTGCACTGGATGCACCGTTGGGCCTCGCGCACGGCATCGGCCTCAGTATAGCCAAGCGGCACCTCGAAAAAGTTTTTAACCCTCTCAAGAGGCGGCTGCTCGCCCATCGGCTGCCTCGGTATCTTCATCCTATCTTTCACTTCACTCGCGTCCATCTTATATCACCTCAAGTTGTTTGATTTTTAGTCAACGCCGCTTAACCCTTTGAGCCGCCCTCATAACACCTCGGGCCCTCATGGTACATGGCCTCTTCCATCGCCATCTTCTCTTCCTTGAGATAGCTTCGGTTCCTGAGTATCAGCTCGTCGAAGTCAACCTCAGCGCCGTTGAACTCAGGGCCGTCAACACAGACGAATCTGACCTCGCCGCCCACGCTCACCCTGCACGCGCCGCACATGCCGGTGCCGTCCACCATTATAGGATTGAGGCTGACGTAGGTAAGTATGTTGTGCGGCCTCGTTACGTTCGCAACCGCCTTCATCATTGGCACTGGGCCGATACCCACGACGCAGCATATCCTCACGCCCTCGTCAATGAGTCTCTGGAGAACCTGCGTTACAAAACCGTGGTGGCCGCAGCTGCCGTCGTCTGTCGTTACATGTAGTTCATCGGACGTCTCTTTCATCTCTTTTTCAAGGATCAAAAGCCCCTTATTCCTCGCGCCGATGATGGAAATTACCTTGTTGCCCGCCTGTTTCATGGCCACGGCAATAGGCAATACCGGCGCAACGCCTATGCCGCCTCCCACGCACACGGCGATGCCGTAGTTCTCTATATGAGTGGGCCTTCCGAGCGGCCCCACGACGTCGAGTATATTGTCTCCCGCGCGCATCCTTCCGAGCATGGCCGTTGTCTTGCCGACCTCCTGAACGATGAGGCCGATAGTGCCCTGCCCTTCATCGGAATCCACTATGGTAAGCGGTATGCGCTCTCCGGCCTCGTTGAGCCGCAAGACGACAAACTGCCCGGCCTTGCGCTTTTTTGCTATGCGAGGCGCCCGTACCTTGAAGTAATAGACAGTGTGCGACAGCTCGACCTTTTCGGTTATCTCGTACATTTTTTCACCGCCACTTTGGTTTTATGTGCTACGGCCGTTTAAGCAATATCCAAAACTCCCTATTACCCTTTGCGCCGGTAATCGGGGATTCCATGTTCCCTGTTGCGATAAGTCCGATGGACTCGGAAAACCGGCGTATCTTCTCAACCGTTGCCCTGTGCTTTTCCGGGTCTTTTACGATGCCGCCCTTGCCGACATCTCCCTTGCCCACCTCGAACTGCGGCTTTATGAGCGCAAGTATCGTCCCGTCTGGACGGACAAACTCGACTACCTTCGGCAACACCTTCTCAAGCGAAATAAACGATACGTCAATTACGGCAATGTCAATTGGCCTGTCAACCTCGGATCGTTCCATGTACCGAATGTTAGCGCCCTCAATGAGTCTCACCCTGTCATCGGAGGCGATGCGCGCATCCATCAGACCTTTGCCGACGTCAACTGCATAGACAAAGGCCGCGCCCCTTTGCAACAGACAGTCGGTAAAACCTCCGGTGGACGAACCTACGTCCATGCAGACCGCGCCAGATGCGTCCACGCCAAAGCCGTCGAGGCCGCCAGCGAGCTTTACCCCGCCCCTGCCCACAAACGGCAAGGATTCTTTGAGCGTAACAACGCTTTCAACGCGCACCTGAGTCCCGGGTTTGTCAACCATCTGTCCGTTGACAATGACCTTGCCCGCCATGATAAGGGCCTCAGCCCTTGTCATGCTCATCGCAAGGCCGCGCTCGAACACGAGTGAATCAATGCGGGATTTTTTCGCAACTGCAACGGTCTTCAATCGTCTCTCCAAAGATGGCCGTCTAACAGGCCGCGTCGGCCTTGACAGGCGCGGCCGTGTGAAGGAGCGAGCGACAAGCGGCCTCTATTCCTGCGCTGTTCAACCCAAGCATTGCCCTGAGTTCCTCCTGCGTTCCGTGCTCGATATACTCATCCGGCGCGCCGCATCTTTTTACCGGGCAGCGCACCCCTCGTTCGTCAAGCAGTTCAAGCACCGCGCTGCCGAAACCTCCCATCAGCACCCCTTCCTCGACTGTAACTATGCCGTAGCGCGAGGCTACGGCATTGAGTACAACGACCTCGTCAAGCGGCTTGACGAATCTTACGTTTACGACGCCTGCCTTGATGCCCGACTTCTCAAGACGCTCGGCGGCCTCAAGGCTTGGTTGAACCATAGTGCCAAGCGCAAGGATGGTCAAGTCGTCCCCGGATTTAAGCGTCTCGGCGCGTCCTATCGGTATCTCCTTCATAGGAGAGGAGATGTCCACTCCTATACAGTTGCCCCTCGGATACCGGACGGCCATCGGAGAGCCGCACCTTACGGCGGTGTAGAGCAGATGCCTTAACTCCGCCTCGTCCTTTGGCGCGGCCACTATCATGTTCGGAAGGTGTCTCAGGTACGCGATATCGAAAAGTCCGTGGTGAGTCGCGCCGTCCTGTCCCACAAGCCCGGCGCGGTCAAGGGCAAACACCACCGGAAGATTCTGAAGACAGACGTCATGGAACACCTGATCATAAGCCCTTTGCAAAAACGTGGAGTAGATGGCCGTTACAGGAAGAAAGCCTTCCTTCGCAAGACCCGCGGCAAAGGTAATGGCGTGCTGTTCGGCAATGCCCACGTCGAAGAACCTATCGGGAAAACGCTCGGAAAACATGGCAAGCCCCGTGCCCTCGGGCATGGCCGCGGTTATGGCGACTACGCGCTTATCCAACTGGGCCAACTCTATCAGCGTGGAACTGAATACGTTGGTATACGACGGCTTGGAAGGCTTTAGTGCGGCGCCGGTCGTAACGTCAAAAGCCCCAACGCCATGAAAGGCCGCTGAGTCCTTCTCAGCCGGGGCATACCCCTTGCCCTTCTTGGTGAGCACGTGCAGAAGCACTGGGCCTTTCAGGCAGATAGCATCCTGAAATGCGCCAACGAGCGCCTGCATGTCGTGGCCGTCAACAGGCCCCGCGTAATGGAAGCCAAGCCCCTCGAACAGCATCCCCGGAGTAAGAAACGCGATGAGCGCGTCCTCGGCTCGCCTCGCCACGCTGAGAAGCCTGTCGCCTATCATCGGGATGGTCTTCATAAAACCCTCGACCTCTTTTTTCACCTTGGTGGCGAACCTGCCGGTTATCTTCCTGCTGAGAAACGACGAAAGCGCGCCGACGTTTGGAGAGATGCTCATCTCGTTGTCGTTCAAGACCACGATGATGTCTTTTTTCAGATGTCCAGCCTGATTAAGACCCTCAAAGGCGATGCCTGCGGTAAGCGAACCGTCGCCTATCACGGCAACCACCTTGTTATCTCCGCCGGAGAGGTCTCGCGCCGCAGCCATGCCGAGCGCCGCGGATATTGACGTGGACGAATGGCCTGCGCCGAATGCGTCATAGACGCTCTCGGCTGGGCGCGGAAAACCGCTGATGCCGTTCAACCGGCGAAGCGTATGAAACCGGTCTTTCCTGCCCGTAAGTATCTTGTGAGCGTAAGCCTGATGTCCAACGTCCCAGACGATCTTGTCCGCCGGGGCATTGAAGACGTAATGCAGGGCAATGGCAAGCTCGACCGCGCCAAGGCTTGAGGCGAGATGACCTCCGGTTGAGGATACGTTTGATATGATAAACTCACGGAGTTCAACGGCAAGACGCACAAGCTCGCCGATATCAAGCCTCTTCAGGTCTTCAGGCGAATCTATATGTTCAAGGATGTTGTCCATTAAGTTCATCTGTCCCGCGACACGATATATGCGGCTATGGAGCGCAACGCCGAAGCGTCCGTCCCGAAACCTTCCAATGACGAGATGGCGCGGCCGGCAAGGTCCGTTGCCCTTTGTCTTGACTCCTGAACACCCATTATCGCCGGATACGTGGCCTTGCCTTTTTTCCTGTCGGACCCGGTATGTTTGCCCATCGCCTGTTCTGAACCCTCCACGTCAAGCAGGTCGTCGGCTATCTGGAAGGCAAGTCCCACGGCCTCGGCGTAGCGCGTGAGCGAGGTCATCTCTTCGCCAGACGCACCGCCAAGGAGCGCGCCGCTTCTCACCGACGCGACTATCAAGGCGCCTGTCTTATGTATGTGCATATACTCAAGCTCAGGGAAGGATATGTCCTTACCCTCGGACTCTATGTCCACCACCTGTCCGCCTATCATGCCGATGGAACCTGCGGCGCGTGCTACCTCGGATATTACCTGAAGCGCTCTTCCGTTGCCGGAGAGTCCCCCGCTAAATACACGCGAGGGCATGTTTATCCCGGCCATTATCTCAAAGGCCGCCGTAAGGAGGGCGTCCCCGGCAAGTATGGCGTGGGCCTCGCCGAACGCCTTATGGCACGTCGGAGCGCCGCGCCTCAGATCGTCATTGTCAATGGCGGGCAGGTCGTCATGTATGAGCGAATATGTATGTATGCACTCGATGGCGCAAGCCGCGTCAATAGCCGCGGAGCAGTCGGCTCCGACGGCCTCGGACGACGCCAACGCAAGCACTGGACGGAGGCGCTTGCCTCCGGCAAAGAGACTATAGTGCATGGCCTTATGAACGCTTTGAGGATATTCGTCCTCCCTGACAAGCAGCTCTTTAAGCCTTTTATTCACCATCTCGGCCTTTGAGGCCATGTACTGTTTTATATCCACATTGCTCCGAATGGCGGCAGATACCGTATGCCCATCATATTTTATTATATCCGAATAAACGGGGAAACGGCAAGGGAAATAGGGCGTTCAGGGTCAGGCGGCTATGATGTACTGCGGCGGGGCTCTTTCTCGCATGAATAAGTCTTGACAAACTTTCCGATCTTCCATGTTTTTCCTGCTATACTCCACAATGAAAAGAGTGAACTCCCTGCGCCATGAGCGCGGGGAGTTTCCGGCTGTCATTAAATACTCTTGTTTGAAAGGAGGTGCAGGTCATGGTGAAACAGACCAAAGAAGAGAAGTTTAACGCCTTGTGCCCATGCGGCTCAGGAAAGAAATACGGCGATTGCTGCGGCGGCAATGAACCCTGCTGCTGCGGCTCCGGTAAAAAGGCGTCTGAATGCTGTTACAAGAAGTCCGGCAAGCGCGCCTGCTGCTGAAAAAGCGGTAAAGGGTGGGCATTGCCCACCCTATAAAAATCGCACAATACAACACTTAAGGAGTATTTTAATGAAAAACAGATTAGCCGCATTGCTGATGGTGATAACCTTCTTTGCCTTTGCATCCATGACGATTGCCGCCGAGCCTTCACAGGGCGTGCAATCAGTAAGGGAAGGCAATCCGTGCTCGATAAAGAACCCATGCGCCGCAGGGACAACTCCGATTAGAAAAAAGGCGATAAAGGATTCGGCCTCGCTTATGAAGATGGGCGAGGCGCTGTGGACTTCAACGGCGATCGGGGCCTCCGGCAGTTCATGCGCCACATGTCATGCCAACGGCGCAGGACTCAAGAAGGAGCCATTTCCAAAGTACATCAGGATGACGGGAGACATCGTTACGCTGGATCAGATGATAAACTTCTGCATGTTAAACCCGATGAAAGGCAAACCCCTTGCATGGAACTCTCAGGAGATGACCGCCATTGCCGCTTATGCGGCGGCAAATGCGAAAGAGGACGCGGCTGTGGTTAACCCATGCGCCATGAAAAACCCATGCGGAGCAAGGTAGGACATGGCCTCTCAATTAATGAAGATAGTTCTCTTCACGCTCCTCCTCGCTTCAGCCTCTACGTTTGAGGCCTTCGGAGCAGAGGCCGACCTGTCAGGACACTGGAAAAGACCGGTAGACGCCTCTTATGGCGGCCCCGCTGATGACCTTTATCCTGAGAGTTGCGCGCAATGCCATAAGGCACAGTATGACGACTGGAAGGCGGCGCTGCACAGCAAAAGCGTTGGGCCGGGTCTAACGGCCCAGCTTGACGCCAAGGCCGACCCACAAACAGCCGTGTCCTGCTATTACTGTCATGCGCCGCTTGCGCTTCAGAGCGAGGTCATAGAAAAGAACGGCGCCGGGGAGACGACTTATGCGGCAAACACGGGATTCGACACAAGACTGCAATCATCCGGCGTAAGCTGCGCCGCATGTCATGTAAGGAAAGGCGGCGTATTCGGCCCAAACGGGCGAAGCGGGCAAAAAGACGCCTCAAACGGACATGCCTCGAACCAAGCGGACTTCTTTGAAAAGGCCGAATTCTGCGCCGCGTGCCATCAGCTTGATGAAGGATATGCGCTCAACGGCAAACCTCTCGTCAACACATACAACGAGTGGAAGGAGAGCGATTACGGGAAAAACAACATCACCTGTCAAAACTGTCATATGCCGGGGAAGAGACACCTTTTCAGGGGTATCCATGACCTGCAAATGGTCAAAAGCGGCGTTACGTTTGAGGTCAAGAAGTCGGCGTCCAAGTCCGGCGTAATCGTCAATCTCAGGATTACCAACTCAGGCACAGGCCATTACTTCCCAACGTATGCAACGCCGCGGGTGGTTGTTAAAGGGTTTCTGACCGATGCAAACGGAAAGACGCTCGCTAACACGCTTAAAGAGGGATCAATCGGCAGGAAGGTGGCGCTGGACCTCTCGGAGGAGACATCGGACACGAGGATACCGCCGATGGGCAGCTATGAGTTCGACTACCGGATCAAACGGCCTGTAAAGGCAAGAGAACTTGTCATTGAGGTGCATGTCCTGCCCGATGAGTTTTACAACGGGTTTTTCGCGTCGGCTCTCAGAACCCTTGGCTCAACAATGAGCACACTCAAGTTGAAAGAGGCTTATAAAAACACCTCTGATTCAGGATACCTGTTGTTCAGGGAAGAGATACCGCTCGACCCAGCATGAAACGAGCAGAGCTAAGGCGGTAAAGGGTGGGCAACGCCCACCCTGCGAAACCGCATGTTTGAAGACAAAGACCGCACATCAGCCGGAACTACCTGTTACGGCGCCTGAGACTCGTCCACCGATATGCCGATTCCCCATGCTCCGGTGTTGTCGGGTAGGACGTCGTCGTTGACGCAGACCTCAAGGTGGCCGCCCTGATTCGTAATAAAATTCATATCGGTTCCGCCCTGTACGACCTGATACCCAATGCGGAAGACAAGAGAGTACTTACGAAACCCCGGGAATGGAAAGCCTGCCGGAGCGCTCGAATTAGGCTCGCCATCAGCGTCGTATATACACCCGTTAAACAAACAGCCGAAGTTTATCTTTACATTCGGGTCAGGGTTGGTCTTGATGATCACCCTCGTATTCGAACGAAGCGGGAGAGCGACGTTTGGCACCCGGTTGCAAACGCTCGGCGGCAGTTGCTGACCGAAGTAAGCGAGTTGGAAGTCCGAGTGAGGATGGCCAGCCGTAACCTTCATCACGTTGACGCGCAGCGTTGCCTCGTTGACACAATCAGAGCCGTTGGAATACGCCCTTACTGTTTTCGGGCCAGGCCATCCGGTACTATAATCGCATGTGACCTGATACGCCGCGTCAGTCGGGGGTTGGCCGAAATTAAAAGGCTGGTTGCCCTCGCGAATATTGAGTCCATTGCCGCATTTCACGAACACCGGACCGGGATCACAGTTTCCCGTGCCACGGACATTAAACCAGACCGGCTGATTATCCCAGACACCGCAGACATTCGGGGTTACTGTGGTGTCGCATACCGTTGGCTGCGTCGGGTGAAGCTCGACTCTGCTTATCGACGCGTGGCAGCCGGCCAGAAACAGAGCCGCAATGATCACGACAAGCCATCTTGCCGGGAACGGAAAGGTAATCTTGTCTCTCTTGACGATGTTATGACGATGTTTATTCATGGGACGCTCCGTTTGAACATGAGATGTCACGATGAACTCTTCAAGAAATCGGCGGCGAAGCAACACGTGCAATTTTGGTTGATTGGATCAGCGGAGCAAAAGCCGCATAGCTCAAGCCATGCCCATACGGTTGGTTGGGTCAGCGCATAGAACGCATAGAAAATGAGCACCGCGCCTTTGATTGATAGCGAGGCCGCAAGGCAGGATGTTTTGTGATGGCCTCAACGCAATAATGCCGCTAAAGCGGCGTAAGCACAAAAAATGACGATATTGCGCTAAAGCATCAGTTCTGATCTGGACAATTCATAAAAACCGTGCCCAGCACCACTTTGTCGTACGATGAGACTTGTTAAGTAATGCACTTTCCAAAGTGGTGCTGGGTACGCGGCTCTTTAGTTGGCTTTTCTTACGTTTGACGACTGTGGGCCTTTCGGACCCTGCGTTACCTCGAACTCGACTTCATCTCCCTCTTTAAGGGTCTTGAAGCCTTCTCCGGTTATCGCGGTATAGTGCACGAACACGTCCTCACCCGACTCCTGCTGTATGAAACCGAACCCCTTTGTGTCATTAAACCACTTCACCTTGCCTCTTGCCATGCTGTGCCTCCTTCTTTTTGTGGAACTCTCCCGCAGCATAAATAAAGGCCGCTCGGCTGAACAGCGCCGTTGCGGCCAGTTATCCGTTTCAAATCTGCAAGATACGATTCCCCATTAATTTGAACTAATCCTACCAAGTTAAATATACGGTGTCAAGGACTTTTTAGGGTTTTTAGAAGTTGTTAGATTTCCGTTAACGCACAAGCTCGGAGACGCTCACCACCTTTATGCCTTTCTTCGACAACTCAGGCATGGCCTGCCTCAGAGCCTCAAGGGTCTCAGGATACGGGTGGCCTATGGCGATTGCCTTGCCCTTCTTTACCGCGATTGCAGAGGCCTCCTTGATCCTTGCCTTTATATATTCAACGTCGCGCTCGTTGTCGAGGAATACGTCTCTTCCGGCATTTTTAAGCCCCATCTCTCCAGCAAGCCGCGCACCCACGGAATTTGGAGTCGTCTTAGAGTCAAGGAAGAACATGTTCCTGTTTTTCAAGACGCCGAGCGCGGCGCGCATCCCGGCCTCGTCCTCGGTGAACCTTGATCCCATGTGATTGTTAAGCCCTATCGCGTGAGGAACGCCCATGATGTTCCGTTCCATGACGCCCTTAATCTCCCTTGTGCTCATCGTCGTAAGCACCACGCCGTCGCCGGGGTCGTGCGCCTCTTTGTCCCTTGGCTCCATAGGCATGTGCACGAGCACGTCAAGCCCTTTCGAGTAAGCCCTGTCCGCTGTCTCGACCGAATGAGCGAGATTGGGCAGCACGGCCACGGTTATATCGGCGTTGAGTCTCAGGAGCGCATCGAGCTTTTTCAAGTCCTGCCCCATGTCGTCTATCACTATCGCCAGCTTAGGCCCGGCATACGCGGCATGAGGGGACGGTCTCAACGGAAGGGGGTGCGGTATCGGGGTTTCCCCCGGCAGCGGTACGCTTACCGTTGGGGACGGGCGCGAAGGCTTAACGTCCATCGGCCTCGGCTTGAACCAATCAAGGTATATCAACAGGCCGACCACGAATGCCGCACCCGTCAAAAACCCTAAAAGCAAAAGACCCCATGAAAAGGGGCCTTTGCCATTGCGTCTTCGTCTTTGCATATATGCCTTTCGCAATATGTCTTTTACGGTTCACGATCTCGGCCTTTAGGCCATCAATCAAACTACGCCCTTATCGTTAAAAAACAGCGTGTACTTCTTGTCCGTTACCATTATGTGATTCACAAGCCAGTCCTTCAAAAAACTCATGAGGCCGATGCTTATCGTGAAGTTGGCTGTGTCGAACTTGGCCTTGAAGTCCGTTATCTCCTTTACGAACTTCTCATGCTCCTTTTTATGCTCGGCGAATCCGGGATAGACAAGGCTCATCATCCGCTCCTCCTCAGCGCCGAAGTGCATCCTCGTGTAATCAAGGAGCGAGAGCAAGACAGCGCCGAGCACCTCCCTTGCCTTGCCCGTTCGCATGGCGTCATGCAACTCGTTAATGAGGTCAAAGAGCCTTTTGTGATGCCCGTCAAACGCGCCTACCCCTACGCTGTAGTCGTCCTTCCATGTAAATAGCGGCATAACCTCACTCCTTCCTTCCTTGAAGTCCCCCTGATAAGGGGGATTTAGGGGGTTGGGGATTTAGGGGGAGGAACCAACCATATAACGTTAATATAAGAAGCCGATGCGCGCTTCAACCCGCCTTGCGCGTCGTCTCCTTGAAGATATACCAGCTCTTGAGATAGTCAAGCGCCCTCTTGAGCTGCATGTCCTCGGATGCGCCTTCGCTTTTTTCAACCCCTTCGTTTATCTTGAGCCTTGGGGTCTCTTTTTTCTCTGATTTTTTGCCGGTGTCCGGCTCCTCGGCCAGATGGCCGTCAAGGTCCTTTTCCTTTATATGCCCCTTGGGCACCTCGCCTATGACTATGTCAGGCTCTATGCCCTTTGCCTGAATTGACCTGCCTGAAGGGGTATAGTACTTGGAAGTGGTAAGCCTTATCGCGGATCCGTCGGACAGCGGCACGATGGTCTGCACCGAACCTTTGCCAAAGGTCTGAGTGCCGAGGATGGCCGCGCGTTTATGGTCCTGAAGCGCGCCGGCGACTATCTCGGAGGCCGATGCGGAGCCTCCGTTGACCAGCACTATCATGGGATAATCAGGCTGAGTCCTTGCCGCGTCGGCGTTGAAGGTCATGTCCTGTCCGGGCACCCTTCCCTTCGTTGAAACGATGAGGCCGGAGTCCAGAAACTCGTTTGATACGCTGACCGCCTCGGACAAAAGCCCGCCGGGGTTATTTCTGAGGTCAAGCACCAGACCCTTGAGCCTCCCCTCCTTGGGCGTAAGCTCGGCCAGAGCCTTCTGCAAATCCGACGTTGTATTCTCCTGAAACTGATTTATCCTGATATAGGCGAAGCCGTCTTCGAGCTGCTTGGATCTGACGCTTTTTACCTTGATGACGGCCCTGTTCATGGTAAACGGCCTTGGTTCGGTAAAACCTTCCCTCATGATATGAATGGTAACCGGCGTACCCTTAGGCCCCCTCATGAACGTTACCGCCTCGCCAAGTCCCATCTCCTTTGTCGGCTTATCGCCTATCTTCACAATCTTGTCGCCCGCCAATATGCCCGCCTTGAAGGCAGGGGTGTCCTCAATGGGCGCAATGACCGTAAGGACGTTGTCCTTCATGCCTATCTCTATGCCTATGCCTCCGAACACGCCCTTGGTGTCCACCTGCATCTCCGCGTACTCGTCCTGGGTCATGTAGCTTGAGTGCGGGTCAAGTCCCTTTACCATGCCCTTTATGGCGTTGCTGATAAGCGACTTCGCGTCAACCTGCTCCGCGTAGTTGTCCTGCACTATACTGAGCACGTCCGCGTAAATCTTGAGGCTCTCGTAAGTCTCGTTCGGCACCGCCCTTACATTAAGGGACGTACCCCACGAGAACAGGGTAAAAAATACCGCGCCTATTACCACGCCAGCCGCAAATCTTGCGTTCAACCATTTTTTGAACATCTATGCTCCTCCCTTGCCCTTGCCCTTGTTTTGATCATGCGTTGAAATATCCGGCTTTGCCGATTAAGACAAAGACCGCATGGCAAACCCCCAACCCCCTAAATCCCCCTTGTCAGGGGGACTGCCTTGCCCTACCGTTGCGCGAACCAAGGAACAGGGTCCCTCGGTACGCCTTTCTGGCGTATCTCGAAGTATAGCCCGGACGCGGCTTGAGTTCCGCTCTCTCCGGCAAGCGCCACTTCGTCCCCTTTTTTTACCGGCTCTTTAACTCCCTTGAGCGTCTTTGACAGGTACGCGAAGAGCGTGTAAAACCCATTGCCGTTATCTATGATCATTACCTGACCATAACCCTTGAGCCAGCCGATGTATATTACGACGCCGTCATAAACGCTTCTGACAGGGGCCAAAGCCTTAGCTTCAATTATTATACCATTATTAAAGGTCTGTGTCCCGAACTTTGGATGCTTGACGCTTCCGTAGCCTGATATTATGCGCCCTTCGACAGGCATCATGAGTTTGCCGCGCATGGAGGCAAATCCATCAGTCCCATCCTGAACGCTCTCGGCCTTTAACGTCCCGATAAGCGTAGTCAACTCAACGGCAGCCCCTTCAAGCTCCTTGACCACGTTCAGACGCCGCGACTTCTCGCGCCTTACGCCCGCCAGTAGCGCCGCCTTTTTTCGCCTGTTCCGCTCCACCGCTTTCTGAGCAACGATTATCTCAAGACGCGCGGTCTCGTTCCGGGCGGCAATGCCCTTGAGCCTTTCTCGTTCAGAGTCGTAAGAGGCGGCCTTTTTCTCATAATCGCTTATCAAATCAATATCCGAGTCCATTATCAGCGCAAGATTCCTGTAGCGCCTCCCCATGTCATCCATCGAGGCGGACGAAAGCAAAAAAACGACGGAAGGGGTGCGCCGCATCTTATACATGGCCCTGAGACGCAAGGCAAGCCTTTCGGAAACCTCCATTTTTTCATGTTCAAGCCTCTGAACCGAAGCAGCGGCGGCAGAGAGATCCCTCTCAATGCCGGACAAGGACGCCTCAACCGATGAGAGCGCTGCGGCAGATGCGGCAAGCGACCTGTTCACGGCGTCAATTGCGCCAAGGATGTCCGTCTCCTTTTCGGATATCGCCTGAACCGTCTTTTTCTCATCCCTTATTCTCCTGTGCACGTCCTCAAGTTTTTTCTCCTTCTTCAAAAGCTCCCTCGCCGGTTTATCGGCCGCGAGGGAGATAAGCGCGCTCGATATGACGACAACGGGTATGAGCGAAAGAAGCCGCTTCATAGCCTTAGAAACCTCGTTAAGGAAATAAGAGTTCCGACAACGGCAAGGAGTATGCCGGATGCGATAAAGACTGCGGCAAGAGGGAGGGCGTCCATTGGAAGCGCGAAGGCAAACCTCATAAACTCAGGCACCTGACTTAATATGAAATGCCGAAACGCCCATAAAGCCACAAGCGCCAGCGCCCCGCCCAACATGCCCTGAGCTATCCCCTCTATCAAAAACGGCGTCTTTATGTAAACGCCAGACGCGCCGTTAAGGCTTAATATCTCTATCTCATCCTGTCTCGCATAGACGGCCAGCCTTATGGTGTTCGACACCATGAATACCGTTCCCCCTGCAAGGAAAAGGCCGGTGAAAAGAGCGGCAAACTCGATGAATCTTATGAGAGAAGCAAGTTTGGCCATAAACTCCTCATTATAACTCACCTCATCCACCCAATCCAGGCGTCCGAGCGCGGCCTTCAACTCTGGAAACGCGGCGCTTGACCCGTCCGACGCGGCATGCGACGGGTCAAGGCTTATCTCGAACGAGGCGGGAAGCCGCTTTGCGCCAAAGCCTTCCAACACCTTCTCATGTCCCTTGAGCGCGGCCTTCAACTCTGAAAACGCGGCCTCGCTCGACACATATCTGCTTGACCTTACCCCTATTACGCGGCCAAGCGTCTGAGAAAATTTATTGACCGACGCCGCGTCGGAAGACGCGCCGTCTTTGAGATAAACGATTACGTGCGCGCGGTCGGCCCACGTCCGGGACAGCGCGTTCAGGTTGACGAAGACGAAAAAGAAGAGAAAAAAGATTGCGATGGAAAAACCTATCGTAGCCGAGCTGAGGAGCGCGGTAACGGGATTCACGCGCGCGGAGCGCAGCGCGCCGAGCAGGATATAGCTGGGCATCGAAAACGCGGAGCGAGGCGCGGTTGATTGCATCAGGAGACCCTCCCGCCTGCAAGGAACACCTTTCTTTTGCCCGCCTTTTCAATAAGCGCGGCGTCATGCGTGGCGAAAAGCACGGTAGTGCCTTTGTTGTTTACCTCCTTGAACAGCTCCAATATCTCGCGTGACAGGTCGGGATCAAGGTTTCCGGTAGGCTCGTCGGCAAGGATTATGACCGGTTCCTTCACAAGCGCGCGCGCGATGGCCACCCTCTGCTGCTCTCCGCCGGACAGGCTCATGGCCGGAAAGTTCGCCCTATGTTGAAGCCTTACGTACTGAAGCATCTTCAAGACCCTCTTTTTTATCTCCACGGGCGGGGCGCCGCACACCTCAAGCGACAGGGCGACGTTTTCAAAGACCGTCCTGTCGGAGAGGAGCTTAAAGTCCTGAAACACGAAGCCCATCCTGCGCCGGAGGAGCGGTATTTCGCGCCTCGGTATCTTGTAATAATTCCTGCCGTCAAGTATGATATGCCCGCTGGTGGGCGCCTCAGCGCCGAATATTATCTTGAGGAGCGTGGACTTACCCGCGCCGCTCGGCCCGGTGATAAAGACGAACTCGCCTTTATCCACCTTGAAGGTAACGTCGGAGAGCGCCTGAGCCGCGCCATCGTAACTCTTGGAGACATGAAACAACTGGATCATGCGATTATCGGTGATCGGCTGCCTCTAAAAATTAGAAGATTTTTCCGAGGGTGCTTGCCGCACGGGCAATATCAGTATTCGTCAGCCTTGGTGTTTATTCCCTATTAAAGTTTTTTGGCCTACCTTTTTTTCAAAAAAGGTAGGGAAGGGCGAAAATAAAAAGCGCAGCATATAATTAATATGTGAGCATTTTTATTTTCAACCTGACGCAGAGATCGGGAAAAATAGCAATTTTTAGAACCAGCCGATT
>JBBTCG010000110.1:11267-19623 GCA_038043305.1 Deltaproteobacteria bacterium | reverse complement strand
TTAAAGTTCTTTGGCTTACCGCTGGCTAAACGCAAAAGCGCGTTTAGCCCCGGCAAGGAAGTTTGCACCTCGGACAAGACCAATGACTCACGACATCGTCGTTGAACGGCTCACAACCACAGAGGGATTTTCCTCAATGCGCGGGGAATGGAACTCTCTCCTTGCCGCCTCGCCCGCAAATACCGTATTCCTGCGCTGGGAATGGCTCTTTGAATGGTGGAAGGCTTATGTTAGTCCAGAACTTTCTCTGTCCGTCATGCTTGTCAAAAAGAGAGGCCTGCTCATCGGCATAGGGCCGTTTTACCTGACCAAAGGCGCTGGGAAAAGCGTTTTCTCCAACGCCTGCATGATGTTCCTTGGCACAAAACCCGGCTGCGTCATATCGGAATACATGGACATCATATACGGGGAGCGCGATCGCGACGAGGTAATCAGCGCCATTATAGCCTATACCGTTGAGCGCGGCCTGTGCTCGGAGATGCTGCTGCAGAATATTCCGTCCGATTCACGGTCTCTCTTGGCGCTTGAGAAATACTCGCAGGCGAACAAGCTCTCTTATTTAACCGTGGCGGAAAAAACAAGCCCTTATATAAAACTGCCGACGCCCTACTCCTACGAGGAGTTCCTCGAGGCGCGCGGGGGCACTCTCAGGCGCAAGATAAAAACGGAACAAAGAAAACTGTCGCGCCTGAACGGCGTAATCCTCAGAAGGACGGAGAGCCGGGACGAGCTTGGCCGGGACTACGCCGAACTCGTCCGCCTTCATGTCGCCAGATGGAAGGCCATGGACATGAATGGTGCCTTTTCAGACCCGCTCTTCTCGGCCTTTCAGCGCGAGGTCTGCGGCCAAATGCTCGATTGCGGCTTTCTGGAGTTGGGTTTCATATCCGTTTCCGGCAGGAATATCGCCGCCATCTACAATCTGAACTACAACGGCAAGGTCTACTACTACCAGTCAGGAATAGACATGGACTTCAACAGGAGCATGTCCCCGGGCCTCCTTCTGCACAGTTTGAGCATACGGGGCGCGATAGACGCGGGGGCAACGGAATACGACTTCATGATCTCAGGCCCTGACGACGCATACAAGAAGACGTGGACCAACGACACCCATTGCCTCTGCGACGTATACATCGCGACCCCCGGCGTAATGAAGATTGCCATGCTCGCTAAAGGCGCCAAGGCCGGGATCAAGCGGCTGTTTGAGAACCTTAGCGGGACACGGCATTGAATGTCCGCTTGTATAATGATGAAGACCAAGCCGCATGGGAAGCATACATTAAGGACGCTCCCGACGCCAACCTTTATCATCTCATCGGCTGGAAGGATATAATTGAAAAGACCTTCGACCACAAGACTTACTATCTTCTTGCCGAGGGCGATGACGCAAAGTTAGCAGGCATACTGCCGCTCGTTCATTTGAAGAGCTTCTTGTTCGGCAGCTTCGTCGTGTCAATGCCGTATTTCAACAACGGCGGCATAAGCGCAAAAAACGCGCCGACGCGCATGGCGTTGCTTGAGGAGGCCATAAAGATAACGAAGGCGTCCGGCGCATCCTATATCGAACTGAGGCACGCAGCCGCTCTTGAACTCGGCCTTCAGGTAAAGACAGCCAAGGTGTCCATGCTGCTTGATCTGCCGCCCAGCAGCGACAACCTGCTCAAAGGTTTCCCTTCAAAACTCAGGAGCCAGATAAAAAAGGCCGAATCAGGGATAACGCGCGTTAACTCAGGCGGTCTGGATGAATTGGACTCCTTCTACCGCGTATTTTCTACAAACATGAAAGAGCTTGGCACGCCGGTGTACTCAAAGTCATTTTTCAGGAACATACTCGAACGCCTTCCGGGACGCGCGCACATAAGCACCGTGTACGTCGGTTCAGCGCCTGCGGCGTCAGGTTTTCTCATCGGCTTCAAGGATACTCTGGAGATACCGTGGGCGTCTTCAATAAGGGCGTTCAACGGATTGAGTCCGAATATGGCGCTTTACTGGAACTGCCTGAAGCTGGCAATTGAAAAAGGCTTTTCCCGATTTGATTTCGGCCGCTCCACGCCCGGCGAAGGCACGTACAAGTTCAAGGAGCAGTGGGGCGCCAAGCCGCGCCAGTTGTATTGGCACTACTGGATGAAGGGAGGCGGCCTGATGCCCCTCCCAGAGTTAAATCCAAGGAATCCAAAGTACCGCGCAATGATAAACATCTGGAAGAGGCTCCCCCTCGGCCTAACAAGGCTCATCGGGCCTGGGATCGTCAAGAACATTCCATGAAGATACAGCGCACCATGCCGCCGGCGGCAAACCCTGTCTCGTTGCTTGACCTGCTTCGCGGCCTGCACGGCATTTTCTTCAAGGCAAGGCATATCAAACAGGCTGAGGAGCAGATAAAAAACGGTCTCGAAACGCGGCACGTCTTTCTCGTCTCGTCAGGCAAGGCCGCGCTTACCCTGATACTGATCGCCATGAAGAGGCTCAAACCGGGTAAAAGGCGCGTTATTATACCGGCCTATACTTGCTTTTCCGTGCCGTCGGCAATCATTAAGGCCGGGCTTGAAGTCGTGCCGTGCGACATTGACCCTTTAACCCTTGACTTCGACCTTGATAGACTTCTTGATGCCCTATATGGCAGCGACGACACGCTTTGCGTAATCCAAACTCATTTGTTCGGCGCGCCGTCTGATATCGCCGCAGTAAAAAAAATATGCGCCGGAAAAGACGTATTCATCGTCGAGGACGCGGCACAGGCAATGGGCACGGTATATAATGGGCGGTACGCTGGCGCTATCGGCGACGCCGGTTTTTTCAGCTTCGGGCGCGGTAAGAACATAAGCTGCGGCTCAGGCGGGGCTGTCGTAACAAACTCCGACGAACTCTCCGCTGAACTTGGCGCTCTTTACGCCGTGCTCCCCTCCCCCGGCGTAAAGGAAACGATAAAGGATTACCTGACCGTCCTTGCAACAGGCATACTCTTGAACCCTTGGCTTTACTGGCTGCCATCGAGCATCAAGTCATTGAAGCTCGGACAGACCATATTTTATAGAGACTTCCCGGTTAAGAAACTCTCAGGCATGAAGGCCGCGCTCCTTGGAAGATTAACGGCAAAGCTCAGCGAACAAAACGCCGCGAGAAGACAAAACGCGGACTTCTTCATAAAAGAGCTTGGGCTTGACAACCGGAGCGGCCTCTCATATATAAGGCTTCCAATAATGGCTGAAAGCTTAGCGCAAAGAAACGCCCTATATCACGCATCAAACGGCCTCGGTCTTGGGTTGAGCCTCATGTATCCGACGCCGGTCAACGGAATAGAAGAGCTGGCCGGATATTTCAATTTTAAGGGGACGTCTTTCCCTGCGGCCTTAGCGGTCTCTCAAAGGCTTATCGCCATACCCACTCATTCGCTTGTTGCACGGAAAGACAGTATCCACATCATTGCCCTTTTCAAGGAGATTGAGGCGGGCAGACTACAGCAACAGGGAGAGCCTTACGGCAATGAAGCTCATCATCACCATTGACACTGAAGAGGATGAATGGGGCAAATACTCCGTTGCCGGCCATTCCGTTGAGAACATCAAAAAAGTACCGGCGCTCCAGCGGCTGTTTGACGAGTTCAACGTCAAGCCGACCTATCTTGTCGCGCATACGGTCTGTGAGGATGATAGCGCGGTAGAGATACTCAATGGCATAATGGACAAGGGCGGCTGCGAGATAGGCGCGCACTGCCACCCGTGGAACACCCCGCCGTTTGAAGAGGAGTTGACCGTTTACAACAGCATGCTCTGCAATCTGCCGCCGCGTCTCCAATACCTGAAGATGCAATCCTTGGACGAGACAATCAAAAAAAAGTTCGGCGTTAAGCCCGTATCATTCAGATGCGGCAGGTGGGGCTACAGCTCGGAGGTAGCCGAAAACCTTCTCAAGCTCGGCTATAAGGTGGACACGTCCATCGCTTCATATACTGACTGGAGCGAATATAACGGCCCTGATTTTTCCTCTACGCCGCCGCTTGCCTACAGATTCGACGCAAAAGAGATATTAACCGCAAGGCCGTCAGGCGCGCTCGTCGAGGTGCCTGCTACCGTAGGCTTTCTTCAAAGGCGCTTCTCATTCACAAACTCGATAATCAAGGCGGTCTCACGTCCGCCTCTGAGCACTTTGAGACTCAAGGGGCTGCTTTGGAGGTTAAACCTTGTGAACAAGGTGTGGCTTTCGCCGGAATATCATAACGCGGCAACCATGATACGGCTTGTCCGGCGCATGAAGGAAAATAACCTCGGCTTCCTCAATATGACCTTTCATTCGCCGTGTCTCGTGCCCGAGCTCACGCCTTTCGTGCGGACTGCGGAGGATGCAAGGGCGTTCATCTCAAACATACGCGAATTCCTGAGTTTTACGCAAGACGAAGGCATAGAGTCAATAAAGTTGTCTGAAGCAACGAGGCATATATAAGATGTGCGGGATAACCGGGATATACAGTTCAAGCGGCCTTGACAAGGAGCGCATGGAGAGCGAGATAAAACGCATGACCGGGGGCAAGGAAAATAACGAGTCGCTCATCCGCCCGCTTATCGTATTTCAAAGCTGGTTCGGTGCGTACATAGAAGGCAGAGCCGTCGGTGGGGTTCATTCGTGCTCGCCTTAAAGGCCGTCTTCTGGTTCTCAGGCTTCATGGCAGCGTATCCGTATTCCGGCTATCTTGCCGTGTTGTGGGTCTGCTCGCAATTCACCGGTAAAAAACAACGGGACGCCGGGACAAGTAAAGCGTTTGAACCAAAGGTAACGCTCATCGTCTCAGCCTATAACGAGGAAAAGGTAATCGAGGACAAGCTCGCCAACTCCATTGCATTGGACTATCCCAAGTCGAAACTGGAGATAACGGTCGTTTCAGACGGCTCAACCGACTCGACGGACGAGATAGTAAAAAGATACGCGGCAAACGGCGTTATACTGAGGCGTTTTGAGGGCAGACTCGGCAAGACCGCGTGCCTGAACCGCGCCGTTGCCGCGGCTGGCGGAGAGATAATAATCTTCTCGGACGCCAATTCAAGATACGACCCGGCCGCCGTGCGGAGGCTGGCGGCGCATTTCGATGATGAAAGAATCGGCTTTGTTACCGGCAGCACGAAGTATGTGGGCAACGGCGCAATAGGCGATTCCGTCGGGTTTTATTCGCGGATCGAAAAGATGACAAAGACGTTAGAGACCCGGACAGGCTCATGCGTGGGCGCGGACGGCGCAATCTTCGCGGTCAGGAAAAAACTCATCATGCCGCTCAAGGACTCGGACATAAACGATCTCGTGATACCGCTTGGCGTCGTAAGGCAGGGATACGCCGGCGTTCTTGAGCCTAACGCCTTCTGCGTGGAAGATACGGCCGGCAGCGCCGAGGGCGAATTCAACCGGCAGGTGCGTATCACCGCAAGGACACTGAAGGCGATATTCTCAAACGCTGATCTCTTGAACCCCGTTCGATTCGGGTTCTTCTCATTCAAGATATTATCGCACAAAATATTGAGGCTCATGGCCCCGTTTTTCATGCTCGCGTTCCTTATAACAAGCGCGGCGCTTATACGAGAGGGCTGGTTTTACAGCGCAATATTCGCGGCTCAACTCCTATTCTATTCTTTAGCGCTTGTCGAACGGGCAATGCCCAACGGGGCAAGGCTCTTTTCCCTGCCATATACGTTTTCATCTGTCCACGCGGCCATTCTCATGGGCTGGATCAAATACCTGAAGGGGGAGACCTTCGTAACATGGGCGCCTACAAAGAGATGACGGAGCGCATACAAATATGAAACTGATAACAGTAGTCGGCGCAAGACCCAACTTCATGAAGGCCGCGCCCATCCTTGACGCGATAAGCGAGCATAACCTTCATGCCGGACAACGCATCGAACAACTGCTCGTTCACACCGGACAGCATTACGATGAAAAGCTCTCACAGCTCTTCTTCGACGACTTGGGGCTTCAAAAGCCGGACATAGACCTCGGCGTAGGCTCCGGCTCACATGCCGAACAAACGGCGGAGGTCATGAAAAAATTTGAAAAGGTCTGTCTTAATGAATCCCCGACGCACATACTCGTGGTCGGTGACGTGAACTCGACGATAGCATGCGCCCTCGTGGCGGCCAAGCTCGGCATAAAGATCATCCACGTGGAGGCGGGCTTGAGGAGCTTTGACAGGACAATGCCTGAGGAGATAAACCGCGTGCTTACCGACGCCATATCGGACTATCTGTTCATCACCGAACAGAGCGCTATGGACAACCTCATCAAGGAAGGCGTTGACAAGAGCAGGATTTTTTTCGTGGGCAATGTGATGATAGACACGCTTATCAAGCATCGGAAGCGGGCCATGAATTCAACGATACTGGACAGCCTCGGCCTCTCCGTGGCCGCGCCGGGCTACGGACTTTTGACGCTGCACAGGCCGTCCAACGTGGACGACAAGGACACCTTCGCCAATCTCCTCGGGGCCATTGAGTCCATTTCATCGAGGCTCCCCATTGTCTTTCCCGTTCATCCGCGCACAAGAAAGAGGATTGAGGAGTTCGGCTTAGGGGATAGGTTTGCAACGCTTCCCGCGGATAAACCAAAACGCGGCCTCTACACGACCGATCCGCTCGGGTATCTTGATTTTCTAAGACTCATGTCAGAGGCAAGGGTGGTGCTCACTGATTCAGGCGGCATACAAGAGGAGACGACCGTGCTCGGCGTGCCGTGCATAACGATGCGCGAAAACACGGAGCGGCCGGTAACGATAACGCACGGCACTAACGTCCTTGCAGGCACTGATAAGGATGCCGTAATCCGAGCGGCCAACGCGGCGCTGGACGGAAAAAACAACGCTCCCAAATCAGCGCCGCCCAAATGGGACGGGTGCGCCGCAAAGAGGATTGTCGAGATATTAACCTCGTTAACCAATAACTGATTGGAGGCTGCAGCCATGAAAAAAACAAAGACCAAACGTATCCACACATGGGACTACCTGAAACTCATCGGGGTGCCGGATATGCCGGCGCGCCTGTCCCCTTTTGACCCCGGCTATGACCCGGTTACGCTCATAAGCCACCTTGAGCAGAGCGCTCATCTCATATCGTGCCTGAAGATTTCAATGGCCTGCTGGCAGGTGGCCGACGAACGGTCAACTATTCAAAAGATAAAGGCCGCAAGGCGTCTGAAGATACCCGTATGCACCGGCGGCGGGCCGTTCGAGATTGCCGTGCAGTTTGGCAAACTGCCGGAGTTTTTAGACCTGTGCGCAGGTCTCGGGGTAACGAGGATAGAGGCCGGAGAGGGTTTTACCGACATGCCGCTCAAACCTGAATACGTCATCAGGCTTGCTTCGACGCGCGGTCTTGAGGTGCAGTTCGAAATAGGCAAGAAGCACGAAGGCGCGTTCAAAAAAGACGTGGTTGAAGAGCTTATAGATCAAGGCAAAAGATGGTTGGGCGCCGGGGCCGTGCAGATAGTGGTGGAGGCGAGAGAAAGCGCGCAGGGGATCGGCGCATTTGACGACAAGGGCCAATTGAACGCGAAAGTGGCTGACAGATTCGCAAATGGTTTCGGACACGAACGCGCCGTATTCGAGGCCCCGAACAAGGCAAGCCAGTTCGCCCTGCTCAATCACTTCGGGCCTCAAGTCTACCTGAGTAACGTTAGGGTAGAGGAGATACTCCGCGTGGAGATATACAGACGCGGCCTTCATTCAGACGCATTCGAGCATGAAAACCTTAGACCAAAGGGGCCTGGGCGGAATTAACCGGGGGAGTTCGATGAACATCACACTAATACAGCCTTTCACCGGCGGAACAGACGTGGAACCTCCGCACAGCCTTGCGTGCATATTCGCCGCTCTGGACAAGGCCGGACATAACTGTACCCTTATAGATCTCCAGCAGTGCAAGGTGCGCGAACGCTGGGAGGAGATATTCAAAAACATACCGGTTGATCTCGTAGGCTTGACCGGCATGACCCCGCAGATAAATGACGTGCACGAAATAGCTGGCAGGGCAGCCGCATTAAGACCGGACGCGAAGATAATCCTCGGCGGAGTGCATGGGACGCTTCTCCCTGAACAGACCCTCAATGAGTTCCCTTTCTTCGACATACTTGTCATTGGCGAGGGAGAGGAGACAATCGTCGAGCTTGTATCAAGGATCGAAGGCCGTCTCCCGTATGGAGACGTGCGAGGGATCGCGTACCGCAAAGCCGGTTCAGTCGTAATAACGCCGCCGAGGCCGCGCATAACAAACCTCGACTCGCTGCCGAACCATCATGGTTATTACGACTTCGACTTCTACCTGAAAAACAACAGCTTCGAGACAAGCGACAAGGCCATATCTCTTATAGTCTCAAGGGGCTG
>JBBTCG010000110.1:0-11167 GCA_038043305.1 Deltaproteobacteria bacterium | reverse complement strand
TCTGCGCGACGAGAAACTTCTGGACTCTTAAATACAGCAATAAATCGGTCGCCAGGACGATTGAGGAGATACGCGGCGTCATGAGCCTCGGGGCCGAATATATAAAGTTCCGCGACTCAACCTTCATCATAAATAAAAAATGGGTGCGCGAATTCTGCGAACGGGTCATAAAGGAAAAACTTCGCTTCAGATGGGCGGCAAACGCAAGGGTTGATCTCGTGGATTATGATCTTTTCAGGCTCATGAAAAAGGCCGGCCTTGACACGGTCTGCTTCGGCGTGGAGAGCGGCAGCCAGCGGATGCTTGACTTCTACGGCAAGGGCGTAACCATAGAGCAGATTGAAAAGGCCTTTGTCATTTGCAAAAGACTGAGGCTCCGCACCGGCGCATACTACATGCTCGGCGCGCTGACGGAAACCAGAGAGGAAATGGACGCGACATTTCGGCTTGCCAAAAAACTGAACGCCACATGGAACTGGTGCTTCCTGTTCATGCCGCTGCCGGGGTCGGAATTATACCAATATTATATTGATCAGGGTTTCACCTTCGACTACAGCCGCATCAGAAGCGACAGGGCGGCCTTTTCAAGCGCCGGGTACTCCATCGCCGAGCTTGAGGAGAAGCGCGCCAGATGGTATCAGGAACTCAACAAGAGGCCTACGAGACTCGCAAGCGGCATCAACGCCGTCCTTGACGTCCGCTCGATCTATGATCTCAAGCGCGTTATGAGAAAGGTGCGACGCTTTTGCGGCCACGCGCTGAGGCGCTTGCCGGTCTGAAAGATATTGGATTGGAGGAGATAAATGCCCGGAACCGTAATCATTGACTGCTTCCCTGAGAGCGCCGAGCGATACCGTTCTGGATACGCCGTCGTGGCGATAGACGTCATACGCGCCTCAACGACCATTACTACGGCCCTCTCCCTCGGCAGGCGCGTATTCCCGGTGAAGACGACCGACGAGGCGTTCATACTCGCAGGAAAACTCCTTGAGCCGCTTCTTATAGGCGAGATCGGCGGCAACGTGCCCTACGGCTTTGAGATGACCAACAGTCCGGCGGATATCGCTTCCCGCACGGACGTCGCTAGACCGATGATCTTCATATCATCCTCCGGGACGCAGTTGATGCTCAACGCGGCCGGGGCCGACGCCGTTTACGTGGCATGTTTCAGAAACTTCAGCGCCGTTGCGGAGCGCATCGCGGGCAAACATAACGCCGTTGCCGTAATCGGCGCAGGCACACGGGGACAGTTCAGGCGCGAGGATCAGATGGGATGCGCCCTCGTCGCGGAAGCGCTGGTCGAGATGGGTTATACGCCGGGGACACGGCAGACCGAAGAGTCCATACTGAGGTGGAAGGACCACGACTTCTGTATCATACGTTCAGGCAAAAGCGCCGAATATTTGAAGCGCACGGGGCAAGAAAGGGATCTCGAATTCATACTCTCCCATATAGACGACCTGCGCTCGACGCCGATGCTCATAAAGGACGAATTCATAGAGGCTCGCTGACAATGAAGATTCACGACACGTCAACACCGGTAGTTCTGATAAACTGCAAGCTCGCAGCGCTCGGCGTAATGCGAAGCCTCGGCAGCCTCGGGGTAACCACCTACGGGGTGGACGCCGACTCAGGCTCTCCCGCCATGCTCTCAAGGTACTGCGCCGACAGATTTCAGATGAGCCTCACCGCTGAAAATAACAGCGCCTTCCTTGAATATCTGATGAACATAGGCGCGCGCCTCGGACGCAGGGCCATCCTTATCCCGACGTCGGATGAGACGAGCGTCTTCGTGGCCGAACACGCTGAGACGCTCATCAGGCACTACATCTTCCCGCAGAACAAGCCGGAGCTTGTAACGGCTCTGATGCACAAAAAGGACATGTACTATCTTGCCAAACACCACAACGTGCCGACCGCCTGCACCGAATTCCCTAAGAGCCTCTCGGACGTACAGACCTACGTCAGGAAAGCGGTCTTCCCGGTAATGGTCAAGGGCATACTCGGCAACCTCCTCGCGCTTCGCACCGGCGTCAAGATGGCAATAGTCCATACCCCTGAGGAGCTTATTGAAACCTACAAGCGCCTTGAGGACCCTGCCTCGCCGAATTTAATGTTTCAGGAGTACATACCCGGCGGAGACGATCAGATATACATCTTCAACGGCTACTTCAACGAGGGATCGGAGTGCCTTGCCGCCTTCACCGGGCATAAGATACGCCAATTTCCCGTGCACGTGGGATGCTCATCCCTCGGAATATGCAAATGGAACAAAGACGTTGCCGACATCACCACAAGGTTCATGAAAGCCGTGGGATACAAAGGCATACTCGACATAGGCTACCGCTTTGACGCGAGGGACGGCCAATACAAGGTGCTCGACATAAACCCGCGCATCGGCCAGGCGTTCAGGCTATTTCTATCAAACAACGGCATGGACGTCGCGCGCGCGCTTTATCAGGACCTTACCGGACAGAAGACGCTGCCGATAAAACCGAGGGAAGGCAGGAAGTGGATAATCGAGGACTTTGACGTCGTCTCATCCTACCATTATTACAAGGAGGGCAGCCTTACGTTCGGCTCATGGCTGAAATCCTTTCGCGGGGTCGAGGAGGGCGCGTGGTTTTCCGTCAGGGACCCGCTTCCGTTCCTGATAATGGCGGGCGGCCTTATAAAAAAATATTTCGTATACATGGCCAAGAGGCTCGGCCTGTTCAAACGGTAAGTCACGAAGGCGAAAGACCACCCACCATGCTGCTTTTGAAGATAGAACGTCTGACCATGCGCCTGAAAAAGACTTGGGGCGATTGGCGCGGCGCATCAGGGCAGGTATATTTCGAGCACCGCGTTGCACAATACCATGACATGTGGGGCGCGGTGGCTCAGGCGCTTGGCGGAGAGCTAAAGGCATTGAACAACGGCATATGGGAGTTGACGGCGCGAGGCGGGAATATGCGGATCAACAACTATCAATTGGAGTTTGACAACCCTGTCGTCCTTGCTATGGCCGGGGACAAACCCTTGATGCACAAGCTTCTTTCCGATGCCGGATTGTGCGTGCCTGAGCATAAGGTCTTTAACCTTTATGAACTTGACGCTGCCTACGACTTTCTTGCGAAGCACCCCAAGGGCTGCGTCATAAAGCCCGGCGACGGCTACGGCGGCAAGGGCGTAACCACGCACGTTAAGTCGCGCAAAGAGGCGCGAAGGGCCGCTTGCCTCGCCTCTCTTTACGGCAGTGCGCTAATGATAGAACCGCAGATACCGGGCGAATCCTACAGGGTGCTTGTACTCGGAGGCCGCGTGGTTAATGCGGTCTGCAGGAGGGGGCCGCGCCTGACCGGAGACGGCTCCTCAAAGGTTTCGGACATTATCAGGGCTGAGAACGAGAGGCGCAAAGGCGCAAGCCTTCTCGACGTGGACAGAGACATGATATTCACGCTTGATTATCAGGGGCTTGACAGGGATTCAATCCCTGCAAAAGGCCGCACATTCATGGTAAAGAGCGTCAACGATCCGAGACATAAAAATACCGAGGTAAGAACGGTTTACAACGAAGACGTTACAACGCTTGTTTGCGAATCCATTAAGAAGGACGCGATAATGGCCGCCGTGGTGCTCGGCTCCGAGTTCGTGGGCGTTGACGTCATTACGACCGACCCGTCAAGGCCGCTTAAAGACAGTGGCGGGGTCGTCAACGAGGTGAACACCACGCCTGCGCTTCACCACCACTACTTCCCCGGCGTTGATAAATACCCGCAAAGCGCGCTCCTTGCCGCCGAAATACTGCTTGAGAGAAAGAAGGTCTCAAGCGAATGAAAAGCAACGGTTCATACACTATTGCGGCGGTAGGCGATTGTATGCTTGGCCGGGAGGTTGAAAAGCACTTCAGACGCGCCCCGGAGGACTTCAACTTCAAGGATATAAAGCCGCTCCTTAACGGACATGATCTGATTATCGCAAACCTTGAAAACCCGGTGGGCACAAAAGGGACGCCGGACGAGGTGCAAGAAGCGCACGTAACCTTCAGAAGCCATCCCGATACGCTCAGGATATTGAAGGAACTCGGTGTCAACGCGGTCTCGCTCGGCAACAACCACATGTTGGACTACGGCGAGGCCGCCCTCATTGACACCCTTGAATGCCTTGACGAATACGGCATACGCCACGCCGGGGCCGGACGCAACTATGAGGAGGCCAACAGGCCGCTTGTCCTTGAACTATCAGGCCGTCGCCTCGCCATCCTCTCTCACGTCTTCATATACTCCGCAAGCACAAGGATGGCAACGCTCTCAAGACCGGGGGTCGCGGACCACCGCATCGGCAGGATACTCGCCAACATAAGGGAGGAGAAAAGGAACGGCTGCCACGTCATCGTAACCCTGCACTGGGGAATGGAGTATTCATTCTATCCCCTGCCCTACCAGATGAAGCAGGCCCGCATGATGATAGACAACGGGGCGTCCCTTATACTCGGCCACGGCCCGCATTATGCCCAGGGCGTGGAGCGTTACAAGGACGGACATATCGTCTACAGCATGGGCAACTTCATCTTTGACGAGCCGCATATCTTCTCCAACAGATCGTTCATATACAGCGCCGAGATCGGAAGCGACGGCATCATCAAGGACTCGGCGCTGCATCCGGTGCGAATAAAAGACCATCTGCCCCGCCTGCTTGCAGGCGCGGACAAGGCCGGGTTCGTCAAATTCATCGCCCACCTCGGCGGCCTTTATCCAAGGAAGTCCAAAGCCTTCTGGAAGAACGTCAACAACAAGTACTTTAGCGACGTCTGCGGGCGCATCATCAGGATGCGCTCATTGAAGTTTCTCATGCTGCCTCCAGTCTCATTTTACGCGGGCATAGGGCTTGGAAACTTTGTTAAGAAGATCAAACCCTCTAATTTTTTGGAGTTGGCCAAATACCCGGTCAGACGCGCCGCAGGCGCGGGAAAAGCGCTCGCAAGGAAGGCGCTGCCGCTTGAAATGAGAAAACGCGCCGCCATCAAAATAAACAAGCAGAAGTGGATCAGCGGCTCAGGTCATCTTGCGCTCGGGCTCGTGCGCGACCTGAGCGTAAACGACCCTAAGGCATTTCATAAGTTTCTGTGGGAGAACCATATCGCCGGATACGCTCAGTGGTACGATAATTCGCGTTTCCTCTTCGACTTCTCAAAGATGGAACCGTCAAGGGTCGAGTTTTTCAATGATTTGAGGTACGTAATCAAAGACATAGGGCTTGCCACGGCCGATTTTAGTTCAGCCCTTGACGTAGGCTGTTCGCAGGGGTATCTCCTAAGATACATTGAAACCGAACTATTCCCCGACGCTCAAGACCTCGTTGGAATAGACATAGACGCAAAGGCCGTTGAAAAGGGCGCGGCGCATCTTAAAAACCTTGCTTCAAAGGTGCGCCTTGCCAGCGGAGACATGGAGTCCATCGGGAAACTCTTAGGAGACAGGAAGTTTGACCTTGTCTTTGCCGCCGGCGTCCTTAGTTACCTAAACGAGGCCGACGCGCAGAAGGTGGTAAACGAGATGATGCGGCGCACCGGAAGGCTCATTGCGCTCGTCGGCATTGCCGACAAAGACGCTGACAACAACACCCTCGCATCGTCGAAACTCTCGCCCGACCATACGCAGCAGTGGAGCCACAACTTCGAGACCTTGATTAAAAAGGCGGGCGGCTCCGTCGTATTCAGCCGCTGGTATGGCGCGCGCCTTTTCAACTGCCAGACGCTCAACATGGTCTTTGCAACCCCTCAATGAACGACCATCGCAAAAACGACGCTAAAAACGGCGCGCTTTTCATAGCGTACCACTTTCCTCCGAGCAGCGCCGTCGGCGGCCAGCGCATCGTTAACTTCGCGCGTCACCTGCCGCAATTCGGCATTGAGCCCGTTGTCCTGACGATCAAAGAGCAGTACATAGAAAGGCTTGACATCTTAAGACTCAAGGAGATCGAAGGTATCCGTGTAATAAGGGCGGGCAAGCTCCTTGGAGTTACGAACCTGTATCTCCTCCTGAAGAAACTGTTTGCCGGAGGCATAAAGGATATCCCTGCCGCGACGGGTAATGGCGCGTCAGTCCCCTCAATGTCAAACTCATGGAGGCCGGACGAATCCTTCGGCGAGCGCGCAAGGCGGCGTATGAAGTCATACCTCATCGTGCCTGACGCCGAAAGAAACTGGATAATCCCGGCCGTAATCGCTGCCCGACGCGAGATAAAAAAAGGCGGCACCAGATGCATCGTAACGACGTGCCCGCCTTACTCGGCGCATCTTGCGGGACTGTTGATCAAGCGGCTGACGGGCATAAGGTGGTTGGCCGACTTCAGGGACCCTTGGATGATTCACGGTACAAAGAAGCTTTATCCGACAAGCGGACTATCACTGAAGCTGGAGAGGCGCCTTGAAAAAGAGGTCATCGAATCGTGTGACGCACTTATCTTCAATACCGAACGGATGAAAGACGCCTATCAAAAAAAATACGGCCATCTGCCGCCGGAAAAATTCACATACCTGCCGAACGGCTTTGAGCCGGAGAGGTTTTCAAGATTCCGCTCCATCGCCAAATACGAGCGGTTCACTCTTGTCTACACCGGCTCCCTGTACGTAGGCAGGACGCCTGAACCTATATTCGCGGCTGTAAAAAAACTCATTGACAACGGTTCGTTGGATGAGCGCGGCATCGTCATCAAGCTCGTCGGCGAGTGCAGCGACATGAACGGACGTCCAACGGCCGACGTTGCCGCCTCTTACGGACTTTCTTCGGTTGTCGAGGTATGCGCACCCGTGCCTTACGGCGCGGCGCTTGAGATAGCGGCTTCAAGCCACATCGCGCTTCTTTTCGCGCCGAATCTGCCGTTACAGATCCCGGCAAAGATATACGACTACCTCGGCGTAGGCGCGAGGATATTGGCGCTGGCCGAAGACGGGGCCGCGGCTGACGTTATACGTTCCACAGGCTCAGGGGAGAGTTTCAACGCCTCTGACATAGAAGGCATAGCCGGGTTTATACGACGTTCATACGATGATCAAAGGCATGAAGCGAGCAGTTCCTGCGCTCAAGCGACGGCAAACATGGATGTGAAACGGATCACCGGGAAACTCGCAGGGCATATCATCGGAAACGCAGCGTCTTAAGCCTCTGATAGAACATGACTGACGTGAACGACACATCGCCCGCATTAACGGCCGGACATCACGCTGAACCGCCAGCCGGACTCAGGCGCAAGGTCGTGAGCGCGGTCTTCTGGGTTGGCGCGACAAAGCTCACCGGTCAGATCATCTCATGGTTCATAACGGTCTACGTGGCGAGGCTGCTTTCGCCGGACGACTATGGACTGCTTGGCATGTCGTTTGTAGTGATAGGCTTTGTTACGCTCTTCAACGAATTCGGCCTTGGCTCGGTCATTATCCATAACAAGACGATCAGCAAAGAAGACCTTTCATCCATATACTGGCTCGTAATTCTGATAAACGCCGCGCTGTACGCCGCGGCATGGCTTACCGCCCCGTTAATGGCGGTCTGGTTTGGCGAACCTGAACTTACCGCGCTGCTTCGCATCATCGCGCTGAGTCTGCTGATAAACGCGATGGGATTCGCGCATAGCAACATGCTTGCGAAGGAGCTTCAATTCAGGCGAAGTTCCATTGCCGAGTTTGCCGGTAACCTTGCCGGAGGGATTGCGACCCTGCTCTTTGCGCTTTACGGATACGGGGTATGGAGCCTCGTGTACGGAAATCTCTTCCTCACAACGGTTAAAAACGTCGCATTTTTTATCTGCCATCCGTGGTTGCCTGGTTTGAACATGAACGTCTTCAGGATAAAGGCGATGTTGAACTTCGGCTCCAAGGTAGCGGCGTCACGGTTGCTATGGTACGTATACTCGAACGCGGACTTTCTGATAGCCGGCAAACTCCTCGGCAAGACGCTCCTTGGGTTTTACTCGCTTGCCTTCCAGTTCGCGTCCATACCGCTGGATAAGATCGTCTCGATGCTGACCCAAATCGCCTATCCGGGTTTTTGCGAGGTTCAAAACGACAACGTACTGATGAGGAGATACTTCCTCAAGACCATAAGACTCACGGCCTTTGTCACCTTCCCGCTTTTTATAGGAATGTTCGTCGTGGCCGACGACGCGGTGAGAGTCTTCCTGACGGAAAAGTGGGCGCCGGTGATACTGCCGCTTCAGATTCTATGCGTCGTCTCGACGCTTCGCGCCATAAACGCGATGAACGCGCCTCTTGTCGTGGCAAAAGGACGGCCTGGTCTATCCATGCTCAACAACCTCATATTCGCCGCCGTACTGCCGGTTGCGTTTTACATCGGGTCTTTTTACGGGCTTGAGGGTTTTTCATACGCTTGGCTCATAGTCTTCCCCATAATCTTTCTAATATCCGCGTCAATATCAATAGCCACCATAGAGCTTCGCATGATAGAATATCTGAAGACGCTCACACACCCGCTATTCGCAACCGTGTTCATGGCAGGCGCGGTCATGGTCATTAAATACGCGGCCGGCGATATAGATAGACTGCCGAGGCTCGTCGTGTCATGTCTTGTCGGCGCCATAGCCTACGGCCTTTATTACCTCATCGTTAACAGGGCGATATTCGACGAGGTTAGGGCGATGCTTCGTAGAGGCTGACAGGCCGCTTAAATACCAACGCGCATGAAGAACACCCATTCAATACAATCATTGCCGGACGCATTAAAGCCCGGCGCTTCATCCGTGGTAAGGCTTCGCGTTACCACTGGCATGGTCTCCAAATTCTCGGAACTTACGGGGGACGCAAGCCCGCTCCACGTTGAATCGGAGTTCGCCAGAAGGTCAATGTACCGGGGCGAGGTCGTGCACGGCATGCTTACGGTCGCTTTCATCGGAGCGCTCGACATGCTTGACGCGGCCAACCGCAATTGCCGCCTGACCGCGCTCGACGCCCGGTTCACCTCTCCGGTTTACGCGGGCGATACGTTCGCTCTTACCGGCGTCGTTGCATCCGTTGACCTTCCGACTTCAAGCGCAACGGTTGACTACACGGTAGAAAACGCGCGAACGCGCGTCGTCGTGTGCAAGGGCACGGCCGTTGTCAACTACAGCGCCGGACGCTATATCGAAAAAAACGCAGCTCTTCCGGCCGGCCAACCGCTCAGCTTGCCTGACGAGCCGCTTGAGCCGATGGACGTCCGCTTTGAGCAAATAACCAAAGGCGACGAAGACTCGATTCTCTTCTCTATAAAGGACGGCTCCATCGCCGCGCTCAAATCAGTGCTATCCGAAGGCGTCGAAGGCGCGTTTGACGGCCAATCGCCGTCAACGGGGTTTCTCTCAGACCTTCTGTGCGTCCTGCTTTTTTCAACGTCGGTCGGGATGCGTATCCCCGGCAGACGCGCAACCTTCCTTGAATTTACCGCCTCGGTGCGCCGCGAGATACGGCTTAATACGACATACAAACTAAATGGACTGGTCAGCCACGTCTCGCGGGCGGGGCGCATCATTAAAAAGACCATCTCAATTACAGAGGCCGATACCTCTTTGCTTGACGGTAGGGTCGCCGTAGTCGTCAACCCTGATCATGCGAAGATGCCGGACATGAGGCAGTTGAAAGACGACGCAATGGAGCTTGGGATAAAAGACAAGGTTGTCATTGTGACCGGCGCAAGCAGGGGCATAGGCGAGACGACCGCAAGGCTCTTTGCGCTCCACGGCGCAAAGGTGGTAGTAAACTACTTTAGAGGCGCCACGGACGCCAAACGGATTGCCGACGACATAACTGCAAACCACGGCGAGGCCGTCGCCATTCGCGCCGACGTTTCAGACGCCGAACAAGTAAGGGAGATGATAAGAAAAACCGTTGAACAATTTTCCCGCGTTGACATACTGGTCAACAACGCGGTGCGGGACTTCAAGCCAACGCCGTTTCTGAAACTCGACTGGGACGACGTTCAAAAAGACATTGACGTTACGCTAAAGGGCGCCTTCAACTGCTGCAAGGAGGTCATACCGTTGATGCTCTCATCCGGCGGTGGCAAGATAATCAACATCTCTACCGTCGCCGTTGAGACGCCTCCGGCCAATCAGGCAAAATACGTCTGTTCAAAATCCGCGCTGGTTGGACTGACAAGGAGCCTTGCCGTCGAGTTCGCCTCTGGCAACATACAGGTCAATTGCGTTGTTCCAAACTTCGTTGAGACCGATCTTGTCAGCCACATACCTGAAGTCTACAGGAAAAAAATCGCGGACGACACCCCGATGCGAAGAAACTCCACGGCAACGGACGTAGCCAAGGCCGTCATCTTCCTTGCCTCGTCGTATTCGTCGTTCACGACCGGGCAGAAGGTAATGGTTACGGGCGGGGCGCCGCCTTATCTTTAAAAGGTTACTGTGATCAAAAAACTCCTCAAAAAAACATTGAGCGAAAAACAAAAGCGCTACGTCAAATCAAAGTACAACACGGTGCGCGGTTTTGTAATCAACTCTCTTCTGAGCTACGGACCCGATGACCTTAGGACAGCCCTTAAAAAGCTCGGTATCAATGAGACGGACACGGTGCTTGTTCACTCCAACTCCAACCCTGACAGCGGATTCAAAGGCACGCCCTCGGGCGTTGTCGAGTGTCTGGCGCAGCTGCTTGGCGAGAGAGGCAACCTCCTTATGGTCTCCATTCCGTTCAGGGGAACCACCTTTGATCATCTCTCGAAGGGCAAACCCTTCCACAAGGACAGAACAATATCCATGATGGGACTCATTACCGAGATATTCAGGAGAAGGCCCGGCGTCCAGAGGAGCCTTCACCCCACGCACCCTGTGCTTGCGTTGGGAAAAGACAGCGTATGGCTTACAACCGGTCACGAGAGATGTCTTACTCCATGCGGAGCCGGGACGCCGTTTGAAAAATTTTTGCAGCTTGACGGAAAGATATTGTTCTATGACGTGCCGTTCGGCGCTATCACATTCTTCCATTACGTCGAGGACGTTACAAAGGACTTGCTTCCATTCAACGTCTATCACGACAAACCGTTCTTCATCAAGGCGTTCGACGAGCGCAAACAGGAACACGTCGTTAAGGTGTATGCCTTTAACCCCGCCGTAACGAGGAACGCATACATGGTCGAGGAGGAGATGAAGCAACAGGGGCTTGTCAAATACGGCAAGGTCGGGA
>JBBTCG010000109.1:0-11084 GCA_038043305.1 Deltaproteobacteria bacterium | reverse complement strand
GAACCGTGACCGTGAAAGACTCAACCCCCAACCCCCTAAATCCCCCTTATCAGGGGGACTTTCACGGTTCACGATTTTATCACGGCCTCTCAGTCCTTGCCGCATCCGTCCTTCACACCTTTGAGAAAGGCGAGGTACTCGTCATAGTAGTCGTCCATGAACTCGAAGATTTGCTTACCGTCCATGTTAATGTTTTTTTTAACCTTTAGAAACTCCAGAAACGTCATCCTGCTTTCTCCTTCTTCACGTTGTTAAGTTTACGGTCTTTTAGTCCTTCGCGGTCACGGCTCACGGACACGGCCTTTTGGTACGGAATCGGGTCAACAATGCCCGCCTCCTTAAAGCCCCGGAGCCTTAAAAGGCACGAGTCGCACGAGCCGCAGGCAAGGGCCGACTCCTTGTAGCACGACCATGTCAGATAGAGCGGCGCTTTGAGCCTCAGGCCGGTTTTGACTATCCAGGACTTTCGTCTGTGTATGAGCGGCGTTTTAATTTTTATCGGCCGCTTTGTCGCCGTGCCGAGACGGATGGCCTTTTCAAATGCCTTGAAAAACTCCTCCCTGCAGTCAGGGTAGCCTGAACTGTCCTCCTCCACCGCGCCGATGTAGATGTCCCTTGCGCCAATCGCCTCTGCCCACGCCGTTGCAATGGAGAGTATATGCGCGTTTCTGAACGGGACATAGGTAACAGGGATGTTTTTTCTGCCAAGCGCGCCCTTTGGCACTTTTATCTTTAAGTCCGTCAACGCGGAGCAGCCGATCTTCGACAGATGACGGATGTCCGCGACAAGCGTCTGGTGTACCTTGTAATAAGCGGCTAATTGCTCAAACGCCTTGAGCTCGCGGCGCTCCGTCCTTTGACCGTAGTTGACGTGCAAAAAGGCCGGTTCAGTGGTTAAAGCGGCTATGGCCGCGGTTACGGCGCTGTCAAGGCCGCCGCTGACAAGGACTATGGATTTACTTGCCTTCATCCCCTCGAATTAAAACACATTGGGCGTCAACGGGCAACGTCAATTATTTGCGTCAAGAGACATTCAGGGGTACGCCGGTCGCCTGAGAGAATTGCACAATCGCTAAAAAAAGAGTACCTTGATGAAGAAGCTATGAGCATATCCCATGAGAGGACATGGCGCACAAGACCATTTTTTTTAGAGGATGGAAGGTTGAAGCAATGAAGATGCCTTTATGGCTGCTATCCGGCATTATCTGTATCTCAGGTTTTGCGCTTGTTTCCAACTCAATGGGCGTCGGCGAGGCCGCGCGCCTCGTTGCCGCAGAGGGCAAGGTCGAGACAATGCCCGACGTTGACGTGAAGATTACCCCCAAGGGCGGCCTCAAATGATTGACACCATAGCCGCCATATCAACGGCCCTTGGAGAGGGCGGCATAGGCATTATCAGGATCAGCGGCCCAAAGGCCCTTGACTGCGGCATGAGGGTATTTGTGTTCTCGTCCGGCGTTGACAAAGAGAACATAAAGGAGCGCTATCTTTACTATGGCCGGGTGTGCAGGGACAATAAGACTATAGACAACGGTTTTTTCGTATACATGGCCGCACCGGCCACTTACACGGGCGCGGACGTGGTCGAGCTTCACTGCCACGGCGGCCCGCTTGTGCTCAAAAATATTCTTTCCGAGGTATTAAGGAGCGGGGCGCGTCCGGCCATGCCCGGCGAGTTTACCAAGCAAGCGTTCCTGAACGGCAAGCTCGATCTGGCTCAGGCCGAAGCGGTCATTGACGTTATCCGCGCTGAGACGGACCTTGCCCTGTCAAGCGCGCGCTCGCATCTGGACGGCGTGTTTTCAAAGAGGGTAAACAAGATAAAAGACGCGCTTTTCGGCGCGCTGACGCTCATGCAGGCTCACCTCGACTTTCCGGAGGAGGAGCTTGGCCCGACGCCGGATACGCTGACGATCCTTGCCTCGGCCTCAAGGGAGATAAAAACAGTTCTGGATACTTACGAGGAAGGCGCGGCCCTGAAAAACGGGGTAAGGGTAATAATCGCCGGAAGGCCCAACGTCGGCAAATCAAGCCTTCTCAATATTCTTTTGAAGGAAGAACGCGCAATTGTAACGCCACATCCCGGAACAACGAGGGACGTGCTGGAGGAGACCATAAACCTGCGCGGAGCGCCGATAAGGCTCATGGACACCGCCGGGCTTACGCATACCGATGACCCGGTTGAGGCAATCGGCATTGAACGAGCAAGGGAGCGGATAAAGGAGGCGCACCTTGTCCTGTACGTCGTGGACTCGTCAGCGGCCATTGATGAGGATATCGAGATAATTAAAGAGCTGGAGGGGAAAAAGATATTGATCGTCGCAAACAAGGCCGACCTTTTGAACGAGAAAAGACAGGATGAACTCAAGGCCGTCTTTCAAGGTCGTAGAATCTGCCTTACGTCAGCGCTTCGCTCAACGGGCATAGAGGAGCTCAAGGACGCGATCTTTGAAGCGGTCTCAGGCCGAGCCGTTCAGGAAAGCGCTGACGCAGCAACAAGCGGCCTTGTTGTTTCGCTCAGGCATAAACAGTCCCTTGAAAAGGCATTGGAGTCAATCGAAAGAGCCATAGAGGCCGCAACAGGCAATGAGCCGCTGGAGCTTTGCGCCGCTGACACAAGGATCGCCTTGACGAGCCTTGGCGAGATAACCGGCGAGGTAACGACAGAGGACATCCTTGATAGGATATTTTCGGAGTTCTGCATAGGGAAGTGAGAAAACGGGTTGCGGAACAAACAGCTTGACATTCTACACATTGTCGAATATGATATGAACTATGATTGACAGGATTGTAAAAGACAATAAGATCCTCGGGTATCTTGAACAGGAGATACTTGAATCTCTCTGGGAGAGACGTGAGGCGAGCGGCAAGGAGATATTCGATTCCATCAGGGCCACGCGGGATATCGCCTTGACCACGGTGCTTACGGTGTTGGAGAGGCTTACCCGGAAGGGCCTCGTAAGAAAGATAAAAGGCAACAGTGTTTATCTCTTCAGACCTGAATACACCAAAGACGAATTTGCCCGGAAGGCGTCGGCGGACGTGTTCAAGGGCATCATCTCCATTTCGGCAAGCGGCGCAAGCGCCTCTTTCGTTGACATGCTGGCGCGCGAGCACCCGCTTGAACTTGAAAGGCTTGCAGCCCTTATTGACAGCAAGAAAAAAGAGTTGATGGAAAAAGGAAAGAGATGAGCGTATTGTTGCCATTGCTCATGGGAGTTACTCTGCTTGCGAGCGGCGCATGGTGGTTTAATAACGGCCTGCCCGGCCTTATTGCGCTTACACGTCAGGCGGCCGAGTTTTGCCAGAGCCTTTTTGTGCGCTGCATGGGAGAGGTCTATCTTCTCAAGCTTATCCTCATCTGGTCTTCGGTGCTCCTGATCTCCGCAGGGGTTTTGTATGCAATGATAACGGCCTTCATCGGGTTTGCAAAGGCAAGGGCAGTGATAAAACGCCTTCCGCAAAAAAAGGCGGGAGCCGTGTCGTTGATACTCGACCCGAATCCGGTTGCCTTTACGCACGGTCTTTTAAGGCCAAGGGTTTATATCTCAACCGGCATGATAAACGGCCTTGAAAGGGAGGAACTAAAGGCGGTATTCCTCCATGAACTTTATCACAGGCAATGTTTTGACCCGCTCAGGTATTTTACCCTCAAGTTTTTTAAGGATGCGTTCTTTTACGTCCCGGCAATCAGATGGGTTGTGAATCGGATGAGGGTCAAGAGGGAAAACGAGGCTGACGACGCGGCTGTGAAAACGGCCGGCACACCCCTTCCGCTTGCAAGCGCGCTATTAAAGGCAACGGCCTTTAATAAAGCCTATGCCGTGCAGGTCTCCATTTCAGGCGCTTCGGTTGGAGAGCGCATAGACAGGCTCATCGTCGGCAAGGACAGCGGACATAACCGCCCACCAATCAAGGCCGTTGTTGCAAGCGTGGTTATTACGGCGTTTTTGACCTTAACGCTCGCGCTTCCGCTGGAGGCGTCGTTTGACGCAAAGCAGACCTGCTCAGAGAGCCGTTGCGCCATGCACAGCGACAAGCTCGGCGACAGTTGTAAGACGCATTGCAAGACCAAGGAACATCAGCACTGATATTTTTTTCGGAATGATTTCTACATATCGTAGAACGCCGACTCGTAAATGACAACTACAAAAAATGCGTGTATAGTTGCAATACAACTTTATCAGGATTGCAAGGGGATAATATCTTGAGGCGTATAAGGATAATACCGGCTCTGGTGCTGCTGTTTTTCATGCTCGGCGCAATGCCGCCGGATTTGTACGCCGCCGATTATATCGCACTTGACGCGCTCCTTACCGAGGCGCGGCTTAATAACCCTGAGCTTGCCGCATCAAGCGCGGCGCTAAAGGCAAAACAGGCGCGAATAAGGGCGGAGGCGCGCCCTGATGACCCGGTGCTAAGGGTGGAGATGGAGGAGTTCAGCAGCGCCAAGCCATTGAATATCGCGCCCGGCAACGCAATGGCAACGCGCTACACCATAAGCCAGATGTTTCCTTTTCCGGGTAAGCTTGCCCTCAAAGAGCGGATGGCTGAAAAAGAGGCTGACATGGCAAGGGCAGCGCTCAGGGCAAAAGAGCTTGAGATCATGGCAATGGTAAAGGAGGCGTACTTCGACTACGCCTATAATGGCGAGTTAGCGGCGCTTATCGGCCAGATACGCGGCCTTCTTGAGAACATGTCAAGCATCGCTCAGGCGCGCTACTCCATTGGGCAGGTCTCGTTACAAGATGTTATCAGGATCAACGCGGAGCAGGCCATGCTCACCTCTGAACTCATCACGCTTGAGGCGGAAAAAGGGGTAACGGCCGCAAGACTCAAATCCTTTCTTGGCAGGCCGCAGGAAGCGGAGCTTGGCGAGACCGGGCCGCTTTCAAGAGAGAGGTTTGCGATAGATTACAAGGCGCTCACGGACGGCGCATTGCGCCTCAATCCTGAGATAAAGATGCGTGAGGCCGAACTTGAAAGGGGAGTGCTTGCAAGCTCGCTTGCCTCAAGGAACTACTACCCCGACCTCATGGCAGGGGCAGGCCCGGTGCAGCGGGACGGCCGGGTGGACGGCTTTAACGTGATGTTGCAGATAAACCTGCCGATATGGTTCGACAAGTATGGCGGCCTTTCGGACGAGGCCGCGTCCAGCGCGGCTCAGGCGCGCTCAGGGTTAATGGCTGCAAAAAACATCAAGGCTTACGAGGTCAAGGCCGCGCTTGTTCAGGTGGAGGCAGCGGACAAGATGCGAGCGCTTTACGAAACAAGCCTTGTGCCGCAGCTTGAAATGTCTTACGAGTCTGCCGTTAAAAACTACCAGACCGGAAGGATTGACCTTTTGGGACTGTTGGACGCCGGACGCGGCCTTAAACGCGGACGCATCGAGGCGCTCAAGGCGATGCTTGATTACAGAAAGCGCGTGGCCACCCTTGAAAAAATCGTTGGGAATTGAGGTGTAACGATGAATCGTCATATCTACCCGTTCGCGCTTCTCGCCATTGGCGTTGCCATTGGCGCGGCAATCGTCATATTTTTTTCAGACACCGGGTCAAAGGTGCTGATAACGGATAAAGGCGGCGAGCAGGGCGCAAAAACGGCCTTGAAAAGGAAGATAGCTTACTATAGGGCCCCCATGGATGGCTCGGTTACGTCCCCTGTTCCCCTGAAAGACCCGATGGGCATGGACTATGTTCCGGTTTATGAGGAAGAATCAGGCGCGGTCCTCGCTCCGGGGGTCATAAGTATTAGCCCTGAAAAGATACAAAAGACGGGCGTGAAGTCCGAACAGGTGCGCCGGATGCCGCTAAAGCGCCTCATCAGAACCGTTGGAAGGGTGGAGCCGGTTGAAGGCAGGGTCTATATCATAAACGCCAAGGTGAGCGGCTGGGTGGAAAAACTCCACGTTAACCGGACCGACACGATGGTCTCTCCGGGGGAGCCGCTTCTTGAACTCTACAGCCCTGAACTGGTCTCGGCTCAGGAGGAGTATCTTCTGGCCTACAGGGGCGTCCAGCGGGTGAAAGACAGCCCTTATGAAGAGGTAATAAAAGGCGCGGACCAGATGCTTGAGGCAACAAGGCAACGGCTTGCCTACTGGGATATATCAGAGGATCAGATAAAGGGTCTTGTCGAGAACGGTAAAGTGAAAAGGACGATGACCATACGCGCTCCGGCCTCAGGGAGCGTAACCGACAAGATGGTCATAGAGGGCAAGAGGATAGAGGCCGGGGAGCCGCTCTTTAAGATAATAGACCATTCGGTCGTTTGGGTATACGGCGAGGTTTATGAATATGAGATGCCGTACATAAAGCTCGGCCAGAGCGCAAGGCTCTCCCCTTCCTATTCGCCGACCGAGGTTTACACGGGCAGGATCGAGCATATCTACAGCCATCTCGGAGGCATAAGGTACGCGCCCGAGGAGGGCACTGAGGCGAGGACCGCCAAGGTACGCTTTGAACTGCCGAACCCGGCCCATCGTCTCAAGCTTGGCATGTATCTCAACGTGGAGATAAACGTTGACCTCGCGCAAAGCGCGATTGCCGTGCCTGAAACCGCAGTCATTGACACCGGGGCAAGGCAGGTCGTGATAATTGACAAGCAAGACGGCACGTTCGAGCCGCGCATCGTCTCGGCAGGGGCAAGGGCCGACGGGTATCAGGAAATATTAAGCGGGGTCAAGCCGGGCGAATGGGTAGTGAGCGCGGCTACCTTCCTTATAGATTCCGAAAGCAACCTCAAGGCCGCACTCGGCACACTTGGCGGAAGCGCACAGACCGGAGAAAATGGGCTTGAAACCGTAAAGCCGGCGCCGTCTCACGCGGGACATTAACAGACCATGCTAAAAAGAATAATCGAATCATCCGTCAACAACAGACTCATCGTCATCATTATTACCTTGTTCGCCGTTGGTTGGGGCGTTTGGGCTGTCTATAATATGCCCATTGACGCCATACCCGACCTGTCCGACGTGCAGGTCATCATCTACACGGACTATCCCGGACAGGCGCCTCAGGTCGTCGAGGATCAGGTTACATACCCGCTCACAACCGCCATGCTTGCGGTTCCCAAGGCAAAGACCGTCCGGGGCTACTCCTTTTTCGGCGTCTCGTTCGTGTACATAATCTTTGAAGACGGCACGGACATATACTGGGCGCGCTCAAGGGTGCTTGAATACCTAAACTTTGCATCTGGCAAACTCCCAAAGGGCGTTTCTCCCTCGCTTGGGCCTGACGCCACGGGCGTAGGCTGGGTCTATGAGTACGTCATAGAGGGCAAGGGTATGAACCTTGCCGAGCTGAGAAGCATACAGGACTGGTACGTCCGCTATCAGCTTTCCAAGGTGCCGGGCGTTTCAGAGGTCGCTTCCATCGGCGGGTTTGTAAAGCAGTATCAGGTAAATATTGACCCGAACCTGCTTCTTACGCACAACGTGTCGCTCATGGACGTAACCCGCGCCATCGAGATGAGCAACCGCGACGTGGGCGGCAGGGTTCTTGAGCTGAACGAGCGCGAATACATGGTGCGGGGGCTGGGCTACTTAAAGGGCGTCAAGGACATAGAGAACATAGTTCTAAAGGCCGACAGGACAGGCACGCCGATAAGGGTCAAGGATATAGCCCGCGTTGAGATTGGGCCTGATGAGCGCAGGGGCATAACCGAGCTTAACGGCGAGGGCGAGGTCGTGGGCGGCATTGTCGTGATGCGCTTTGGGGAAAACGCCCTTAGCGTGATACACGGAGTCAAGGCGAAGCTTAAAGAACTGGAGGCCGGCCTGCCTCCGGGCGTTACGATACGTCCGGTCTACGACAGGAGCGATCTCATCCACAGGGCTATCTCCACGCTCAAGGGAAATCTCATAGAGGAGTTTATTGTCGTTTCCCTCGTGTGCATCGTATTTTTGCTGCATATAAGGAGCGCACTTGCAGTCATTCTCGTGCTCCCGGTCGCCATTCTAATATCCTTCATCATAATGCGGGCAATGGGACTGAATGCCAACATCATGAGCCTCGGGGGTATTGCCATTGCTATCGGCGTAATGGTAGACGGCGCTATTGTAATGGTGGAGAACGCCCATAAGCACCTTGAGCGCGACGCCGGAAAAAAAGATCACTGGCGGATAATCACTGACGCCGCAAGCGAGGTAGGCCCGGCGCTTTTCTTTTCGCTCCTTATTATTACGGTATCGTTCATGCCCATATTTACGCTTGAGGCTCAGGAGGGGAGGTTATTCAAGCCGCTGGCCTTTACCAAGACCTTTGCAATGGGCGCAGCGGCGTTTCTGTCCGTCACGCTCGTGCCCGTGCTCATGGGGTATTTCATACGCGGCCGCATAATGCCTGAGCACAAAAACCCGATAACAAGGGCGTGTATCTGGCTTTACAGGCCGATGATAGAATTGGTCTTGAAGCGGAAAAAGACAGTGGTCGCCTTGATGATGATTGCCCTTGCGTCAACGGCCTTTCCGCTCTCAAGGCTCGGAACCGAGTTCATGCCGCCGCTTGATGAAGGCACCATCCTGTACATGCCGGTAACGCTGCCCGGCATATCCGTCACAAAGGCCGCCGAGCTGCTGCAAACGCAGGACAGGATAATAAAGTCCTTCCCTGAGGTCGAGAGCGTATTCGGCAAGGCAGGCAGGGCATTGAGCGCGACCGACCCGGCGCCTCTTGAAATGTTCGAAACCCTTATAAACCTGAAGCCTAAAGATCAGTGGCGTCCCGGCATGACTCAGCAGCGGCTCGTTGACGAGATGAACGTTGCCCTTGAGCTGCCAGGTGTTACCAACGCATGGACAATGCCGATAAAGGCGCGCATTGACATGCTCTCAACCGGCATCCGCACGCCGGTTGGAATAAAGGTGTTCGGAAAAGACCTTGCCGGACTTGAGAAGGTAGCGCTTGACATCGAGGCAATCGTAAAAAACGTGCCGGGCGTGGGAAGCGTGTACGCGGAGAGGACCACCGGCGGGTACTATCTTGATATTGACATCAAGCGCGAGGAGGCCGCAAGGTTTGGCTTAAAGATTGAGGACATACAGGCCGTCGTGATGTCCGCCATTGGCGGCGAGAACGTAACGACGACGGTCGAGGGACTGGAGCGCTATCCTGTGAACGTTCGCTACAAACGCGAGCTGCGCGACGACATCGTCAAACTTGGGCGCGTGCTCGTGCCCACGATGACGGGCCAGCACGTACCCTTGCAGCAGGTGGCGGAGATCGGGATTAAGATGGGCCCGCCGGGCATAAAGACCGAAAACGCGCTCCTGTCAACGTGGATATTCGTTGACGTGCGGGGCTCAGACATCGGCGGCTTTGTAAAAGAGGCGAAAAAGGCGGTGCTGGAAAACGTAAAGTTTCCTCCGGGTTACTACGCGGCGTGGAGCGGACAGTACGAGTACATGGAAAGGGCTTATTCAAAGCTCAAGGTCATCATACCGCTTACGCTTGCCATAATCTTTCTGCTCCTGTACTTCAACTTCAAATCAATAACCGAGTGTCTCATCATACTCCTCTCAATACCGTTTTCCCTTATCGGCGCGGCATGGATTCTATACATCCTCGGCTACAACATCAGCATCGGAGTGGCTCTGGGCTTCATCGCCCTTGCCGGGCTTGACGTGGAGATGGGCATAGTCATGCTCATATACCTTGACCATGTCTATAAATCGAGAAAAGACGAGGGCACGATGAATACCGCCCTTGACCTGTACGAGGCCGTAATGGAGGGCGCGGTCATGCGCGTGAGGCCCAAGCTCATGACCGTCGGCACCACAATCATCGGACTGCTGCCTATAATGTGGAGCGTTGGAACCGGAGCCGACGTGATGAAAAGGATAGCCGCGCCAATGGTTGGGGGTCTGTTCACGTCAGTGCTTATGGAACTCCTTGTGCTGCCGGTCATCTACTTCTTGTGGAAGGAGAGGGGGCTGAAGGGATGAGTGACGAAAGGCGGACATTGCCCGCTGAAGCTTTTTGGCAATGAGCGCGCTTAAAAAGTGCGGAGCCAACCACCTGTAAAACTGGAGAATATATGAGATCGGAGAACCTACGATGATGCAAATGACGCTGCGTCCGGTGAAGATAGGGTTGTTTTTCGGGTTGTCCAGTCTTTTATTCGGCATCCTCTGGGCCGCTTACATTACCGTAAACCATGAAGCCATCCATAACGATCTGGCCGCAAGGGAGAAGGCGGGTATCAAGCACAAGGCAACGTTATCATTGTCTGATGCGCCCCTTCCTTCGCATGAACAAGGCGCGAAAGGTCATGCACATGCTCAAGGCGCTCATCTGGGAGTCAAGGAGCCGAACATGGAGCGCGATCATCACGGCACACCGCTTGCGGCTCAGGCGCATGAGCGTCTTACGCGGGGACACATCCACGCAATGGGGCTTGGGCTTGTTACCATAGCCGTTTCGCTCATACTTGCCTTTGTTGCGGCGGGCGCGGGGTTTAAGACCCTTGGATCGGTCTCAGCCGGGGTCGGCGGATTCCTCTATCCGTTCGCGTGGATAATCATGGGTTACAGAACGGTTACTTTAGGAGCCGAGGCCGCGGCAGAGTCGGTGCTGCCGATAACGGCCTTGAGCGTCGCGCTTGTCGCATCGGGTCTGCTCATAACCATGTTTTTCGTCATCAGGGCGGTATTCAAGGGAGAGTGATGAGTATGGCTGACCGTTGTCTGATGAAGGCGATAAGGGATATTTTTAGCGTGCCGTCAGGAAACTCCTGACGGCACAGCAATTCCGTTTTGCAGCAAGAGTCGGACAAGGCGTTTCGTCCTCAGCGTTACCCCTTCCCAGTTCATATGACCGCAACTGTTATAGAACAGGCTTATGTCAAAAAACGCATCCCTCGGCGTGCCGATGGTCTTGATATCGTTGTCCCTGAAGTAACCTTCCAAGTCTGAAAACCATCGCTGGTATTTCGCCTTTTGGTATTCTTTGAAGTAAACAGTGTTGGGATATGCAATATAAAGAGAGATGCCGTTTCGTTTGCACCAAAGCGCAAAGTCATTAATGATTTAGGGTCATGACACGTTGAGGCACTTTGAAAGTGTGCTAACCTATTGTCATGACTGT
>JBBTCG010000108.1:8933-11995 GCA_038043305.1 Deltaproteobacteria bacterium | reverse complement strand
TTTTCAACCTGACGCAGAGATCGGGAAAAATAGCAATTTTTAGAACCAGCCGATTGTCAACTGCCTCTTTTTTACTGTATATTATCCCAGTTGATTAATTTCAAGTCAACAAGAATAGCGACCCGCCACGGTTCACGGACTTTATGATATAATCCCGCATACCATCGTAATCGAAGGAGAACAGCCATCCCACAAATATACGGAAATCTCACGGGGCTTAAAGCAAGCCACTTAAAGGCCATTGACCGCATCTACAGCCGCAGGGTGGGCGCGTCTCACCTCATCACACCTGAGCTTGCAAGATACATGACGTCTCTGAGCCGTGAGATAAGAAGACAGCTTGGCGTGATAATAAACAGGAAGGGCGTGCCGATCGCCGTCATAGTCGGTGATGAAAAGGAAATAGTCATCCCTGCGCTTCCCGACTATCCGCTTGGCAGAAAAAGGCTAAGGGGACTCAGATGCGTGCACACGCATCTTAAAGACGAGCCACTCACGCCAGACGACCTTACGGACCTTGCGCTTTTAAGGCTCGACATCATGGCTGCAATCGTTGCCGATGAAACCGGTCTGCCCGGCAAGATACATGCCGCGCACCTTGTGCCCTATAACCTGGAAGGCAAGACTTATGAAGTCATGGAGAGCGTCCCGTTCCACGGCCTTGACCTCGACTTCGACTCGTTTATCTCTGCCCTTGAAGACGAGATGGGCAGGGCGCTCGTGCGGAACGTAAAGGACTTACGTGAGAGGGCGATACTTATCAGCGTATCCAAAAAGCCCAAATCCGAACAACTTGAATCCCTTGACGAACTCAGTGAGCTTGCGGCAACGGCCGGGACTGACGTGGCAGGCACGCTCATCCAGCGGCCTGACAGGTTAAACCCCAAGTACCTCATGGGCTCAGGCAAGATACGGGAGCTTATCATCTCAGCGCTCCAGAAGGACGCCTCTTTGATAATATTCGATCAGGAACTTACCCCGACGCAGGTCAGGGAACTGGGCGAGATAACCGAGCTGAAGGTAATAGACAGGACGCAGTTGATACTCGACATATTCGCCGGAAGGGCGCACTCAAGGGACGGCAAGGTGCAGGTTGAACTGGCTCAACTCAAGTACCTGCTCCCCAAGCTCACGGGCAAGGGCACGGCGCTATCCCGCCTCATGGGAGGCATAGGAGGCCGGGGGCCTGGAGAGACGAAGCTGGAGGTAGACAGGCGGCGCGTGGCCGACAGGATAGCCCGTCTTGAAAAGGAACTCAAAACGCTTAGCCGAGGCCGCTTCGAACGCAGGCGCAGGAGGGCCGAGGCCAACGTGCCGATAATATCCATTGTCGGCTACACCAACGCTGGCAAATCCACGCTATTGAACGCGCTGACAAAGAGCGCTACGCTGGTTGAGGACAAACTGTTTGCGACGCTTGACACGGCCACGCGCCGCTTGAGGTTCCCAAGGGAGAGGGACGCCGTCATAACCGACACCGTCGGGTTCATAAAAGACCTGCCGAAAGACCTCATGACGGCCTTCAAGTCAACTCTTGAGGAGATGGAGGACGCGGACCTCCTTATACACCTCGTTGATATAAGCAACCCGAACTTTGAAAGGCGCATATCAACCGTTGAGGGGATACTCGCTGAGATCGGCCTTGACGACATACCAAGACTCCTTGTCTTCAACAAGGCCGACCTCGCTGACCCGGTTGAAACCAAAAACCTTGCCGCAAGGAGAGAGGCTGTTCTCATATCAGCCGTTGATCCCCTCTCGCTCGGAGCGCTTCTCAAGGAGCTTCAGATGAGGCTCTGGCCCGGGGGGCATTGAGGCGCGCCTCGCTCAGGCGTACTTCCTCGCCGACTTAATTATCTCCTCCGCGAAATACGGCTTTCTTATGAACTCATCTATCATGCCTTCCTTGACGCCCTGGACAATCACCTCTTCCGCGTCGCGGAAATAGCCGGTAAACAATACGACATTTGCCTGAGGCGTTATCTTCCGTATCTCCCTATAGGTATCAAGACCGTTCATGCCCGGCATTATCATGTCCATGAAGATAAGGTCAAAAGGCGACTTCCTGACTGTCTCGATGGCGTCCTTTCCGTTGATGACGTATGCCGCGTCAAAACCGGTATCCTTGAGTATCTCGCTGATGCCGATGCCTATGGTCTCTTCGTCATCCACCACCAATACCCTGCGCTTCCTGACAACGCCCTTCCCGATGCCCTGCCCTATACTCTGCCCGATACTCTGCACGCGCACCTCCAGTTTGTGATAAACGTCCGCTCGGATACGCGCCGCAGGGTATCTTACAAGGTGTAAGGAAAACCCCAAAATACGCCGACGCGTCATATCACGGATGATTGCTCTTCTTGGTGGGTTTGTCTTGGTGCGGACTGCCGGACTTAAACGCCGTGGACTCTTGTAACACAACATAACGCTTCGTTCAATATAGCATAAAAACAGTACAAGTCAAGTTGTCTGAGGCCGTGATGCGTAAAGGCCGTGACCGTGGCCGTGAAAGGATTCTTCTTTTACACGGTTCACAATCACGGTTCACGGTATTTTTTAGAAAGGCAAGTGAAATTTGACACGGGGCTTTGTTGATATATAATGAAATTGAAGGTCGGTTTCACTATACGGAACCGTTCCGACAGGAGGTGCGTATGTATACGATAAACTGGAAAAAAGATATGAAGGAAGCAACAAACGCCGTAACAGGCGGCTCTAAGCTCGCTCTTCTCCTCTTCCATGACCCGCATGAGGAAGGGTCTCAAAAAACCCTTGAAGAGACGCTTATAAACGACGATGTCGGCAAACTCGTGGAGCGGGAATGCGAAGCGGTGCGCTACAACGTCAATGAATCATCGGAGATGGCCAAGCACTACAGGGTGGATTGGACGCCCGCGTTTATCCTCGTGGACGAAACCGGTGCGGAGCTTGAACGCTGGGTAGGATACCTGCCGCCTGAGGAGTTCAAGGCCGAACTCCTGCTATCCAAGGGACTGGGCGACTTTCATCTCGGCAGATATGGTGAGGCAATAAGCCTGTTTAACGAGCTTATTGACGACTGC
>JBBTCG010000108.1:0-8923 GCA_038043305.1 Deltaproteobacteria bacterium | reverse complement strand
AGTGCCCGGCCTCGGAACTTGTCCCTGAGGCCCGATACTTCCTTGGCGTGGCGTCGTTCAAATCGAGCGGAGACATAGGGAAACTCGCAGAGGCGGCTTACACCCTCTCGACAGAGCACCCGGAGAGCCTCTGGGCCAAGAGGTGTTCGATGTGGGCGCATACCTACAAAAAGCCGTTCGTGGCCTACAGCGGCGGAGGCTCGGTAGGAAGCGGCGCATACTGATGCCCAAGCCAAAGGCCGCGAAAAGACAAAACGGGCGAATGCCCGCTTTGTCTTTTGCGTTAAGGGGCAAATGGCCCCGCGAAGTCGTCCTTAACGGCCTTGAGCGTGGAGGGATTTGAGAACAACTCAATCGCGGTGAGGCCAAGGCTTCTTACGCCTTCCATCAACGCCCTGTGCCCGTCCGGCGTAATGGTCGCGTCAGCGAAGTCGCATGTGTGGATGTTTATGCCGGGCATTATCGGCACATGCGGATGTATGGTGGGGCAGACCTGTGAGACGTTGCCGATGTCCGATGAACCGACGTTTTTATCGGGGGGGGAAGAGTCCTCCGGCAGATTCAGCATCTTCAAAATCCTTCTGTACGCCTCTATAAAGGCCATATTTATCTTCATCGGCGCGTTGAGCTCGCCGGACTCGTCCGCCTGAAACGTACAGCCCGTGCTTATGGCCGCGCCCTCGGCGCACTTTATGACGCGCCTTTTTATTGACTCAAGCTCTCTTAGATCATTTGCGCGCACGTAAAAACTAGCGGCAGCCGCATCTGGTATGATGTTCGGCGCCTTTCCTCCGTCCGTTATTATCCCATGTACGCGCACGTCCGGCCTGAACTGCTGACGAAGGGCGCTTATGGAGTTGAAGGTCTGGATAACCGCGTCAAGGGCGTTGATGCCCTCCTCCGGATAGGCAGATGCGTGGCTTGAGCGTCCCTTGAAAGATATGTTAAGGCGGATAAGCCCGAGGAAGTGCTTTACTACCATGCGCCTTGACGAGCCGTGCACCATCATGGCAGCGTCAACGTCCTTGAAAACCCCGGCGGAGAGCATGTCAATCTTGCCCTTGCCAAGCTCCTCGGCTGGAGTACCGAGGACAAGGACTGTGCCTTGTATGCCTGATGTTGGCAGCACCTTTGACAGAGCTATACCTGCGCCTATCGAGGCGCATCCAGCAATATTGTGGCCGCAGCCGTGTCCTATGCCGGTCAAGGCGTCCATCTCGGCAAGGAGCGCCACTACCGGGGAGCCGCTGCCAAGACGCGCCGAAAAGGCGGTGGGCATCCCGGCAATGTCGGCCTCAATCGAATAACCTGCGGCCTTCAAGGCGTCCTGCATGAGGCCGGACGTATTGAATTCCTTCAGACCAAGCTCAGGCGTCCGGTAGATGGCGTCGCTCATGCCGGTTATCAGCCCTTCAAGCCTGTCCGCTTCCTCAAGGAATCTTTTGGATAGACTGTCCATGCCGCAGTTATTTTATGAAGCCCATCTGCTCAAGCTTGAGGAGTATCCTCTGGGACGCCTCATCAGGCGTGCAGTCCTTTGTGTCTATGACAACCTCCGGGTTTTCAGGGGCCTCATACGGATCGCTTATGCCGGTAAACTCCTTTATAAGCCCGGCCCTCGCCTTTGCGTACAACCCCTTCCTGTCCCTCTCCTCGCAGACCTCTATCGGCGTCGAAACATGCACCTCGACAAACCCGCCGTTCCTTGTAACGGTCTCCCTCACCTGTTTTCTCGTCTGAGCGTAAGGCGCGATGGGCGCGCATATCGCGGCCCCGCCGTTCTTGCTTATCTCAGCGGCCACGAAGCCGATGCGCTGGATGTTCAAGTCCCTGTGCTCCCTTGAAAAGCCCAACTCGCTTGAAAGATTCTTCCTCACAAGGTCGCCGTCAAGTATGGTAACGTTTCTACCGCCCACCTCAAGGAGCTTGACCATCAAGGCGTTTGCGATGGTGGACTTGCCGGAACCAGACAGGCCGGTGAAGAATACCGTAAAGCCCTGTCTGTTCCTTGGCGGGTAGGTCTTTCTAAGCTCCTCGACAACGTCCTTGTAGGAGAACCAGTCCGGTATGTCAAGACCCTCCTGAAGCCGCCTTCTGAACTCTGTGCCTGAGACATTGAGAACCGTCCACCCCGGGAGAACCTCGGTTGACGGGACGTATTCGGCCTTCTCCTGAACATAGACCATCTCAGGGAACGCCACCATCTTTATGCCAAGCTCGTCCTGATGCTTGCCAAGAAGTTCCTGCGCGTCGTAAGGACCGTAAAAATCGTTGCCCTTGCTGTCCTTGCCTGGGTCAGCGTGATTCCTGCCCACGATAAAGTGGGTGCAGCCGTAGTTCTTCCTGATGATTGCGTGCCAGACAGCCTCCCTTGGACCGCCCATTCGCATGGCAAGCGGCAAGAGCGAGAGCATCGTGGTCTGTTCAGGGTACTGCTTCACAAGGTGCTCGTAACAGCGAATCCTTGAATAGTGATCAATATCGCCCGGCTTTGTCATGCCCACGACAGGGTGGATGAGCAGATTGGCCTCGCTCATCTTCGCGGCGCGGAACGTAAGCTCCTGATGCGCCCTGTGCATCGGGTTTCTAGTCTGGAACGCGACGACGCGCCTCCAGCCGGTCTTCTGAAATTTTTCACGAAGGTCCCTGGGCGTATGACGCAATTGCTTAAAGTCGTAATGCCTCGGCAGTTCAACCCCTTCGAGTGTGCCGCCGACGTAGACCGGATGCGACTTATTGAGCAGGTAGTCAACCCCCGGATGCTTGGCGTCGGTTGTGCCGAAGACGTGCTCGGCCTCCGCCTTCTTATCCGGCTTCCATATATCCGAGACGGTCATCACGGCGATGAGCACGCCCTCAGCGTCCCTTAGCGCGACCTTGGAGCCGACTGAAATTTTTTGGCTGAACTCCTCCTTCACGTCAAGGGTTACGGGCATGGGCCAGAGCGTCTTATCGGCGAGGCGCATATCCCTTACTACCGATTCATAATCCGAACGGTTCATAAAGCCTTCAAGCGGCGAAAACGCCCCGTTCAAGATCATCTCGATGTCCCAGCCCTGCCTCTCGGTCAGGTCCCATGAGACATAGGCCGCGGCCTTGGCCTTGAGCGCCTCTGCCTCCTTTTCCGGCAACAGAGCGTCCTTTAATACCCCTCCGTGCGGCGCAATAATCGTTGACACTGTGCTGTTCCTCCTCGTGGATTAATTCCTTATATATTCTTATAAGGCGCATAACACGGCTTCAAACCGTTGTATTGAAAAAACAACGCGCTGAAATTAAAAAAATAGTTTATCACATAAGCATGAGCGGTACAAGCATTACAGAAAGAAGGCCGTGATGCTGAAAGACCGTGATGCGTAAAAAAGATTCAACCCACTAAATCCCCCTTATCAGGGGGATTTCTACGCATCACGCATAACGCATCACGTATACGGCCTTTGGGTTTTCGCTTGCAAACCGCGCATATTTTCGTTAATATGAATTGTTAAGTAAAATCTGCGTATTCGGCGGTGTTTTCAAGGAGATACGATGTTCAACTACGTCTTAGGGCTTTTTTCCAATGACCTCGCCATTGACCTTGGCACGGCCTCGACGCTCATATACGTCAAAGGCAAAGGCATCGTAATCAATGAACCTTCGGTCGTTGCCGTGAAAAAAGACGGCAAGGGCAAGCGCGTACTCGCCGTGGGCAAAGAGGCCAAGGCGATGCTCGGCAGGACTCCGGGCAACATCACGGCCATAAGGCCGCTCAAAGACGGCGTAATAGCCGACTTTGAGGTTACGGAGGAGATGCTCAAGTACTTCATAGCCAAGGTGCACAACAGGAGGCTCCTTGTAAGGCCGAGGATAATCGTAGGCGTGCCGTCCGGCATAACGCAGGTCGAAAAGAGGGCGGTCAAGGAGAGCGCCTATTCAGCCGGAGCCTCCGAGGTCTATCTCATAGAAGAGCCTATGGCCGCGGCCATAGGCGCGGGCCTTCCAATAACCGAGCCTTCAGGCAACATGATCGTTGACATCGGCGGAGGCACCTCCGAGATTGCCGTCATCTCGCTAGCCGGCATCGTACAGGCAAAGTCCATCAGAATAGGCGGGGACAAGTTAGATGAGGCAATCATCCAATACATAAAGAGAAAATACAACCTCTCCATAGGAACCGGCGTAGCCGAGCGCATCAAGATGGACGTTGGTCTGCCGCTGCCGGACGATCATCTTCCTAAAATAGAGATAAAGGGATCAAACCTCATAACCGGCATACCCACGACGCTTGAAATCGAACCTTGCGAGATACGCGACGCGCTCAACGAGACGATTAGCACCCTTGTGGAGGCGATAAAGCAGGTGCTTGAGATAACCCCTCCTGAATTGGCCGCAGACCTCGTTGACAAGGGCATAGTGCTTGCCGGAGGAGGCGCCCTTATACGAAACCTCGACATACTCATAAGAGAGGAAACAAAGTTGCCGGTAACGATCGCCGATGACCCGCTGACCTGCGTCGTCAAGGGCGCGGGCAAGGTGCTTGACGAGATGAGGCTCCTAAAAGAAGTAACGATTCCGGACTGAACGGATACCAGATAGCGGACAACCGAACATGCCTATCACTGAACGCAACATAAGCTCATTCTTTAAAAGACATCAGGTGGTCATAGTATCGGCGCTCCTTGCGCTATACTCCCTGCACCTTTCCCTCACCTATAAAAAGGAGGTTCCGCGCGGGGCCGTCGTATATGAAGCGGTCTCCTTCGTCATTACGCCGATTCAGCGCGCCGCGATAGCCGCGCAAAAGGCGGTCAAGGGACTATGGACCGACTACGTCTTCCTCGTGGGCACAGCCGACGAGAATACGCTCCTTAAAAGCCGCATACTCTCGCTTGAGAACGAAAACATGCGGCTCAACGACGAAGTCCTTCTCGGCAGGAGGCTTAAATCCACGCTTGAGTTCATGGACGACGTTGGGTTCAATTCAACGGCCGCGCGTCTGACCGGCGTTACGTCCACGCCCTGGACAAGGACCGTCACGATCAACAAAGGCGCGTCCAGCGGCCTCGGAAAAGACATGGCCGTCATCAGCGCCTCCGGCGCAGTCGGCAGGATAATAGAAACCGCGTCAAACGCCTCAACCGTGCTTCTGCTGACCGACGCAAGGTCCGACATTGACGTATACGTCGAACGCACGAGGATCAAGGCCGTAATCGAAGGCAGCGGGGAAGACTCGCTCATACTGAAATACATTCGCATTGACGACGACGTGGCGCTCGGCGACGTCGTCATTACATCAGGGCTTACCGGCATCTTTCCGAGGGGCGTCGCAATCGGCGAGGTGGTAAGGATTGAAAAGAGCAGAGACAACTTCTTCAAGTACATAGAGGTGAAGCCCAAGGTTCAAATCAAGACCCTTGAGGAAGTTATCGTCGTAACGGATTGACATGAAGGAGTTCATCATATTCCTGCCGCTGGCCGCCCTTTATCTGGCCTTCAAGAGCACGCTGTTTGCAAGCGTGCCGATGCCCGACCTGCCGCTGATCATCGTCTTTTACTCCGCTTACCGAAAGACCTCCATCGAAGGCGTCATATTGGCCTTTATCCTCGGCTACATGGATGACGTCATGAGCGGAGGCGTCATCGGCGCGTCGTCATTTTCGCTGATAATCGTATACATGGCCGTTCGTCTTATCGCGTCGAAGGTGCACTTCTCAACCGTTGCTACACGCGCCGGAGGCGCGGCCGCAGCCGCGCTGCTAAAAGGTATTATGATTGGCATGGTACTCAGGAGCGTCGGCATCCATATAAGCTTCATCGGCAGCGTTTTGCTTATAGCGATAACTACGGGCGCAAGCGCCCCCGCGTTTATCACCCTTCTCACAAGGCTTGTAAACCTCGTAACCCCGGCTGCGTTCAAGGACGGCGCGCATTGAGCGGATACTTCGGAGATAAGGAACCGGCTGAGTTCAAAAGACGCTCGCAGATTGCGATAGGCCTTTGCATAGCGGCCTTTTTCATTCTGTCGGTGCGGCTTTGGTATCTTCAGGTCAAGGAGAGCGACTACTATTCGGGGCTCTCGCTCAACAACTCCGTGCGCCTCATAAAGGCCGTTGCGCCAAGGGGCGTCATCTACGACCGCACCGGGGCAAAGATAACCGACAACCGGCCGGGATATGAACTCCTCATAGTGCCGGAGGACGTAAAGGACATGGCGGCGACAAAGGCGCTGTTACAACGCCTCGTCGGGATTGACGGCGATGAGTTTGATGAAAAGATCGTTGGCGACAAAAAGAGACCTATGTTTCAGGCGATAAAGCTCAAGGAAGAGCTTACATGGGAGGAGACCGTAAAGATTGAGAGCTACAAGTTCGAGATGCCGGGCGTTATACTCGACGTGGCTCCCAAGCGGCATTACCTGTACAACGGCGCTTTCGCGCATCTCATCGGGTATGTCGGCGAGGTAAACGAAAAGGATATCAAGGATTCGGCCGTCAACGAAAAGTACGTCCTCCATGACAACATCGGCAAATACGGGCTTGAGCGCGCGCATGAAGGCGAACTCAAGGGGCAGGACGGCGGAAAAAGCATAGAGGTTGACGCGCACGGACGGAAGATCCGCGTCGTCAACTGGACCGCGCCCTATCCGGGAAACTCGATGAGGCTGACCGTTGACCTAAATACACAGCTTGCGGCCGCCAATGCGCTCAAGGATAGGGCGGGCGCGGCCATTGCGTTGGAACCGTCGTCCGGCAGGATTCTGGCGATGGTAAGCTCTCCGAGCTTCGACCCCAACGGCCTTTCAACCGGCATATCAAAAGACGAATGGAATGAACTTATCGGGAATCCGTTCGACATACTCAACAACAGGGCCATACAGGGTCTATACCCTCCTGCCTCAACCTTCAAACCCATACACGCCGCTGCCGCTCTTGAAGAAGAAACGATAACCCCTGAGACGCGGATATACTCCGGCCCAGCCTTCAGATTCGCCGGAAGGGACTACCGCGACTGGAAGGAAGAAGGCCACGGCACGATAAACGTGCACAAGGCCATCGTCGAGTCGTCCGACACCTTTTTCTATCAGGTAGGGCTAAAGCTCGGCGTTGACACCCTCGCCAAATACTCAAGGCTGTTTGGCTTCGGCGCAAAGACCGGAATAAACCTCGCCAATGAAAAAAGCGGCATCGTGCCAAGCTCCGCGTGGAAAAACAAGGTCTACGGCGCAAAGTGGTTCGATGGCGAGACCATCTCCGTGTCCGTCGGACAGGGCTATATGCTCGCTACTCCGCTCCAGCTTGCAAACGCATACGCGGCAATCGCCAACAACGGCACGCTCTACGTGCCTCAGGCCGTAGAGGAAATAATTACGCCTGCCGGAACGGTGATAAAAAGTTTTACTCCAAAGGTCTTGAGCCACCTCGGGATTGACAAGTCCACGCTTCTCCACGTGAAAGAGGCGCTGCACGGCGTTACCCATGAAGACGGCGGAACGGCGCGGTTTTTATCGGCCTCTAATCTCGGCATAGCCGGCAAGACCGGAACGGCGCAGGTAATAAAACTCAAAACAAGGACAAAGAACATCCAGTCCATACCGTACAAATACCGCGACCACGCATGGTTTGCCGGATTCGCGCCTTACGACGACCCTAAGATTGTAGTTGTAGTCATAGTGGAGCACGGCGGATTCGGCGCCTCTGCGGCGGCGCCGGTGGCAAGGGAGATATTCAAGGCCTATCTCGGCAAACCTTCTGAAGGCAGCGGGGCGGTCAGTGAGCCCCGCGTAATAAAAGCCTCGACTGAGACGGACGAGGCCGCGTATGATTGACAGAAGGCTTTTTTCCCACTTCGACTGGTTCACCCTTGCGATTACCATTGCGCTGGCCTGCGTGGGCCTTGCTACGGTATACAGCGCGACTCATGTGCATCTTCAGGGCATATACAAGAGGGAGATGTACTGGATCGTCATCGGGTTGGCCTTCCTGCTTGCCGCCGTTATAGTGAACTATTCGCTCCTTGAGCGGCTTGGCTACGTAATATGGGGGTCATCCATTCTGCTGCTTATCGCGGTGTTCATCATAGGCAAGTCCTCAGGCGGGGCAAAGCGGTGGATAAACCTCGGCGTCTTCTACCTCCAGCCCTCCGAGCTTGCCAAGCTCGCCCTCATCATCGCGCTGGCGAAATACTACAGCGCCAGACCGCTTCCGGCAAAGGGGCTTACACTCAGAGACCTTGCCGTGCCCGGTCTTCTCCTCGCAGCGCCGTTCCTGCTCATTGCCAAGCAGCCGGACCTCGGAACCGCGATAATCCTATGGATGATATTCTGGTCAATGGCGCTGATAGTCAAGATACGTCTTCGCACGCTCATCGGCATGGGGCTGGTCATGGCCGCGATGATTCCCATAGGCTGGAAGATGCTCAAGCCGTATCAGAAAGCCAGGCTTACAAGCTTTCTCGATCCTGCAAAGGATACGCTCGGCACAGGCTACCACGTCATGCAGTCGAAGATAGCCATCGGCTCAGGCGGACTGACGGGTAAGGGATTTACCGCAGGCACGCAGGGCAAACTCATGTTCCTGCCGGAGCACCACACAGACTTCATATTCTCGGTATACGCGGAGGAGTGGGGCCTCTTAGGCGCGCTCATCCTGTTCACGCTCTTCACCTTTCTGATAATACGCGGACATGCCGCGGCAACCGACGCAAAGGACAGGTTCGGATTTCTCCTTGCCTTCGGCATAACAAGCATGTTCTTCTGGCACGCGGCCATAAATATCGGCATGGTGGCCGGCATCCTTCCGGTGGTAGGCGTGCCTCTGCCGTTCATAAGCTACGGAGGGTCGTTCCTCATAACGTGCATGATGGCGGCCGGACTTATCATTAATGTCAGGATGCGACGCTTCATGTTCTAACGGGCTGCTCAAAAACGCCCATCTGCGGCGTTGTC
>JBBTCG010000107.1:0-1261 GCA_038043305.1 Deltaproteobacteria bacterium | reverse complement strand
GATTTTTCTCACGTTTGAACCAAATGATCAGACTCATCCATACATTGGCCCAGATCACGGGCATCACCGTCGGCAACTTCTGGAGACACTTCGTCTACGGACGGGACCGACTGAGGCCCGTGTACGCGATATACGAGATGACTTACGCGTGCAATATGAACTGCACTTATTGCGACGACGGCACGGGTAATTCGTATCCGGATCAAATCGGCAAATCGCGCCCGTTGGAGCTTGCCGACGCAAAGCGGATGTTGGGGTTTCTCCGGCGCGAGCTGCCCGCCATATACCTGTGCGGCGGAGAACCCACGATTCATCCGGATTTTCTTTCAATACTGGCCGAAATAGACCGCCTTGGCTTTTATCCCGTGCTTATGAATACCAACGGTCTTATGCTGCCCAGACTCCTTGAGCGCGACCCGGACATGTTCAGGCGCATTGACATACTTATAATAAGCATGGATTCAACCGATCCAAATGTGCTGGACCGCCTCTACAGGTCGAAAAAAGGCGACGGGCAGCGCGTCATAGACGTTATAAAGGCGTACAAGAAAACGATAAAAGGTTCAGGCTGCAAGGTGGTGATAAACTGCGTTATCACCGAAGAGACGATAGATGACGCCATGAAGGTCATGAACTTTTGCATTGATGAGGATATCGCGTTCGCCCCGGTGCCGGCCAACCGAGGGAAAGGACTCATGCATCGTTTCCAGGAGATCAGGGAATATGGAGCGTTAGTTGACAGGATGTTGAGCGCCGAAGGGCCGCGTCTTTTTGGAAGCAGGAAGGTCTTTCAGATACTCATGCGCTTCAAGAGCTTCGAGTGCCATCCCGCGCTGCGCCTGCACATCACGCCTGATGGAATGATACCGTGGCCCTGCCAGAGCGACCAGCGCTTCAAACTGACTGTTTTTGATTACGAATCGCTGGATGCGCTGCTACTCGACGCTGAAAAACGACATTCGGTGCAGGGCCATGGACGCCGCTGCAAAAGCCCGTGTTATCTCGTGCAAAATGTAAGTACGCACGTCTATCTTAAAAACCCGCTTACCCTGACCGCCAGCGCCGTACGCGACCTGTTGATTAAGATATAGTCGTAAAAATCCATCTCCATTCCCCGCTTGACACCGCATAGCGCACAAAAGACATCCCCTTTGCATGAAAAAGGAGGCAACGCGCGCCACTGATTGACAACGCCTGAACATTCTGTTAAGGAAGCTCTGATTTATTCTTAGGGAAGGTCTGATTAATTCACTTTGAGACA
>JBBTCG010000106.1:0-4119 GCA_038043305.1 Deltaproteobacteria bacterium | reverse complement strand
CTAGCGACAACCCGATGTCGGTTACTTCTTTCTGCACTTACTCAAAATGAGAAATATGTGGATAAATTCAAAGATGGCAATTTTTCATTCATGCGTTCAAAAAATGCATATGATTTTTGCATGGAGGTCGCATATAAAAAGTGGGGCTGGGTTGAAAAGAAATTGATCAAATGACATTTGGGTGCATGTTATCGCACTCTCGTTTCGTCCTTTCCTCTATCACCCTCAAAACCTCCTTTTCCGAAATCAGGTATCCGTCCTTCACCTGAATAACCTCGCGGAATATTCCTTCCTCCCGCCAGCGGTAGATGGTCTTTTTGGAGCGTTTGAAAATCTCGGCTACTTCGGCAACCGTGTAATTTTTCATAAACCTCCTTTCTAAATCTCGACTCCCTTACTTATAACCCTCCGGCCCGTATGCGCTTGATCCGGTGTTCCTTTGGGCCTCAATCTGTGGACCTGCAGCATGTAGGCGGCTCCTGCGTTCAGCATTTCGCAATCAAGGTAGTGGTTCGCGCCATGCTCCTTCCACGTCCTCTTGCCATTGGGCGAGATTATGACGGACTCGTTCACGAGCTGACGGCAGTAGTCGTCGGTTGCGTCCTCAGGCAGATGCCACGCCACGGGCTGGGTTGGGTCCCAGTTGAGACGACCATGAACTCATGATTTGAAATAATCCGTATCCACGCGTGTCAATTTTATCGTACAAGATAGAGGCCGCCCGTCTCTTGACGCAAAAAACTCACCTTTCTTGAAAGAAAGGATAGACCCCCGATAGATACATTCGGGGGCAGGCTGCGAACTTTAATTGGGAATAAACACCTTACCTGACGAATATGTGTGTTGCCCCGCGGCAAGCGGCGTTGCGTGGATAAAGCAACCAAAATCTGATAAGATTATCCGGTGAGGATACTCGGCCTTGACCTTGGCAGCAAGACTATCGGCGTCGCGCTCTCCGATGAGGCTCAGACGATTGCCATGCCGCTTACGACGATTAAGCGCACCGGGAAGGATTTACAGGCGCTTTTGGGATTATGCGTTGAGCATGGCGTCAGCTCGATTGTCGTGGGGATGCCGATAAACATGGACGGAAGCATAGGAAGCGCCGGGCTTTCCGCGCAAGGTTTCATGGAGCGGCTTAAGGGAGCATCCGGCCTTGCCGTAACGGCATGGGACGAGAGGCTTTCCACTGTGGCCGTAACAAGGACGCTGATAGAGGCTGACATGAGCCGCGAAAAGAGAAAAAAGGCCGTTGACAAGCTCGCGGCCTCGTACATCCTGCAAGGCTACCTTGACAGTTTGAGATATTCGGAGGGCAGTGACGTTGAGGATTAGCGCGCGCATTGAGATCATCGTAATAACCGCCTTGACCGTCGCGCTACTCGTTGCGACGCACCTATATGTCATATTGTATTCGAGCGCGTCAACGGACCACACGATGCGTACCATCGTAGTGCCAAAGGGCGCAAGTTTCCGCGTCATTGCCGCGAATCTTGAAAAGGCCGGGGTTATAAGGGACGCTGGGGCGTTTTCCTTTGCGGCAAGGATGAGCAAGGCGTACAGGAAGGTCAGGGCCGGGGAGTATGAATTTCGGGCTTCCATGCCGTTGATGGAGATATTGGACGCGCTTGTCGAGGGGCGCGTGAAAAAGTACCAAGTTACCATACCGGAAGGTTATAACGTATATGAAGCGGCTGCCGCGCTTGCCCAAGCCGGTCTTGTGGATGAGCAAGAGTTTCTTGCAAGGGCGCGGGATGCAAGGTTTGTCGCCTCCCTTGGGCTGGAGGGTCAAGGCGTGGAGGGGTATCTGTTCCCGGACACCTATCAGTTTGAAAAGGGCATGAGCGCGGACGATATGATAAGAAAGATGATTGCCGCGTTCAAGTCCGTGTATTATCCTGAGATTGACGCGGCTGCAAGGGCGCGGGGCATGACGCTCGGCAAGGCCGTAACGCTCGCCTCCATTATAGAAAAAGAGACCGGAGACGGCTCGGAGCGCGGCCTCATATCAGCGGTCTTTCACAACAGGCTGAAGAAAAGGATAAAACTTCAAAGCGACCCAACCGTGATATACGGCATAAAGGGATTCGACGGCAATCTGACCAAACGGCATCTCCTTGAAAAGACGCCTTATAACACCTACGCCAACTATGGCCTGCCGCCAGGCCCGATAGCCAACCCCGGCAGGGCCGCGCTCAAGGCCGCGGTAGAGCCTGCAAACGCGGACTACCTTTACTTCGTTTCAAAGAACAACGGCGCGCATCATTTTTCTACGACACTCAAGGAACATAACAACGCCGTCAACCAGTATCAGCGCCGGAAAGGAACACTGAAACCTTGAAGACGCGGCCATCCGAGTCCGACATAGAGCGCCTGATGACCCTTGCAGCGAGCGTGCCCAGCGCAAAGACGGCTAAGCGTCTCGAAATAATTCTCAGGCGCATGAGAGGGATGCGAAAAAAAGAGATTGCCTCCTCGCTCGGCACGTCAAGGCCAACGGTTGACCTGTGGCTTAAACGATATGACGAGGCGGGGGTTGACGGACTTCTCAAGGACGCGCCAAGGTCAGGCCGGAGGCCCAAACTGAGCACGGAACAGGAGATGGCCATAGTTGACGCGACGCTCCACAGCCTTCCCTCCTCTGCCGGGCGATGGAGCATAAGGCTCATGGCCGCCTCTCATGGCGTATCCCGCATGGCCGTGCAAAGGCTGTGGAAAAAATACAACCTTACCTTTCTTGAAAGAAAGGTAAGCCAAAGAACTTTAACAGGGAAAAAGTAGACGGGCTGACCCCCGATAGAAACATTCGAGGGCAGGCTTATACTCATATTGCCCGCGCGGCTTACTGACTATAGAGCGCATTACAAGGCTTATAAGGCCGGGCGATACGTTCAGGAAAAAAGGCGGAGGCCGCAATTCCTGACGGGCCTGTTTTTTATTCGCATAAACAAGACTTATTTTATCTTAATTCCACTTGAAAAAAAGAGATTTCCCTGTATAATGAATGAACCTGACGCGCTCGAATAAGCATTCGACAGGAAAATAAGCCCGCTTAATTATAGTGTGGCGCGGTTTTAATCAAATTCAAGACATGGAGGATAGCGAAGATGGAGCAGGCAAACGTACTGGACAAGAAGGACTACAAGGACGGCGACGTAAACAAGGTAACGTACTTGAAGACCGAGCAACTGGCGCAGGACACCTATTACTTCAAACCCGGACAGGTGCTTGCGTACCACAGGCATCCGAACGGCGATCAGGTGTTCTTTGTGCATGAGGGGGAGGGCGCTTTTTCGCTGGACGACGGCAAGGAAAGCTCGGCCCAACTCAAGCCGGGCGTAGTCGTGCTTGCCCCCAAGGGCGTATGGCACAAGATAACGGCAAAGACCAATCTTGTCGTATCTCAGGCAACTGTCCAGCCCGCGGGCATGGAGAAGAGATAAGGTTCGCCTCTGGCGAGCGGGTTAACCAACGGGCGCTCCACGACGAGTGGAGCGCCCAACGTTTGAAAATCCGGTGATTTCAACGATTTTTTAGCGTATACTTAAATCATGGCAAAAAAATCTTTGATAGAAACCAATCCGTATCTGAAAGACCCTGAGAAGCGTAAAGCCATGTTCTATACTACTGTATCTTCTTCAACCGCTATCGAAGGCGTCCACACGGCTGTCGAAAAAGCAATCAAGGCCGTAGAAGAGTCCGGTAAGATATCTATCCTTTCTGAGTCCGCTGCGTCCGGGAAATCACGGCGTTAAAAATCTTTTCCATAAGCCCATAATTTTTATCCATTCCAGCCCTTACCGCCGCAAAGTATTCTTGTCTTTGCTTTCCCTTAATCCCGCTGAAATCCAGTGATGGCAATCCTGCCTGCAGCGCCATAAGGGCGCTTAGAATACGGGCGACCCTGCCGTTCCCTTCACGGAAAGGGTGGATCAGGACAATCTCCGTATGGACAACAGCGATTGCTCTGGCTATATCTTTAATGGCAGAAAAACGGCAGGGAGTATACTTTTTAAGAATGTCTCTTTCAAATTCATCCATCAATCTTGAAATCTGATTTGAAGAAGCGAATGGAAAACCATCTTTGCTGAGTTTCACTCTCCTGTATCGTCCTGCCCA
>JBBTCG010000105.1:0-3586 GCA_038043305.1 Deltaproteobacteria bacterium | reverse complement strand
AGCGCGGAGTTCGTGTTCCCGCTCTTTCCTGAGCAGGGACTCAGAGGCGTCCTGTTCTACGACATAGGCGGCGCGTACAACGATACGATAGATTTAGGAGACCTCAAGGAGTTGCGCCAAGGCACGGGTTTGGGGCTCAGGTGGTTTTCTCCGATAGGGCCTCTGAGGCTTGAGTTCGGAATGCCGCTCGGCAGGCGCGAGGGAGAAAAGTCGCACCAGTGGGACTTCACCATCGGCGCGGCTTTTTAAGAATGTTATCAATAATCAAAGGGGGAGTCGCATGAAAAAACTTATCATGCCGTTTATCTTCGTCGTTGTATTCGTTCTGGCCGGGGGCGCCTCGGCAAAGGACATGAAGCTGGCGCACGCTAATCTGCAAAAGGCGCTTAACGACAGCGCCGCCGGGGTCGCGGCTAAGAACGCGCTTCAGGAAGAGGCTAAGAAGCTTGAGGAGGCGCTCAACGTAAAGCAGGAGAGCTTGAAGAAGATGAAGTCCGAGATGGACAAGATGGCCGCAGTTTGGACAAAGGAGGCGCGCGATCTCAAGGAGGCCGAGTTCAGGACCAAGAATCAGGAGTTCCAGAAGCAGTACATGGACTACGGCGAGGAGCTTAACAAAAAAAAGCAGGAGCGCGAGGCGCAGATAATAAACGAGCTGCGCTCCATTGTCGAGGATATGGCGAAGAAAAAGGGGTATGTCTATGTCTTTGAAAGGTCGCTTGGCGGACTGCTGTACGCCCCTGCTCAGGACGACATTACCGATGAAGTGATAAAACTCTACGACGAGCGTTTCAAGTCCGGCGGAAAATAGCGAAGTCCATGGAAAAAACAGTTGAACAACTTGCCGCGCTCTCAGGCGGACGGCTTATCGGCAGCGGCGGCGTTGTCATAAGGGATGTTGCGCCGCTTGAGGAGGCGGGGTCCGACGAGATAACCTTTATCTCGGACAAGGCCAAGTTAAAGCTCCTGCCCTCCATAAAGGCGGGCGCGGTCATAGTCCCTGAAGGCGACTGGCCGCCAAGCGCGGTCAATCTGATTGCCGTAAAAAATCCGCAGATTGCCTTTGCCAAGGTAATGGATGTCTTCAGGCCGACCTTGATGCCTGAGCCGGGCATACACCCTAAGGCAGAGGTGAACGCGGGAGCGAGCATCGGCGACGGCGTCTCGATTCAGGCCTATGCCGTCGTGGAGAAGGGCGCGACAATCGGGCCGCGCACCACCCTGTATCCGGGCGTTTATGTCGGTAATGACGCAAGGATTGGCGCGGACTGCATCATATACTCAGGCGTGTCCATACGCGAGGGCTGCATAATCCACGACAGGGTTATCATCCATTGCAACACGGTAATCGGCAGCGACGGATTCGGCTACGCATGGGACAATGACTTGAACGGCTACAGGAAGCTGCCGCAAAGGGGCATCGTTCGGATAGATGATGATTGCGAGCTTGGCGCGTGCGTGACGGTTGACAGGGCCGCGATAGGCGAGACGTTCATAGGGAGAGGCTCCAAGATAGATAACCTTGTGCAGGTGGCGCATAACGTCAAGATAGGCGAACACGCGATAATAGTCGCTCAGGTAGGCATCGCCGGGAGCGCGAGACTCGGAAACCGCGTTCAGATAGGCGGACAGGTGGGGATTGTCGGACATATTGACATCGGCGACGGCGCAATGCTCGGGGCGCAGTCCGGCATATCCGGCCCTGTGCCCGCAAAGGCCATATATTCGGGCACTCCGGCCATACCGCACCATGACTGGCTCAAGGCGTCTGTCATATTCGCAAAGCTCCCTGAACTCAAAAAAAAGATAAACGACCTTGAAAAAAGACTTGCCGCGCTTGAGGGGAAAAAGGGTTAAAGGCCGTGAACCGTGACCGTGAAAGACATAGGACAAGGCTCTCCCCCTGATAAGGGGGATTTAGGGGGTTTGTCTTGCGCGGTCTTAAAAACCGCAAGGCTCAAACTTTGCGATAGAACTCTTCACGGTTCACGGTATTTCACGGCCTTTTGGTCACATCCTTAAAAGGAGACGCCTTATTATGATAGACATTAAAGAGATTCAGACGATACTTCCTCACCGCTACCCGTTCCTTCTCATTGACAAGATAGTCGAGCTGGACCCGGGGAAATACGCGAAGGGGATAAAAAACGTTACCATCAACGAGCCGTTTTTTCCGGGGCATTTTCCGGGGCATCCGATAATGCCGGGCGTCCTTATAGTCGAGGCAATGGCGCAGGTCGGAGGGGTGCTGGCTTTTAAGTCAGCCGACGTTTCCAACAAGGTCGTGTACTTCATGGGCATTGACAAGGCGCGGTTCAGAAAGCCGGTGCTCCCGGGGGATACGCTTGAACTGAAACTCACCGTAACCAAGCGCAGGGGCAGCATCTGGGGCTTTAAGGGCGAGGGTCATGTCGCGGGCGTCCTTGTTGCCGAGGCCGAGTTTCTTGCGACCATCATGGAAAGGTAGAGACATAGAGATGAACGGAACTTTGAGTCAGCAAACCCAAACGCGCATACATCCTACCGCCTCCATACATCCGGGCGCGGAGATAGATACCGGCGTCGAGATAGGCCCGTATACGGTCATAGCCGAGGACGTCCGCATAGGCAAGAATACGAAGATAGGCCCTCACGTGGTCATTGACAGGTGGACGACCATCGGAGCAAACTGCAACATCTTCCAGTTCACGTCAATAGGAGCCCCTCCACAAGATCTGGGATACAAGGGCGAAAAGACCGAGGTCATCATCGGGGACAACAACGTCATAAGGGAGTTCGTTACCATACACAGGGCTACCACCAAACAGCAGCGCAAAACCGTGTGCGGCAGCAACAACCTTTTCATGAACTACGTCCATATCGCGCACGACTGCAGCCTTGGGGACAACATCATAATGGCCAACTCCGCCACCCTTGCCGGGCACGTCTCCATCGCGGACCACGCCATAGTCGGCGGCCTTGTGGCCATACATCAGCACGTCCGCATCGGCGCGTACTGCATCATCGGCGGCGCTACGGCCGTCAGCAAGGATATCCCGCCTTACGTCCTGGCCGTTGGCAACAGGGCCAAGCTCTACGGCCTCAACAGCGTGGGGTTGAGAAGGCAGGGTTTTACACGCGCCGAGCTTGAGGAAATAAAAAGGTCTTACAACATCATCTTCCGCTCGTCGCTTACGCTTTCCGAGGCGATTGAAAGACTTAAAACGGAGATGCCTGATTCGCCTCACGCGAAAAGGTTTGTTGACTTCATAACGGCCTCCAAGCGCGGCCTTGCCCGCGAGCGGAGCAAAAGGAAGAGCGACGTCCATGAAGAAGATTAGAGCCGGCGTAATCGGCGTCGGATACCTTGGCGCCTTGCACGCGCAAAAGTACGCAGTATTGGCCGCAACAGGGACGGTTGAGTTCACCGGCGTCTTTGACGCGGATCAGGCAAGGGCGCAGGAAATCGCCTCGGCCAACAATACCCGTTCATTTGCGTCAGTGGACGAGGCGCTCTCCTGCTCTGACGCGGTAAGCATCGCAACGCCGACGATGAGCCACTTCACCTTTGGTATGCGCGCCATTGAGGCGGGCAAAGACGTGCTCG
>JBBTCG010000104.1:0-6454 GCA_038043305.1 Deltaproteobacteria bacterium | reverse complement strand
AATGCCGGGAAGGCGTTCGAGACGGCAAAGCAGAGCCGGACGGAGGAACGCCTTGCCAAAGAGAACGAGAGGCTTAAAATCCTCATAGGCGAGATGACCCTGGAGTTAAAAAAAACGACGAGTGGCAGGGTTGAAGCGCGGCGGTTATCTTAAGGTTGTCGAACGTAGCTACGAGCTTGCAGTAAATAGGGACAGCTGTCCCTATTTACCAAAAAAAGCTGGAGGGGGAAAGCCCTCCAGCTTTTTATCTTCAACGAAACAACTTACGGTCGTTTATTCGTACGTCCGTCTTGCGCTCTTTTTAGAAGCCTTTGCCCGGCGTTTTGCGGCCTCCGCGCGTTTCCTCTTTTTCTTTACGCTCGGCTTTTCATAAAACCTTCTCCTCTTTATCTCCTTAAACGTCCCGTCTTGAGCGAGCTTTCTCTTGAGTATCTTGAGAGCCTTTTCAAGCTGGTCGTCATATACCTTGACCTCTGACAATCTTACACACCCCCTTCTATTACGACAATCCGTATTAAAAGATACGATTATAAGGCACAATTCGACAGATTATACCAAAACGCCTTACTAAGTCAACTTACCTTTTCATTGTATCCCGCCAAAATAGAAATGTCCTATTCGTATGACGAGGCCGAGCCGTCCAATGCTGGACGGCTCTTTTATCGTTCCCACGCTTGTCTTTCAGCTTGTTCAATCGGTTCAACTCAGCAGGACGCCGCCATTATCGCCTACCTGCGGCGCGACGGTTGGCGTGAAAATCCGCTGGTCTTTCTGGGGCGGGCATGATTATGCGTGCCCGGCCGCTCGGTAGATGCGGGAGACGAAGCGGCGCTTTGTTCAAAGCCGGGGATAACCTCCACCGGGATGTCATGACGCAGCACCTTTTCAATATCGTTGAGCATCTCTTTTTCTTCGGCGCAAACAAGCGACAACGCGCAGCCGGTCTCTCCGGCGCGGCCGGTGCGGCCAATGCGGTGGACGTAGTCCTCAGGCACATTGGGCAGATCGTAATTGACCACATGAGGAAGGCTGTCAATGTCAAGACCGCGGGCGGCGATATCAGTGGCAACGAGGGTCCGCACCGCGCCGTTTTTGAAATCCGCAAGTGCGCGAGTGCGCGCCGACTGGCTCTTGTTTCCGTGGATGGCAACGGCGTTTATCCCGTCGCTTAAGAGCTGCGTCGCCAGACGGTTAGCCCCGTGCTTAGTGCGGGTAAAGACCAGCACTTGGCGCCAATCGCCTTTCTTTATCAGGTGAGTCAGGAGTTCGCGCTTGCGATTATGCCCCACCGGATGCACCACCTGAGTTACTAATTCCGCCGCCATATTGCGGCGTGCAACTTCTATCATCTCCGGGTTATGGAGCAGGCCGTCCGCCAGGCGCTTTATATCGTCGGTATAGGTTGCCGAGAAGAGCAGGTTTTGACGTTTGAGCGGAAGTAGTTTTAAAATTCTCCTGATATCGTAAATAAAACCCATATCCAGCATGCGGTCTGCTTCGTCCAGAACCAATATTTCCACCTGCGAGAGGTTCAAGGTCTTTTGGCCGGCATGGTCAAGCAGCCTGCCGGGCGTGGCCACGAGGATATCAATCCCGCGACGCAGTTGATCTATCTGCGGATTAATGCCTACGCCGCCGAAGATTATCGTGGACTTCAGGTGCAGATTCTTGCCGTAAGTCTGTACGCTCTCCCCGACCTGTGCGGCCAATTCGCGCGTAGGGGTAAGGACAAGGGCGCGGGGCAGCTTGCCGGTGCGCGGGCGTCGGCTCAGAATCTGCAGCATCGGCAGGGTGAAGGCGGCTGTCTTGCCCGTGCCGGTCTGCGCGCCTGCAAGGACGTCGCGTCCTTCAAGTATAAACGGGATGGTTTTTAACTGTATGGGGGTTGGGGTCGTGTAGCCCTGCCCTGCGACAGCGCTGAGCAGTTCGGCCTGCAGGCCGAGCGCTTCAAATGACATGGTATTCTACTCCAGAATCAGCCTGCTCAATCCAATTGAGCCGGTCCAGGCAAGATTATTAAGGTTAAACTGGGTGAGGTTGAAAAATAGGAGGGTCAACCAATACACAGCAGGCACTGACCGGGCGGCGCCAACTAACGCTAATCTTTTATAATAACACAGAATGCCGTAAAAGAATAAGAAAAAAATATTAGAGGAAAAAAGAGGCCGGTTCTATCTCCTCTCTCAGAGGTGCTGACGCGCATCATAGGTTTGGTTAGCGCAGCGTAACCCAACAAACGAAGCGTCAGATTTGCAGTGTTGAAAAACGCAGCCCAATCTACGGCTGCCCGGTAACGCACCTTGCAAACCCGAAAATACGCTTGAACATCAGGAACAGATGCTCCGCAGGCTTGTCCTCGCGTGTCCCCCGATAAAGACATTCGAGGGCAGGCTTAAGCGGGGATGGGACTTATTTGAACGTCGTCAGTCCTCTATCTTTATTATCTTATCCCCGGCGAAGTACACCTGAAGCGTATCAAACTTGCCCTGCGAGTATCTCCATTCCGTTGTCTTGAGTACCTCTTCAATGCCCATGTCAACGGTCTTTCTGCCGCCAGCCTTGTAGGGAACGCCTTTTGAGAGTAAGGCCTGACGCATGGTCATGCCAATGGTCAACTTCCCCTGAGAGAGGGCAAACTTGACATCCGGCGAATAGCCTTCCATGCCTGACAATGGATTTTCAGTTGAGAAAAACTTGGAAAGAAGCATTGCGTGATTGGGCTTCTTTGCCTGATGATACAAGAAGATATGCTCACGGCCGCTCCATTTGAATTTTATGAACTTAGGGGTTATCATGGTGATGGTAACCTTCTCGCCTGCCGGTATGGCGCTCTGGTCGGTGCGGTTTTCCCATGAAATGACGCTCTTTCTTCCGCCGGCGTGCAGCGTAGTCGCTACAAAGTAGGTGTCGCCCACGTTGAACGAGCCGAGCGTCTTCATTGCCCCGCTGGTGTCGAACTCCGAGCCGTCGAAATGATCGTCCTTGTTCGGCATCGAATCGGATGTCGAGGAGGCTTCCTTCTCAACGAGGCTTCTTACAAGGTTGCCGTACTCCACCTTGTACGGAGCGGTCTCGCGCAGTATGACTGCCGAGGCGGTCTTTTCCTTTACGTCGCGTATCTCTATCTCGCCGATCTCTATCTTCTCAACGTCAAGCACCTCTCCCGTCTTGGGGTGCTTTATGGCCTTGCCCTCTTTATATACGATGAATCTCTTGCCGGACTTTGCCCCGGAGTTCCTTCCAATGTCCACGATTGCGTTCTTATCGGAGCGCTGGACAATGTAGCCCTCAAGCGGGAAGTCGAGGATGATCTTCGTTACCATCTGCGATACGAGGTCCTCAAGCCTCCCGGTTCTGTCGGTCTTGACCTTTTCCGCCGCGATTATGGAGCCGTCCTCCACGTCAATGAGGCGCGCGCTCACCTCCATGTAGTCCTTGAGCTTCATCACTGAGCCGGTTATCACGATCTTTGCGCCGACTATCATGCCGGTCTTTGCCGCGCCCTTGGTGTCCACTATGCCGTACATGGGAAGCTCCTGCTCCTTGAGTATCTTCTGCAAAAGCCCCCGTTCAACCACATTGAACCTGCCCGCTTGCACAAGGCCGGTTACAATCCATTCAGCGACAATCTTGCCCATGTCCTGCGTCTCAAACCCCTCGCCCTGAAGGGCAAAGTCAAGCACCGCTATCTTGGTCTTCTTGAACTCCGCATCTGCGCGATGCGGCGCGATAATCAGCGCAACGGCAAAGATTAGGAGTACGGCAATACCTTTTTTCATCTTCATCGGAATGACCGCCTTTGAATATGCTTGCCCTCGCGTGTATGAAGCGGGGGTGTTAGGCTATTATAAACGAATACGGTTTGATTTGCACCTACCTTTTTTGAAAAAAGCCTGCCCCCGAAGGTATCTATCGGGGGGCAGGCCAAAAAACTTTAATAGGGAATAAACACCAAGGAAGGGGTATCAGTTATCACTGCGCCGGGGTAAGCCTTACCATCCCTTCGAGCATGCGTTCCTTCCTGACGGATTTGACCGCCTGAAACTGCGTCGTTGAATCCACGAGATCGGAAACCTTCACCAGTTCATAGCCGCGTCGTAAAAGGGCGTCGAGCAGGTCAGGCAGTATGGAGGCCGCCCTGTCGGACTTTCTGCCGGTTCCTAGGTGCATCAGCACTATGCCGCCGTTTATCCCGTTGCCGTCCTTGCCGAAATCAAGTATGCGTTTTTTTATCTCGTAGGGCGACCGGTAAAATCTGGACTTCCTGTCGCTTACCCAGTCGAGCGTATCGAGGCTTTCCTTTTTTTTGTTGTTGCTTGTCCAGCCTATATGAATATAACCCGCCTCAAAAGCCCAGCGCCGTATCTCGTCGTTTACCTCGCCGTAAGGCGCCCTCCATAGGGGGCTCATCTCCTCTCCGGTTACGGCCTTGAGAGCCTCGGCCGCGTCTCTAAGCTCCCTTTGAACCAGAGCCTTGTCCACGCCGGAGAGTGTCTTGTGTCTCAGCGTCCTTTCAAAATCCGTAAGGTGCGGATGGGTCATGGTATGGTTGCCGATTTCGTGGCCGTCAAGGAGCATCCTCCTTACGAGCGCCGGATATTTTCTTATAAATAAGCCGGTCAGAAAGATGGTGGTCTTTAGACCCCTTGTTGAAAGCGCGTCAAGTATCCTCTCAGCGTCGTCATCCTCGGACCCGCCGTCAAAGGTTATGGTCAGGCGCATCTTTTGATCGCTTCCGCGCGTTATGTCTGGAGGCGTGTACTCATCCCATTGGCGGCGCCCGTCGGAGGGGGCGCTTGCCAATGGTCTCTCCAACTCCATGTCAGGCATCTTTATCATCCCGATTGTCCAACGCCTCTCCTGAATCGGCAAGAAGTCGTCTGTCGGCTTATTGAGATGCCTTGCTCCGCGTAGATGCGTCGTCAGATGCGGCATGACGGCTTCCATGTTGACGGAGATCGGCTTTCCTTGCCGGTCAGGCACGCGGGGCGGCCTTTCCCCGCTTAAAACATGCGAGGACATGGATAGAGACGATTGAACCGGCTCGTCATGTTTCTTTTCTGGGATTAGCAGGGCGATTTCACTGGAGACGTTGAGAGCGGCGTCGGCATGAGAGGCTGAAGGCCGGAAGAATATCAGGACTCCAAAAACGGCAAGGAACGTAACAACTATCAGCTGTGGACTGTGGCCGGGGGAAGCTGGACTTACGGTCTTTACAGGCCATGGCGCCACTAATCTCTCCTGTCATGGATTTCTTAGCAGGCTGCTGAAAAACGCCCATCTGCGTCGCATTCGTCGTTCCTCGACGCCTTGCATCTGGCTGGGTTCCCATTGCGTCTTTTCATTTTTGCAATGGGAAGATTTGAGCAGCCTTAGCGATTTTGGTATTTTTCAGCACCCTGTTAAGTTTCCATCATGCAAACACGGCCGCTTTTTTGAAATATTACGGGATTCGCGCGGCCTTGTCAACAACATAAAAGAGTTGCAACCACGGCAACGGTATAATATGATTGTCTCACGCAGGAGACATGAATAATATGGAGGAGCGCGTATGTCGGCAAAGGATACTATAAAGATTGAGAGGATACTTTTTCCTACTGATTTTTCCGAATCCTCTAATCACGCCGCTGTCTGGGCGCTGAGTCTTGCGCGCAGACATAAGGCCGCTGTCATCGTGCTCCACGTGCTTGATACCTCTCTTGACGCCTCCGGGTTTTACGTGCCCCATCTGTCCTTTGAACGCCTTGATGAGGAGATGCTGCTCTCCGCCGGAAAGATGCTCTCGGCCTTTGCCGCGAAACATTTCAAGGGCTACAGGAACGTCGAGCTTATTACGGCCGCGGGCAAGCCGTACCAGGAAATATTGAAGGCAATTAAAGACCGCTCCATCGGACTTTGCGTCATGGGAAGCCTTGGCAAGAAGGCCGGGGTGGAGAGGTTTTTCATCGGCTCAACGACCGAGCGCGTTACCAGAGAGGCGGCTTGTCCGGTGCTCGTCGTCCCGCCGGGGGGTTGAATTAGTCATGTTCGGTATCGGGTTTGCCGAGTTGATTATCATTCTCGCGGTGGCGCTCATTGTCATAGGGCCTGATAAACTCCCTGACATGGCAAAGACGCTCGCAAAGGTATATAACGAATTGAGGCGCGCCGGCGACGAGGTCAAAAAAAGCCTCAGGGATGCAAACGTAGAGGAGCGCAGCACCCATGTCGCCCAGAGGCCGCATGATGTCGAATCAGGGACGCCCCGTGACAAAGCACGAGACTCCTAACGCGGGCGATATTCGTTGCTGCCTGCCCCCGAATGTTTCTATCGGGGGTCAGCCCGGCTGTTTATTCCCTATTAAAGTTCGGAGCCTGCCCAAGCCTGCCCAAGCCTGCCCCCGAATGTCTCTATCGAGGGAATGTCTCTATCGGGGGAATGTTTTAATCGGGGGGCTTACCTTTCTTTCAAGAA
>JBBTCG010000103.1:0-4074 GCA_038043305.1 Deltaproteobacteria bacterium | reverse complement strand
ATGAAGAAGTTCGCAACGCAACTGTTTTTCGTAACTCTGACAGCGATGATCGTTATAGCCTGCGGAGGCGGAGGAGACAGCCCGTCATCCGCGTCTGCGGCGACCCCTGCGCCGACAACGACACAGATGGGCGGGTCAATACAGGGCGTGTCCCTTTGCCTTACAACCGCTGTAACGACCCCCGTCGGCTTAGCGGGAACCTCTGGTTCAACGGATGCGACAGGCTCTGCGGCACTGTTTAATTACCCTTACGGCATAACCACTGACGGGACAAACCTTTATGTGGCTGGTATGTTCAATCACACAATCCGCAAGATTGTAATATCCACCGGCGTTGTAACGACCCTTGCAGGCACAGCGGGAAGCTTTGGTTCAACGGACGGGACAGGCGCTGCGGCAAGGTTTAATACCCCTTTCGGCATAACCACTGACGGGACAACCCTTTATGTGGCTGATACGGGCAATAACACAATCCGCAAGATTCAGTAGGGGAGGCCGTAAAGACCGTGAATCGTAACCGTGACCGTGAAAGTACGTAGAATAGGTTGAGCGCAGCGTGGTGGGCAATGCCCACCACGCTATTTTTTATCGTTCATTATGCTCCGGGCCGTAGGGCAAACTCCCAACCCCCTAAATCCCCCTTATCAGGGGGACTTTCACGGTTCACGGTCTCTACAGCGTCTCCTTAAGATACTGTCCGGTATGAGAGCCTTTTGTCGCGCTGACCTCCTCAGGCGTCCCTTGAGCCACGATGCGGCCTCCGGCGGCCCCGCCCTCCGGGCCTAAGTCTATTATGTAATCAGCGGACTTAACTACGTCAAGGTTATGTTCGATTATGACGATGGTGTTGCCCGCGTCCCTCAGGGCATTCAATACCTCAAGGAGTTTTTGAATGTCGGCAAAGTGCAATCCGGTAGTCGGTTCGTCGAGTATGTATATGGTCTTTCCGGTCGCCCTTTTTGTAAGCTCGCGGCTGAGTTTTATCCTCTGCGCATCGCCGCCGGAGAGGGTCGTTGACGCCTGTCCGAGCTTCACGTATCCAAGCCCCACGTCGCTAAGCGTCTTTAATTTGTCTTTTATCTGAGGGAAGTTTTCAAAAAACGAGAGGCCGTCGAGAACGCTCATGTCAAGACATTCGGCGATATTCTTTCCCCTGTAGCGCACCTCAAGGGTATCGCGGTTGTACCTCTCACCCCTGCACTCGTCGCACGTAACGTACACGTCCGGCAGGAAGTGCATCTCCACCTTTATAAGGCCGTCGCCGGCGCACGCCTCGCACCTTCCGCCCTTTACGTTGAAGCTGAATCTGCCCGGTCCGTACCCGCGCACCTTTGCCTCTGGCAGCTGGCTGAAGAGGTCGCGTATGGGCGTGAAAAGACCCGTATAGGTCGCCGGGTTGCTCCTCGGAGTCCTGCCGATGGGCGTCTGGTCTATGTCTATCACCTTGTCGAAAAACTCAACGCCGGTTAAGCCCGTGAAGTCGCCGGGGCGCTCCTTTGAACCGTAAAGTTTTTTTGCCAACGCCCTGTAAAGCGTGTCAATCACGAGCGTGGATTTGCCTGAGCCTGACACGCCGGTTACGCAGGTTATCAGCCCCACCGGGAAACTGATTGTCAGGTCCTTCAAGTTATTTGCCTTTGCCCCCTTGAGCGTAAGGAGCCTCTTGTCCGGTCTTTTCCTCTGCGTCGGCACTGGTATCTCAAGGGCGCGGGAGAGATATCTGCCGGTAAGGGACCTCTCGGATGCCGTTATAACTGAGTAATCCCCTTGAGCAACGACCTCGCCGCCGTGCACCCCTGCGCCGGGCCCCATGTCAATGATATGATCCGCCTCGCGCATGGTCTCTTCGTCATGCTCGACGACGATAACGGTGTTGCCCATGTCCCTTAGTCTCTTGAGCGTGGACAGGAGCTTCCGATTATCCCGCTGATGAAGGCCGATGGACGGCTCATCAAGTATATAAAGCACCCCCACGAGGCTTGAGCCTATCTGAGAGGCAAGTCGTATCCGCTGGCCTTCGCCGCCTGAAAGCGTTGAGGCGGCCCTGTCAAGGGAAAGATAGTCAAGCCCCACGTTCACGAGAAAACCCAATCGTTCTCTTACTTCCTTTAAGACGCGGGAGGCGATCTCCTGTTCTATGCGGCTGAGTTTCAAAGTGTCGAAAAAGACAAGGGCGTCTTTTATGCTCATCGCAACGACGTCGGCAATGGACTTGCCCCCAATCTTTATTGACAGCGCCTCTTTTTTAAGCCTTAACCCCGCGCAGGTCGGGCATGGTTGAGAGTCCATGAACCTTTCAAGGTCCTCCCTCACGTCCTCGGACGCGGTTTCGCGGTAGCGCCTCTCAAGGTTTCCTATTACGCCCTCGAACGGTTCGGTGTACGAGTATCTGGACTTGCCGCCCTCGTGCGCGAAGGAGATCTCCTCATCCCCTGAGCCGTTGAGGAGAATATCCTGTACCCTGGCCGGAAGTTTTTTGTACTGGCTTGATATGCTGAAGCCGTAATGGGTGGCAAGGCCCTGGAGCTTGGAAAGATACCATGTGCCCGCCGTTTTCCCGCCAGCCCCGCTCCACGGGGCAACAGCCCCGGCCTCAAGGGAGGCGCCCTTGTCCGGCACGACAAGCTCAGGGTCAAAGTAATATTTTTCGCCAAGGCCCTTGCACTCTGGACATGCGCCGTAAGGGCTGTTGAAGGAAAAGGTGGTGGGGATTATTTCAGGATAACTCAGCCCGCATTCGACGCATGAGAGCTTCTCGCTAAAGAGCGTCTCAATACCGTTCACCTCGGCCTTTATGATCCCACCGGAGAGCGCGGCTGCTGCCTCAAGAGAGTCGGCAAGCCTCCTTTGCAGGCCGTCCTTTACTATGAGCCTGTCAACCACCACGTCAATGTCGTGCTTTTTCCTCTTGTCAAGGCTTACGACGCCTTCAAGCTCGATAAGCTCGCCATTTATCCTGATCCGCGTGTACCCGGCCTTGCGAAGCGCATCCAACTCCTTTTTGTACTCGCCCTTTCTGCCTCGCACCACGGGCGACATGAGGATTATCCTTGAACCCGTCTGATGCTCCATGAGCTTGTCAACCATCTGCTGTATGGTCTGCGCGGTGATGGGCCTTGAGCAGTTGTAACAGTACGGCCTTCCGGCGCGCGCAAAGAGGAGTCTCAGATAGTCGTAGACTTCTGTTACGGTACCTACGGTAGAACGCGGATTTTTGGAGGTGGTCTTCTGCTCTATGGATATGGCCGGGGAAAGCCCTTCTATGGACTCGACGTCCGGCTTGTCCATCCTCTCAAGGAACTGGCGGGCGTAAACCGAAAGGCTCTCGACGTAGCGCCTCTGTCCCTCGGCATAGATGGTGTCGAACGCAAGGGACGACTTGCCTGAACCGGATACCCCGGTAATCACGACGAGCGCGTCCCTCGGAATCTTTAAGTCAATGGACTTGAGGTTATGAACCCTTGCGCCTTTTATGGTTATTTCTTGCATGGAATCAGTAGACCGTTTGATGATGAGGGATATGGAAGATACAATACCCCCTTGCGTATCCAAGGGGGTATTGTAAAACGACGATTATCTGTCTTCCGGCAGCTTGAAGTCCTTGCCAGCGAACTGGATGTTGGCCTCGTCGTCGCAACGCGGCGGAGATACCGCGTGTACGCCGCCACACTTGGGGCATTTTCCCACAAAGGTCTTTAATATGAACGGCTCCCCGCACCCTTGGCATTTGGTCTTCAGACCGCCATCCTGAATCGGCGCGTTCTTTACCGCTCCGCCGTGCGCCTGTGATACAAACTCCACAAGCTCGCGTCCCTCTGAAAACGGCCCGGCGCCTGCCGGCCCGCAACTTCCGCAATCGCTCATCTTAAAAACCTCCGCGTAGGGATTGGATGCCGGTTGGATGTTGACACCGGCAACTGACAACTATACATATTATACCGGTTTGTCCGGTTTTTCAATGGGAAAAGAGGGGGTGGCGATAGGGTAATATGAATATTTGTCAGTAGGCTGCTTATTCCCTATTAAAGTTCGCAGCCTGCCCCCGAATGTCTTTATCGGGGGGGGCTTGCCGCT
>JBBTCG010000102.1:0-6024 GCA_038043305.1 Deltaproteobacteria bacterium | reverse complement strand
AAGGTAGGTTCATTTTGAAGCCCGCCTTATCGCGCTTTCAGCGCGAGTCGCCGGGCAACCGGTCTTTCAAGAAAGGTAGGTTTTTTATTGCAACGGCAATTGCTTCGGTTATTCCCGGCACGGCGGTCAGATCTTCCGTGTCAGCGCCCAGTATGGCCTCCAGATCGCCGAACCTGTCAAAGAGCGCTTTTCTGCGACTTGCCCCGATGCCGGGAACCGAATCGAGCACAGAGGCTATTGTCCTTGACCTGAGACGCCTGTTGTAGGTTATGGCAAACCTGTGCGCCTCGTCGCGGATCCTTCTCAGCAGCAGGTCAGGGGCAGAGCCTTCCTTGAGCAGGATAGGGTCTTTTACGTTCGGCAAGAACACCCGCTCGCCCTTTCGGCGCGAGTCAACGCCCTCCTTGTCCTTTGCAATGGCCGCCGCGTCAACTCCAGTTACGTCGAGTTCCGAGAGAACGGCAAGCGCGATGTTAAGCTGTCCCTTGCCCCCGTCTATAAGTATGAGCTGAGGCCAATCCTTTGCGCTTTGCGCCCTGAATCTTCTGGTAAGCAGCTCGCACATGTGCGCGTAATCGTCCTGCCCGACGACGCCCCTGATCTTGAAAAGCCTGTATGCGTCCTTGAGCGGGGTCCCGTCCATGAATACGGCCATTGCGCCCACGGTATGCGAGCCGCTTATGTTCGATATGTCATAAGCCTCTATGCGCCGCGGGTTGTTCGTAAGCCTGAGCCTTTTTTGAAGAGCCTCCAATGCGTCTTGAGCCGCAGAGCGGGAAGAGGCTTTTTTTCTAAGGCCCTCCATTGCGTTGTCCCTGGCCAGAGCAAGGAGCCTTACCCTTTCGCCGCGTTCCGGCGCAAGGAGCGAAACCTTGCGGCCTTTTTGCTCACTCAGCCATTCGGCTATCGTCTCCATGTCCTCAAGCCTGACGGGCAGTATCACCTCGTCCGGGATGTGCCGCCCTGGTTTGTAAAACTGCGTGATGAACGAACCGAGCGACTCTGGAAGCGGGGCAACGCTGTTTTCAAATATGAATCCGGCGTTGCCGGTAAGTCTGCCGTCTCTGATAAAAAGCGCGTGTACGGCAAGGACGGCCTCAAGACCCTCTGCGGCAAAGACGTCTCTGTCAACCGGACGGTGCGTTACCACGCTTTGACCCTCAAGCATTCGTTCAATCGCGCTTAACCTGTTGCGTATCTTTGCGGCCTGTTCAAAGTCAAGCGAGTTTGCGGCGGCCTTCATATCGGATCTAAGGCCCTTTACAAGCTCACGGTTCCTTCCCTCAAGAAACATCATTGCGCCGTCTACGATCTTTTTATAGTCGGCCTCGCTGATGAGACCAACGGCGGGCGCGGCGCACAGCCCCATCTGGTAGTCAAGGCACGGCCTCGTCATGCCTTTCCATGCGGCCTCTGAGCATACGCACAGCGGGAATATGCCTCTTAGAAATTTTACGGTCTCGCGCACGGACTGCGCCGATGGGTATGGCCCGAAGTATCGTGAGCCGTCGCGCTTTATCCGGCGCGTTATGAATATGCGCGGGAATCTTTCATGAACCGTAATCTTGATGCTGACGTAGGTCTTCGAGTCCTTCAGGCTTATGTTGTACTTAGGTTTGTGGCGTTTGATGAGCGTGTCTTCGAGGAGAAGCGCCTCTTTCTCGTTGGCGGTGATTATGCAGTCAATGTCAGCGGTCTTTTTCGACAGGAAACGCGCGGCATACCTTTCGTCGCCGGTGTCCTTGAAGTATGAACCTACCCTGACGGCGAGGTCCTTTGCCTTGCCGATATAGATAATCTCGCCGTGCAGCCCCTTCATTATGTATACGCCCGGGGATCTGGGCAGGTCTTTTAGTTTAGTTTGAATATCCATGTGCGTCCATTAAAGGGAAATAAAAAAAGGCAGGGGAGGTAAAGCCCATGCCTCTTTAAATATAGTTATCCGTTATCAGGGAAAATATTCCTTAACAGATAACCGATAACCGGCAGCTGATAACCGTTTGTCCGTCTGCTACTGCGCTTTTGCGCGTTCAATATACTTGCCTTCAGCGGTGTCAACGCGGATGACCTCGCCAACGTTAATAAAGGACGGCACGTTGACGACCAATCCGGTTTCAAGGGTGGCCGGTTTTTGCGTGGCCGTAACGGTAGCGCCCCTCATGTTCGGGGTCGTGTCAACGACCTTCAGTTCAACGATCTTTGGCGGCTCGACCCCGACCGGCACCTCGTTATAATATTCCACCATGAACTTGATGTTCGGCACAAGGTAGCGCACGTTGTCCCCGAGCACGTCGGCGGACAGCGAGGTTTGCTCGTAGGTTACGCTGTTCATGAAGTGATAGTCGGCCCCGTCGTTGTAGAGGTACTCCATCTCGTGCTGCTCAAGGCTCGCCCTGTCGAGCTTGTCCTCGGAGCGGAACCTGTTTTCAACCGCTCCGCCGGTCTTGAGGTTTCTGAGCTTTGTCTGCACCATACCGCGCCAGTTGCCCGGGGTTATATGCTGCACGGACAGCACCCTGTACGGTTCGTTGTTGTAAAGTATGGTCATACCTACCCTAAGCTGCGTCGCCTGAATCATAAGTCTCGTCTTTCCCTTCTCTTATTTTGCTACGCAACTATTATAACATGGAACCTTCATAAGCCGCATCGGAAATACTCAACCGACGTATTTTTTCACGTGCTCCACGGTGTCCTGCGCGTTGAGTTTCTTAAACAGCAGATCAAGTCTCGTTTCAAGCTCCACGCCGATGGCGGCCTTGCGCTTTGCGTCCATGTTCCAGATGCGCTCCTTGAACGGGCCGAACCCCTTTTTTCGCGTCTTGTATAAGAACTGCTCGTCCGTGTCGCCCGCTTTTCTTTCGTCGGCGTGTTTGGCTGATAGAAGAGCGTATATCTCTTTTTTAAGGTCTTGCGGGAAGGCGGCGCTGTCATAGACCATATTTTGAAAGCCGGTGGCAAGGTGCACCTCAGCCGCCGTCCGTTTTGGGAATATGTCGAATGCGTCGTCAGGCAGCGTGGATGCGCCGTGCTGAACGGCCCCGGCAAGTCCGTAAACGTCCCTTGCCGTCTTCGACAGCCTTTCTATGGTGTCAAAGTCCACCTTCACCTTTGCCACGCTGCCGTCCGGCATGGGTACGCCGCCGTGGGACGTTCCGGTCTGGATGCTTATCTTACTGATGCCCTTTTTGCCCTTGCCGAGCGCCTTGATGTATCCGTCCATGAACGCCCTGAGTTCTTCTTCGGTCGAGTTCTTGCCGCCGACCTCGCCTATCTCGCCGCCGATTGATATGGTAACGCCCGTCGGTTCATTGGCGCGTATGTATTCGGTCAGCGTTGCGGTTGTTTCATAGTTCGGCCTCTGCTGTTCGTCAACGTCGGCCTTTGTCAGGTCAACCACGGTGGATGAGTCTATGTCAATATTATAGAAGGCGGCGTCAATGGCCTCCTTGATAAGTCTTTTAAGGTCCGCCACTTCGACCGTTGGGTCTAAAGCGAATCTTTTTGCGTTTATCTGGAAGTGATCCCCCTGTATGAAGACCGGCCCTTTATAACCCTCTTTTATGGCCGCGGCGAGGAGTGAGGCCGTATACTCCGCCGGGCGCTGCGCCGTGTAGTCTATCTCGCTCTTGGCTATCTCGAATATGAATGCGCCTGCGCGGTTTTTTATGGCAGACCGGAAGATGGCGCGCGCGGTGTCATAAGTGAGGCCGCGTATGTTTATGGCGGGCACGGTAAAGCCGGAGCATTTGCCGTGCCCCATCGCGTCATAGAGACCCTGTATAGAGGCTGACCTGACGCCGAGCGAGGCCGAAGTAAGGGTAATCAGACGCCGGGATTCGGCGACTATGTTCTTGTCATGGTTGAAGACCGCGTTGTATATGAGATTGTCAATGACGGAGGCCCGGAGTTTCCCTTCATCAATCACTTTGACCGCGCTCCCGTTGTCAGCGAGCACGCCCTTTATCGCCTCGTGAAGATCGCCTCTGGATTTGTATTCCATTATACAGCCTCCTTTATATAACGTATGCGTCCTGTCTTCATAACATAATCGGTCGTCTTCGGGCAAGAACTAACCGATAACGGATAACCGATTCAAAGCACCTGTCTTATGAGATCCAGGAGGAGTTTCGGCTCAAACGGCTTGAGGACGTGCGGGCAGTTCGTCCTCTCAAGAAATTCCTTAACGTCTTTATTGAACACGTCTCCGGTGACCACTATGATCTTGTTTTTCAGATACGAGTGGCTTCGCAGTATGCTTGCGTGGAGTTCATGACCGTCAAGGCCGGACATCTTTATATCCGTTATTACGAGCGCATAACGGGCCTTTTCGAGATTTTTGATCGCCTCGACGCCATCGCCCGCCGTGTCAACCTTGAAGCCTTCCTTGATGAGGATGTCGCTCAGAGCCTCCCTGATGCTTGCCTCATCGTCCACTATCAGTATTTTTTTGCCGGCCGCGTTTATCTCCTTGCGGGCCGCGTTGCTGACGGTCTTTGATACCTCTGTCCACTGCGCCTTGTCAACTACGGGTATCGTCATGGAGACCGTTGTCCCGCCGTTTTCCGGGCTGTCTATGCCTATCTCGCCTCCGTGCTCGGTAACGATGCCGTGGGTTATGGAAAGACCGAGGCCAGTGCCCTTGCCGACCTCCTTTGTCGTGAAGAACGGGTCAAAGACCTTGCCCAGTATCTCCTTTGGAACGCCTATGCCGTTGTCCCGCACCGTTATCTCTATCTTCCTGCGGGTTGTGCGGGTCTTGATTTCCATGAGGCCGTCCTTGCGTTTCGTGGATACGATGGCGTCCTCGGCGTTGTTTATGAGGTTTATGAAGACCTGCTGCATCTGAAAGAGATCAACCATGGTCTTGGGCAGTTCAGGATCGAGATCAAGGGTAAGGCGTATGTTGTTGGACCTGAGGGAGTAATCCCTTAGGTCAACGGTCTGCTTGAGTATGTCGTTTATATTGTGGTACTCGCGCTCCGATTTTTTGGCCCTTGCGAAGGCAAGGAGATTCTGGACTATTTTTGCCGTGCGAAGCGACTCCTGATATATGCGCCGTATCTTTTCCTTTGCGTCGGAGACCGGCTTGTCTCCGGGCATGTCCATCAGGAGCTGGCTAAAGCCCATGATGCCCATGAGCGGGTTGTTGAGCTCATGGGCTATGCCCGCGACGAGCTTGCCGACGCTTGAGAGCTTTTCGGCGTGAAAAAGCTGATCCCTCAGGAACTTGTCCTGCGTTATGTCCCGCGCCACGTGCACGGTGCCCCAAATCTGGCCGTCGTCGTTCTTGATGGGGAACGTGGTTACCATGTACGTGCCTTCAAAGACCATGTCGTCCGCCTCTTGATGCGTCAGCTCTCCGGTGGAAAGCGTTTGCGCGTGAGGACACGTGTGTTTCGGGGAATCCTTGCCGTAAAAGACGTCGTGGCACTTGAGTCCCGTAAGGTCTTTGGGCTTTACGTTGAGTTTGTTGGCAAGGGCCTTGTTCACCTTGAGTACGCGGTAGTCTCTGTCGTGTATGGAGATAAGATCCTGTATGGCGTCGAAGGTGGCAATCCACTCCCCCTTGCTGGCCGTGACCATGTCAAAGAGCTTCCTGTTGTCGGCCTCGCGCTTCTCGAGCGTGTCGAGCATGTTGTTGAACGTGGTCGAGAGATAGCCGATCTCGTCCTTCGAGTTGATGACCTCGACCCTTTCGCTCATGTCAGCCGAGCCTTCGGCGATGTTCTTTATGACGCCGACGGTTTTTCTTATGGGCCCGGTTATGTAGCGGCTGATGAGCATGGAAAGCAGTATGCCGGTTACGGCGACGCCGACTATCCCGGTGGCGATCCACTGATTCCGTATCTTGTTGAGCGACGAATACATCTCGTCGAGTTTGGTGCGCACTACGAGAATGCCGCGCGCCCCGTCATGCCCGTGGCATTTGAAACACCTGTCCTTGCCTTCGATGGGTTGGAGATACGCCAGGATGGGGCCGCGTTCGTCCTTTTCGACGTAATATACCGGCCCAGCGCTCCAGTT
>JBBTCG010000101.1:0-6769 GCA_038043305.1 Deltaproteobacteria bacterium | reverse complement strand
CACGTTGACGACTTTGGCAAAGAGGTGGATGCGGCCGGGATAAAGAACGCTGATCTAAGCCCCATACTACTGCCCGACTATGCGCCGGATCACGTCAGGGCAAGACGGCGGTGGTAAGGGTGTCGGGGCAATATGAGTTGCAGCCTGCCCCCGAATGTATCTATCGGGGGACAGCCCGGCCGCTTATTCCCAATTAAAGTTTTTTGGCCTACCTTTTTTTCAAAAAAGGTAGGTACGATAACGGAGGTCTTTTGGCATGAACATCCATGAGTATCAGGCAAAGCATATCCTCGGCAAATACGGCGTAGCCGTGCCAAAGGGCAGGATCGCCTTTACACCGGACGAGGCTGAGGAGGCGGCAAAGGAGTTTTTGAGCGCGGGCGTCGCCGTCGTAAAGGCGCAGATACACGCGGGCGGCAGGGGCAAGGCAGGAGGCGTGAAGCTCGCAAGGAGCAGGGAGGAAGTCGCTCTCTTTACCGGCGAACTCCTTGGCAAGGTGCTCGTAACTCACCAGACCGGCCCGGCCGGCAAGGAAGTAAAGAAGGTGTACGTGGAGGAGGGCTGCCAGATTGCGCGGGAACTCTACCTTGGCATAGTGGTTGACAGGGGCACTCAGCGTGTGGCGATAATGGCCTCAAGCGAGGGAGGGGTTGAGATAGAGGAGGTAGCGGCTCAAACCCCTGAAAAGATATTGAAGGAGTACGTTGACCCGGCGGCAGGACTCATCCCCTTTCAGTGCAGAAAACTCGCATTTGGCCTCGGCCTTGATAAGATGGACTCGTCGCTCGTAAACAAGGCCGTAAAGTTCATGACCGGCCTTTACAACGCCTTTATAAATTCAGACTGCGCCATGCTTGAGATAAACCCGCTTGTGGTAACGAAGACCAATGAGCTTATCGCCCTTGACGCGAAGATGGCCTTTGACGACAACGCCCTGTTCAGGCATAAGGACATAGAAGGCATGAGGGACCTGGACGAGGAAGACCCTAAGGAGATAGAGGCGTCGAGGCACGGACTCAACTACGTTACGCTTGACGGCTCCATCGGCTGCATGGTCAACGGCGCGGGGCTTGCAATGGCCACGATGGACATGATAAAGCTCGCAGGCGGCGCTCCGGCCAACTTTCTTGACGTGGGCGGCGGGGCCAACAAAGAGCAGGTTACGGCGGCGTTCAAGCTCCTTATGTCTGATCCCAACGTCAAGGCCGTGCTCGTCAATATCTTCGGCGGCATAATGCGTTGCGACATCATAGCGGACGGCATCATGGCCGCAGCTAAAGAAGTGGGCCTGAAGGTCCCGCTCATCGTGAGGCTTCAGGGCACGAACGTGGAGCAGGGCAGAAAACTGCTGGCCGCATCGGGTCTTAATATCATCACCGCCGAGAAGATGGACGAGGCCGCTCAAAAGGCGGTAAAGGCGGCAAAGGGCACGAAGTAGCAATTCATAGAATATAACCCGCCGAGGAAGCGGCTTGGAGGTCTAACCGGATGAGCATACTCATAGACAAAAACACCAAGGTAATCTGTCAGGGCATAACCGGAGAGCAGGGCGCCTTTCATACGCGCCAGATGGTTGCCTATGGCACGAAGATGGCCGGGGGCGTAACCCCTGGCAAGGGCGGCTCATCGATGGACGGCATACCGGTATTTAATACGGTTGACGAGGCCAGACAAGCTACAGGGGCCGATGCCTCCGTCATATACGTGCCGGCGGCTTTTGCCGCTGACGCCATCATGGAGGCCGCTGACGCCGGGATAAAGCTCGTTATCTGCATAACCGAGGGCATACCGGTCTTGGACATGGTAAAGGTCAAGAGGTTCATGGATGGAAGGGCCTCGCGCCTTGTTGGGCCTAACTGCCCAGGGGTCATAACCCCGGACGAATGTAAGATTGGCATCATGCCGGGACACATACACAAGAAAGGCAACATAGGCGTCGTGTCGCGCAGCGGCACGCTTACCTACGAGGCCGTTGATCAGTTGACGAGGCTTGGGCTTGGGCAGTCCACCTGCGTCGGCATCGGCGGGGACCCGGTAAACGGCACCAACTTCGTTGACGTGCTGGAGCTATTTCAGAAAGACCCGGATACCGCGGCCATCGTGATGATTGGCGAGATAGGCGGCAGCGCCGAGGAGGACGCCGCGGCCTTCATAAAGAAGAACGTCAAGAAGCCGGTTGTGGGCTACATCGCCGGGGCCACCGCGCCAAAGGGCAAGCGGATGGGGCACGCCGGGGCCATCATCTCAGGCGGGAAGGGCACCGCCGAGGAGAAGATGGAGGCCATGAGGAGCGCGGGGATTCGCGTAACCAACAGCACGGCAGAGATAGGCAAGACCATGCTTGAGGCGCTCCAAAAGGCATAAGACCGTGTCCGTGACCGTAAAAGATTCGTTTTTACACGGTTCACGGTATTTCACGCATCACGCTATACCGCAGGCAAGACTACGGGCTTATGAAGCATTGACGTTAGTCTTGAGCGTGTGTTATAAAGTAAATCTGTGTTTGACCTGTTGTTGTGCGCGTATTAATTGGACATGGGGAGAGTACGACATGGGCGAGGCCGCCAAGAAACTGCCGAGGATAGTCATAAACGAGAAGTTCTGCAAGGGTTGCAGCATCTGCGTTGATTTTTGTCCGACCAACGTGCTTGAGATGAAGGGGTCAACGGTCGCGATAAAGGACCTTGCCGCGTGCACGAGGTGCCAGCTTTGCGATCTAAGGTGTCCTGACTTTGCGATACAGGTGTTCGATTGAGGACGGTTGGTTAAGATTACATACTGTCATCCAAGGGGTTAAAAATGGCCGAGAGACAAAAGAAACTTCTTCAGGGAAACGATGCGTGCGTAGAGGGCGCGCTTTACGCCGGGTGCAGGTTTTATGCCGGATACCCGATAACGCCTTCAACCGAGATTGCCGAGGGCATGTCAGTAAGGCTTCCCAAGATAGGCGGCAAGTTCATACAGATGGAGGACGAGATAGCCTCAATCGCCGCGGCCATAGGCGCCTCTCTTGCGGGCTTAAAGTCCCTTACCGCCACGTCAGGCCCAGGGCTGTCCCTTAAGCAGGAGTGCATCGGCTACGCCTGTTTGACCGAGGTCCCGCTGGTGATAATCAACGTCATGAGGGGCGGCCCTTCAACCGGCTACCCGACAGGCCCGTCCCAGTCGGACCTCATGGCCGCCAAGTGGGGCGCGCACGGGGACCATCCGGCGATCTCTTTAGTGCCGCAGTCGGTGCAGGAGATACTCACCGAGACGGTCAGGGCATTTAACCTTGCCGAGCGGTTCAGGACGCCGGTCATGGTGCTCTATGATGAGATCGTCGGCCACATGAGGGAGCCTATCATGCTGCCGCTTCCCGGAGAGCTTGAGGTCATTGACAGGGCAAAGGTTACATGCAAGCCTGAGGAGTACTTCCCGTATGACGACAGATACGAGATCGCCCCGCTTGCGCCGTTCGGGGCAGGGTACAGGTTTCACGTTACGGGCCTCAACCATAAGCAGGACGGTTTCCCGACCAACGACTCGAATATAATCCGCGCAAACAACGAGCGGATAATGAACAAGATTGAAAATCACAAGGACGAGATATGGTTAAACGAGGCAACCGACCTTGATGACGCCGAGATAGCGGTTGTAGCTATAGGCTCCACGGCGCGCTCCGCGCGGTACGCGGTGCGCGAGGCGAGGGCCGCCGGAATAAAAGCCGGGCTTTTAAGGCCGCTGACCATGTGGCCGTTCCCGGACAAGGCCGTAAAGGAGCTTGCCAACAGGGTCAAGGCCATAATCGTGCCTGAGTTGAACCTTGGACAGATGGTGCATGAGGTGGATCGTTGCAGCAAGAAGGCGCTGGTAACGGGCATTCACAGGGTGGACGGCGAGCCGATTACTCCCGCTCAGATATTGGAAGCCATAAAGAAACATAAATAATAATTCCATGTGAAATGCGGAGGAGCGAATATGTCAGGCACAGCGGTTGTTGAAAAGAAGGAAAAGGTAAGCGTACCTTTCGACTATAATAAGTACCTGAGGCCGAATAAACTTCCGCACATCTGGTGTCCGGGGTGCGGCCACGGCATAGTCCTGAAGGCCATGCTCAGGGCCATTGACAAGACCGGGCTTTCAAAGGACGACATCTGCATGGTCTCAGGCATAGGCTGCTCAAGCCGGACCCCGGGCTACGTGGACTTCAACACCATGCATACCCTGCACGGCAGGGCGCTCTCCTTCGCAACGGGCGTCAAGTTCGCAAACCCGAGGCTCAAGGTCATCGTGGTAACCGGAGACGGAGACGCGCTCGCTATCGGCGGCAACCACTTCATACATACTTGCAGAAGGAACATTGACATGACCATAGTGGTTATGACCAATGCCACCTATGGCATGACCGGCGGCCAGTATTCGCCGACATCGCCGCTTGAGACCGTTGCAACCACGTCGCGGTACGGCAACATTGAGCCGCCCTTTGACGCCTGCGAGATGGCAAAGGCCTCTGGCGCGAGCTTTGTGGCGCGTGGCACGGCCTATCATACGCTTGAGCTTGAAAAGACGCTCTATGACGCTATCATGCACAAGGGCACGTCCGTCGTTGACGTAATAGACGCCTGCCCCACCTACTTCGGCAGGGCCAATAAGTTCAAGAGCACAACGCACCTGATGGAGGTCGTTGAAAAGGACGGCACGGTCAACGTGAGACAGGCCGACAAACTGCCACCGGAAAAACTTCAGGGCAAGTTCCTGAGGGGTATCCTGCACAAGGTGGACAGACCTGAGTACTGCGAGCAGTATGAAAACCTCGTGATGGAGAAGGCGAAGGCAAAGTAGGTTGTCGTTTTACCGTTAAGGCAAAGGAGGCCGCATCAGATGGGCGCAAGATACGAGATACGTTTCAGCGGTTCAGGCGGACAGGGCATGATACTTGCGGGCATCATCATGGCCGAGGCCGCGTCAATCTACGAGGACAAGAACGCGGTGCAGAGCCAGTCCTACGGGCCTGAATCACGCGGCGGGGCGTCAAAGGCCGAGGTCATAATCAGCGATCAGCCCATTGACTACCCAAAGTCCACCTCCATTGACTGTATGCTCGCCATGACGCAGGAGGCGTGCACCAAGTACCATAAGGACGTGAAGGCCGGGGGCATACTCCTCGTTGACGCGGACGAGGTCAAGATAACGCCCAAGGGCGACTTCAGACTCCTGAGCTTCCCCATCATAGAGACGGCAAGGAAGGAGCTTGGGAAGACCATCGTCGCCAACATCATCTCCCTTGGAATGATAACCGAACTTACCGGCATAGTCAGCAGGGAGGCGATTGAAAAGTCGGTGCTCTCCCGCGTACCGGCGGCCTTCCTTGAACTCAACAAGAAGGCGCTTGCCATTGGCTTTGAGAGGGCGGCGGCGTTGAAGTAACCGCTAAAGTTCTGCCGCACGGGCAATATAAATTTTCGTCAGCCTTGGTGCTTATTCCCAATTAAAGTTTTTCGGCCTACCCTCCGATAGATACCTTCGGGGGCAGGCTTTTTTTCAAAAAAGGTAGGGAAGGAGTGCTATGAAACGTGTGCTCGTTACCGGCGGGGCTGGTTTTATAGGTTCGCATCTTTGCGAGAGGCTCCTTGATGACGGCAACGAGGTGATTTGCCTTGATAATTTTTTCACGGGACGAAGGGAGAACATCGCGCACCTCATTGACAACCGCTGTTTTGAGCTTGTGCGGCATGACGTTACCGAGCCGATACTGCTTGAAGTAGACCAGATTTACAACCTTGCTTGTCCGGCCTCTCCGGTGCACTACCAGTACAACCCCGTAAAGACAATCAAGACCAACATCATGGGCAGCCTGAACATGCTCGGCCTTGCCAAGCGCGTGAGGGCGAGGATTTTGCAAGCCTCCACGTCCGAGGTCTACGGCGACCCAAAGGTGCATCCGCAAACCGAGGACTACTGGGGCAACGCCAATCCGATAGGGCCGCGCGCCTGTTATGACGAGGGCAAGAGGTGCGCCGAAACTCTGATGTTCGCCTACCACAATCAGAACGACGTTGATATACGTGTCGTCAGGATATTCAACACCTACGGGCCGAGGATGCTGGAAAACGACGGCAGGGTGGTATCAAACTTCATCATGCAATCGCTTTGCGGACAAGAGATCACCATCTACGGAAAAGGCTCTCAGACAAGGTCTTTTTGCTATGTGGACGACCTTGTTGAAGGCATGATACGGCTGATGAACGCCGACGGACTTACAGGCCCGGTGAACCTTGGCAATCCGGGCGAGTTTACGGTCTTAGAGCTTGCCGAGATGGTCATAAAACTTACCAAGAGCCGCTCAAAGCTCTCATATAAACCGCTGCCGCAAGACGACCCGACGCAGCGCTGCCCCGACATCTCGATTGCAAAAAAGACGCTTGGCTGGACCCCGACGATACAACTTGAAGAAGGGCTGAAGAAGACCATTGCTTACTTCGAGGCAAGGACGAAGAGGGTTAAGACTGTGTAGCAGGATGAAGCGCAGGCATTTATAAAAACAAAAGGGGTTTGGCGAAAATCGCCAAACCCCTTGATTTTACTGGTGCCCAGAGACGGAGTTGAACCGCCGACACGAGGATTTTCAGTCCTCTGCTCTACCGACTGAGCTATCTGGGCAGGGGGATAATGAGAAACTTGCGTACATCTTTGCGCGTGTAATCCTTCCGGCGCACTGGGTATACTATCATCATCAAAAAAAGTCTGCAAGAGGTTTTTGCGATTATGTCGTAGCATAGCGAAATGT
>JBBTCG010000100.1:2284-10251 GCA_038043305.1 Deltaproteobacteria bacterium | reverse complement strand
AGTTCTTTGGCCTACCTTTCTTTCAAGAAAGGTAGGGAGCGACGAATGAGGCGCATGGAGCCTGCCCCCGAATGTTTCTATCGGGGGTTGTGCGTCGCTAGTTGAGGAGCGGTTGCGAGGCGCAGCCGAAGCAAACCCGGAGCCTCAGTAGCGCAACTGGATTCCTCGCTACTCGGAGGCGGCTCCGACAACGCCGCAGATGGGCGTTTTTGAGCAGTTGTTAAAGACCTTCCTCAGCCATCTCCATAGCCTTTATCATGGCACGAGCCTTGTTCTCCGTCTCTTCGTACTCTTTTTCAGAAACCGAGTCCGCCACTATGCCGGCACCCGCCTGCACATGCGCCTTGCCGTCCTTTATGACGACGGTGCGTATGGCTATGCACATGTCCATGTTGCCGTCAAAGCCGACGTACCCGATGCTGCCGCCGTATATCTCGCGCTTACATGGTTCAAGCTCCTCTATTATCTCCATTGCCCTTACCTTTGGCGCGCCGGTGAGCGTACCCGCCGGGAAACATGCCTTTAGGCAGTCAAATGCGTCCATGCCCTTTTTCATCTGTCCGGTTACGTTCGACACCATGTGCATGACGTGTGAGTATCTTTCGATTGACATGAGTCCGTCTACCGTTATCGTGCCCGGCTCTGCAACCCTGCCAACGTCGTTCCTGCCGAGGTCAACGAGCATTATGTGCTCTGCGCGCTCCTTGGGGTCCGCAACAAGCTCCTTTGCAAGGCCCTCGTCCTCTGATTCGTCCCTGCCCCTTTTGCGCGTGCCTGCTATGGGCTTTACGTTGATCCGCCCGTCTTCCACCTTTACGAGTATCTCAGGGGAAGAACCCGCCAATGTAGTGTCCCCAAGCCTCAGAAAAAACATGTATGGGGAGGGGTTAATCACCCGCAGGGCGCGGTATATGTCAAACGGCGCGGCTCTGAGCGCCGTTGAAAATCTTTGCGACAGCACGGTCTGGATGATGTCTCCGGCTGAGATGTATTGCTTGATGCGTTCAACGGCCTCGATAAACGACCCCTTGCTGAAGTTGGAGGTTATTTCCCTGCTCCCTCGGCGTTCAGGCGCTAAAGGCTCTATTGCGGCCTTTTTCCTGAGCGTCTCGACAACGGCGTTTATCTTTGCTACGGCCGCGTCGTAGGCAAGGGCAACGTCCTCGTTATCGTTTATGTATGCGTTCGATATGACCTGTATCTTGTGCTCTACGTTGTCAAAGACCAAAAAGGTATCCGTGAAGATGAAGTACATGTCAAAGAGGTCAAGCTCTCTTGGGGACTCGTCCGGCAGTTTTTCGATTTCACGGACGCAGTCGTAACCCATGAAGCCTATTGCCCCGCCGCAAAATCTCGGCAACCCTGGCACCGGGGCAAGGGTGAAGCGCGAAAGCTCGCTTCTGAGGCAATCAATCGCCGGCGCGTCTTTTATCGTCGCCACCCCCGCCTCTATAACCTCGACGCGGCCTCCCTTGCTGCGGACAACGAGCCTCGGCCTTGCGCCGAGTATGCTGTATCGTCCCCACTTCTCTCCGCCTTCCACGCTCTCAAGAAGAAAAACGTCGCCCCCGTCGTCTATCTTTGAAAACGCGGAGACCGGCGTATCCATGTCGGCAAGTATGTCCGCGTACACGGGTATGACCGTATAGTCAAGGGCAAGCGCCTTGAATCTTTCCTGAGACGGGAAGTATGAGAATTTTTTCATAATAATAATGAAACGGCGATATATCAGTATGCCGCGCAGGATTAGCGTAAACTAAGAAAATATCACGCACAGCCCAATGAGTCAATAAATATGAGCTTAATTGTCGTAGCAAAGCGAAAATGTCACCTATGAAAAAGGGGATAATAAAGTTGAGTCAGAGGGATTTGCAGAGATGGGTTATGGTAACGCGGCCGACTGATTAAGCGGCCTCAGTCCATGCCGTCAAGCTCGTACTGGACGATAGTCAGCGCCGCGATGGCCGCGGTCTCGGCGCGAAGGATGCGCCTGCCAAGACTCACGGGCGTAAATCCGTTTTTAGCGGCGTGCACCACATCCTCATCTGTAAATCCGCCTTCAGGGCCGATAAGCAACGCAGCGGCCTTTGCTGCGGGAGCCGTCCTCAGCATATCTTTTATCGTCCGGGTCGTTTCACTCTCCAATAGCATAATCTTCAAAAAACCTTTCCCCGCTTTAAACATGCGAGGACAAGCATGCCCGGCAACTGCCTCCTCGATGCCATCCGCCAAACTGATGCCGGGTATGACGGAGCGTCCGCACTGCTTTGCGGCTTCAATGGCGATCCTTCGCCATCTGATAAGTCTGTCCGTGCCGCGGCCAGGGCCAAGAAGCGGCACCGTCCTCTTGGCGGCGTAGAAGACTATTCCCGTTGCGCCAAGCTCAACGGCCTTTTGTACGATGAAGTCGTTTTTGTCGCCCTTTACGAGCGCCTGAAGTAAAACGACATGAACGCTGCTCTCCCTTGACTCAGTGTCTTCGCCAAGCACTGACACCGTTGCAGCCTGTTTGACGATTCGTTGAATGACGCCCTTGACGACAAGCCCCCTGCCGTTGAATATCGTTACGGCCTCGCCCTCCCTTAGGCGCAGTACGCCTCTCAGGTGCTTTAGCTCGTCCCCGGTAATCAGGACGGATGCCGCGCCCTTCTCAAGTTCCCCGACGAAAAAACTCCTCGTCTTCATGGCCTTGCCTTGTAAAGACAATGGTTGTCCACTCCCCTGATGAGTATTGCTTAAACGGCTTGAAGCCGTGCGCCATATAGACCTTTGATACCTTTGCGGCCTCTGGACGCAAAAGACCGGAGAGTATAAGATGCCCTTTATCGGAAGACCTGTCCGATATTGACGGCGCAAGCCTTATGAGGTCTCTTGCGAGGATGTTGGCCGCGATTATCTGAAAGCGGCCTTTGAATTCTTCGTCAAGGCCCTTTGAACTGAACGTGACAACGGCCTTGTTGAGCCGCGCATTTGCGCGTGCAACCTTTATCGCAACCGGGTCAATGTCAACGCCAATCGCCTTTTTCGCGTTGAGCTTGGCTGTTGCAATGGCGAGGATGCCGGTTCCCGTGCCTACGTCAAGAAAGGATACATGACGATTGGCGCGTTTATCGTGCATCAGTCTCAAGAGGGCCGCAAGGCAGGTCTTTGTAGTCGCGTGTGAGCCTGTGCCAAAGGCCATGCCCGGGTCTATCTCAATCACTATGTCCCCTGGTTTTTTTCGGACTGTACGCCAAGTGGGTTTGATGACAATGGTTTTGTTGCCGGCGCTTAACCGGATGGTCTTCACCTGCTGCCTCCATTTGCTTGACCAGTCCTCATCTTTATAGGGAGCCACGCGGCATTTCCAGCCGATGTTGTTAAGGCCGGACTTCAGACGGGCAAGCTCTTCTAAAGCGGCTGAACTCAAATAGCCGACCAAGACCGTTTCTTTCTCTTGGGTCTCCTCAGCTTCCTTTTCCCAGTCGCTGAATGCGGTGAGCCGGTTTTTAGGGAGCCTTACCGTCGTCTCTCTAACGCCGGGGCTGCCTGCGGTTATGATGAGAAGCGCGGCAATGTCCTTGGCAATGGATGCGCCCTTTGCGGTTATCTCGACTAAGTTTTTTGGCCAATTTTTTAGTTGTTTTTCAGGCATCTCAGTCGCGCATGTTCACGTACTGAAGGTCAATGCCGAGGTCTTTGCCCTTGAGGATCTGTATGACCTCCTGAAGGTCGTCAATCTTCTTGGCAGTAACCCGTATCTGCTCGTCTTGTATCTGCGCCTGAACCTTGACCTTGAGTTCCTTGATAATCTTCGTTATATCCTTGGCCTTCTCGGTCGGGATGCCCTGGAGTATCTTGATGACCTGTCTTTTAAGGCCGCCGGACGCCTCCTCGACCTTGCCGTACTCAAGGGATTTGAGCGATACGCTCCGTTTTATGAGCTTTGTCTGAAGCACGTCAAGCACGCTCTTTAACTTGTTGTCATCGTCGCCTATGACGGTTATCTCCTCTTTCTTCTCCCACTTTATCTCGCTCTTTGTTCCCCTGAAGTCGAATCTCTGCTGAATCTCCTTTATCGCCTGATTAACCGCGTTGTCAACCTCCTGAACGACTACTTTTGATACGATGTCGAATGACGGCATGGGTATTACCTCCGTTTGTAATCTTGATTTCCAAACCTGCTATGGCCTTACGACTGTCGCGCCTTTGGGCGGTCTATATTCAAAAAAAGAATCCTTTATGGGGACATCCGTCTTTAGACGGCTGAATGTGATTGCGGTCGTGTTTCCAAGATGATCCTCAACAACGGTCTTTATGACGATGAGCGTCTTTTTATCAAGCTCCATGACCATGTGCTTTATGCCGGGATGCGTCTTTTTCGGCTCAAGGTTCAATACGTGGTTACTTGCGTCGTCCTTGACAGGGGCAAGGGTTATCTCAAATTCATATTTTAGCTCGCCAAGGCCGGACAGGAAGGCCATTACGAGCGCGCCGGCGCCGGCCTCCATGGGTTTTTCTATCACCTGATTAAGGTCGGGCTGAAAGACCCAGAGCGTCTTTCCGTTGCTCACCACTACGTCCTTTTCCGGCGAGGTATACAGCCACTTCATCCTGCCCGGCTTTTTGAAGAAAAAATTGCCCTCTGATTTCAAGACTCCACCGGTCTGCGTTGAGACCTCTTGATTGAAGGAGGCCGTTACGGTTGAAATCTTCTCGTAGCGCGCTTGCATGGCGTTGATAATGAGCGCGGCCTCAAGCGCGTATGATGCTTTGCTTGAGGCGGCCCAGACCGCGAACATGATCAATACAATAGCAAGGGATTTTTTCATCGTTGTCTTTTTAGCACCTCTCTGGGCCTTGAGCCTTGCGCCGGGCCTACTATGCCTTCGCTCTCCATTCTTTCGATTATCCTTGCCGCGGTGTTGTATCCGATACGCAGGCGGCGCTGGATGTAAGAGGTTGATATCATCTCCAACTGCGAGGCCATTTCAACGGACTCGGTGTAGCGCCGCATGAACTCCTCGCCAAGGTCTTCCTCTTCCTCGCTCGTATCCGGCGACGCTCCGGCGTTTATCACGTTGTCGTAAGACGGCGTGCCTTGTTCCTTCCAGAAGCTCGTTACCTTCTTTATCTCGGCCTCGGACACGTAAGCCCCGTGTATGCGCTGGAGCTTTGAGGTGCCGGGCGGCAAAAACAGCATGTCCCCTTGTCCAAGAAGGGTCTCGGCCCCGGATGCGTCAAGGATTGTCCTTGAATCGGTTTTGGAGGGCAGTTGAAATGCTATCCTCGCCGGGAAGTTGGTCTTTATAAGGCCGGTAACCACGTCAACAGAGGGGCGCTGAGTCGCCACCATAAGATGAATCCCTGCGGCGCGCGCCATTTGAGAGAGCCTTACAAGACACTCCTCAACATCTTTCCCTGAGGTCATCATCAGATCAGCAAGCTCGTCAATGATGACCACTATGTACGGGAGCTTTCTCATGCCGCCGTTTAAGTCCGCATCATCGGAGGCGGAGGCGGCCTCGTCCTCAATCATCTGGTTAAACTTTTCTATGTTCTTTGCGCCCTTTTCAGCCATGCTCTTGTATCGCTTGCCCATCTCAGAGACTATGCTTTTAAGCGCCCCTGCGGCGCGTTTGGGGTCTGTTATGACCGGCGCAAGCAGGTGCGGTATGCCCTCGTAAGCAGAAAGCTCAAGCATCTTGGGATCAACCATGAGAAAGCGCACGTCCTCAGGGGTCGCCTTGTACAGTATGGAGAGGATCATGGCGTTGACCGCGACGCTCTTACCCGCACCGGTCGCGCCCGCGATGAGAAGATGCGGCATCTTCGCAAGGTCGGCCACGTAAGGAGCGCCTGATATGTCCTTGCCGAGCGCGAGGGTAAGCCTTGAGCGGGACTTGGTAAACTGTGCGGCCTCGAGCATCTCCTTGATGCAGATGGCGTCCTTTTTGTGGTTCGGTATCTCGATGCCTACGACCGATTTTCCGGGTATCGGCGCCACGATGCGGATTGACATGGCCTTCATGGCAAGGGCAAGGTCGTCGGACAGATTGGTAATTCTATTGACCTTCACGCCAGGGGCGGGTTCAAACTCGTACATGGTTACTATCGGCCCGGGCATCACCTCAAGGACCCTGCCGTCAATGCCGAAATCTTGTAGCTTTTTTTCAAGTATCTTCGTGTTCTCAAGGAGTTCTTTCTTATCAATGGCGCCGGTCTTCTCAGTTGCCTCGTCAAGGAGCGCAACTGCGGGAAGCTGAAAGTTTCCCTTGGGGCTGGCGAACTCAAGCGCCGCCTTCTCGTCATCGTCGTTGGCCTTATGGCGCGCCCTCGTGTGTATCGTCGGCGCATGGGGCGGCACGGCCTTGACCTTCGCCGCCTCTTCCAGAGGCGCGCTATCTTCTTCATCTTCCTCGTCTTCGCGCACCGTGGGCGCTTCGTCCTTGCCGATAATCTTTTTTACGATGAATATCAGCGCAGGGAAAAAGCGAATGCCAAGACCGACGAGCGATATGCCGGTTGCGATTACTATCGTAATGAGGACTATCGCGGGGAGTATGATTATGGAGCCGGTGTATCCGACGAGGTTTGTTATGTGAGCGCTAAGAAAATCACCGATAACGCCTCCGGCGGCCTTTCCCCCGATGAGCACGGCAAGGAGCGTTGACATGGAAAGCATGAACACGGCAAAGCTTATGGGTACGGCTGGCCTGAAGGCGAATATCCGCTGGAGGAGAAAGCCGAATGATATGAATATCAGGATAAGCGGCAAGGAGTACGCGGTATAACCGATGAGGCTGGTGAGCGCCCACGCAAGATAGACGCCGACGATGCCGCCCCACTGGGCGCTTCTCAAGTCCGATGCAAGGCTGATCGCCATGTACAGCCCTGCGGCAAGTATTGCTATGCCGATTATCTCTAATCTAAGGCCGCTTGCGGCGGGTTTTTGTGGTTTGGCCATTTGGTTGACCGTATTGGATAATGGTTTGCGCCTTTACGATTACGGTATGGTTATGATGGCGACGGCGGTCGCTCCTACGAAGTCGGTCACAGTAACGATTACCGTGGCGCCGCCGGAGCAGAAATCGTCGTTCAAGTCATCCCATTCCGCTTGCGTGGCGTTGATTACCGTCATGCCATTGGCCTCATCCGTAGTCCACGCGTATGGCGCTGTTCCCCCGCTCGCAGTGAAGATGCTGGCGCCGGAACTGCAACCGCCGTTGATTGCGGCGGTCGGGGAGATTGAAAGCGCCCCCACAGCAGCTGCCGCAACGGTTGCGCCGGCCGCGGCCTTACGGATTACCACGGGATAGATAACGGGGCTGTTCTTGTCGAGGGCCATGTCCATAGGGCTGCCTTTCTGCCCGCCAAAGGAATATGCGAGCAGGATATAGCTGCGCCAGTTTTTGTCCACGCCGGTCTTGGTCGTGAGGTCGACCCCGCCGTTGACGCCAAGGCTCACCGCATCGGTAACCGGGTATGAGACCTCGCCCTCGATGCCCGAGATGTTTAGCCCGCCCGGGTCGGTCAGGTAGTAACTCAGATTCGTCTTAAGCCCGTTTGGAGCAACCACCGTGCCCCCGAGTTTCCCCCAGTTAGCGGATTCGACGGCAGCGAACCTTGAGGCCGCCTTTGTAATGGTCTTTTCGTTGCCGACCCCGATGCCGTACGCGCCGGTTATCAGCGCCCAGTCCGAGACCTTGACCTTGCCGCCCAGATAGGCGTGCCCCATGTATTCGTCGAGCTCATTTATGAAGGAGGCGCCGACGAATATGTTGGCGCTTCGCAAGTAGGTATGAGAGAGCGCAAGCCCTGCGCCGTATTTCTGGCTGTTCACATTGCCGATGGGGCTTGACGCATCGAGCAGGTCGTACGTGCCAAAGAGGTGGAGATTCAGGACAGGGTTAAGGTAGTCGGTCCTCAGGTCCATGCCTATCCCGCCCGAGTCGCCCTGCGCTCCTCCGCGCAGGGTCAGTGAATAC
>JBBTCG010000100.1:0-2274 GCA_038043305.1 Deltaproteobacteria bacterium | reverse complement strand
TCCGTTAATCTGTCTGCCCCCTGTGTTTGCAGTCCCGCATGGGACTAAGATGACGAGCATGAAAAATAATAAGAAAATGGCGCCGAGCGGAAGACGACTCATACGCGAAATCCTACTCATAGTTGTATCTCCTTTTGTATTGGAATGAGGAACAGTTAAAGCTTCTTGGTCTGCCCGTAGCAGGCCGTGTTCTCCGCTTCTATCCTTAATCACAAGGCAATAGAGTCTTCCACGGCGGCAAATGTTGTATCACGTCCGTTTGAACTGTTTGCTGAGCGTAATCCCCTGATACTGGTAAGACGAACCTATCTTGGGGCCGTAGACTTTTTGAGGCAGGTCCATCATCCTTTCAAAGGTCAGTTTGCAGAAGGTCTGTCCGTCGCATATCATGAACGGCACGTCGTGCGCCCTTACCTCAAGCACGGCCTTTGTGCCCTTGACCTCTCCGTTTATTCCGTAACCGAAGCCGGGGTCGAAAAAGCCCGCGTAGTGGGTTCTGAGTTCGCCGCTCCCGGCCTCGTAGGCGACCATCTCAGCCGCATACTCGCCGGGCACGCGGATGCGCTCTTTTGAACTCAGAATGTAAAACTCCTCGGGCTCAAGTATCAGGGTGCCGCTCGCGTTTCGCGTTACAGGCTCCCAGAAGTCGTTGACATTATAGTGTCCCTTCATGGTCAAATCAACCACGTGGCTGTTCTTTTTGGACTTGTATCCTATGACGCCGTCAGCGCCGCCGGATAGGTCAATGCTCATGAAAAGCCCCTTGGAAATATTGACGCCTTCAGGGGACACCGGCGAGTCGGCGTCATAGAGAAGCGTCTTTTTTTTGTGAAGGGTCCTTAACTGCGCGTCCGGCAGTACGCACTCTCCGGCCATGAGCCTGAGTTGAACGAGTGAAAGTCCAGCCCTGACCTTGATGGTGAAAGACCTTGGCATGACCTCAAGGAACAACTGGCCTTTGTAGCCAGGGGCAACGTCGTCGAAGCGCGGATTGGAGTCTGTCAACACGCGCGCGAATATGTCGAGCCTGCCGGTCGTGCTCTTTGGGTTTGCGCGTCCGTGCACGTCTGAGGGAAGACGCACCTCCTCCATGAGCGGTATGAGATAGACGTGTCCCTTCTCAAGTATGCCGCCGTCGGTTATGTCGGTCTTGTACATGACGAGGTCAACGCCGTAGGCGTCCGGCGTGGTGAGCCGGTCAAAGACCCCCCTTTTGTCAGGTAGAAAACTCGACAGGAGCCTGTAGGCCGTTCGTCCGAGCCTGAGATCAAGGCTTGCAGGCTGTATCTGCGAATCGTCAATAGCTATTGCACGCGACGTAATCTCTTTTTTCTCAATAGCCTTTTTAAGCGCCTGATAAGTCAACACGCCGATCCTTGCCGATTTTTTCATAGTCCCGCTCCGTGACCTGATTATAATCTTGAGGCTGACAGAATAATAGCATATCATGTACGGGAAACGAACTGTTTTTTGGTGCTTGCCGCACGGGCGATATCAGTATTCGTCAGCCTTGGTGCTAATTCCCTATTAAAGTTCTTTGGCCCACCTTTCTTTCAAGAAAGGTGGGTTGACAATCTGTAGTTGCTTTGATAATGCTATGAGGATACGGGACAGATGCGCGTGTCTGAACGCGCCGGTGATCTATGAAGAGGCGGGGCTCTGAAAACTTTTTGAACAGACGGTATGCCGCTCTCGCGGCCATCCTTATAGTCGTGGGATGGGCGGTCTTCGGCGACAAGGGGCTTATTGACGTTTACAGGCTCACGCGGGAGAGGGACGGCATAACAAATCACAACATCGCGCTTGAGGCCAAAAACAGGGTGATTGAGGAGGAGATACGCCTCCTCAATACCGACAAGCGTTATGTCGGATACGTGGCGAGAAGAGAGCTTGGGATGATAGGCAAGGACGAGTTGCTCTATAAACTGGAAGATGCTCCCAAGGGGTCTGGCTCCGAATGAACACAAAGGCCGTAAGGCTTGCGGGCATACAGATGTCCTCAACCGCTGACAAGTCAAAGAACATTGCAAAGGCCCTGAGGCTTATAGAGGTCGCGGCCTCAGAGGGCGCTGGGATAATGGCCCTGCCGCAGCTTTTCTCTACGCACTGGTTTCCTGCGACGATCAACGCCGAGCACCTGAGTCTGGCCGAGTCTGAAGACGGGCAAACGATTACGGCGATGCGCGAGGCGGCCATTGCTCATAAGGTCTCCATCATCGCCCCCATATTCGAGAAGGACTGTTTCGGGTATTTCAACACCGCCTTTGTCATAGG
>JBBTCG010000099.1:0-35076 GCA_038043305.1 Deltaproteobacteria bacterium | reverse complement strand
CGGTTCCCTTGTCACGATAACGGTAGGCGGCGCGCCTTACACGATGACCTATACATCGGGCAGCGGCACCGCCAGTCCTAGGACCAAGTATAACTTCTGACCTTAAAAGACGTTATTGCAAAGACCTGAACCCGTTATTGCCGAAACGCCGTTCAAGGCGGAAAGGCGATAACGGGTTTTTTGACGCCAACCTCATCTCATGCGCCTTGCCTATTCCCTTGCGTTCATATATTTAATCCTTCTATCATTGGGATATTTTCTCCCGGTGCTTGACGGGACGCTTCTTCTTACTGAAAGAGACCTTGGCGTCTTTTTCATCCCGCCGCGCATACTGTGGACCGATATAATAAGGGCAGGGGAGTTCCCGCTCTGGAATCCGTATATCTACGGCGGCCATCCGCTCCTTGCCTCACTTCAGCCCGGAGTGCTCTATCCGCTCAACTGGCCGCTCATATTCCTGCCGTTTGACGCTGCCTTCAACTGGATAATCGCCCTGCATTTCGCGCTTGCCGGGATATTCGGTTTTCTTCTGCTCAGGGAATTGAGGGCAAGCGTTATAGGCGCTCTGATCGGCGCTCTTACGTTCATGTTGAGCGGGTATCTTTTTTCGGCGCATAACGTGATGAGCACGCTTTTTTCGGCCGTCTGGACCCCGCTTGTCGTGCTCTTTTTTTTAAGGACGATTCGCGGCTCGTCTTACGGGTACGCCTCTCTTACCGGCTCTGCCTTGACATTGATGTTCCTCGGCGGCGGCATCGAAACCATCTTTGCGACGATCGGACTTCTGTTTTTTTTAGCGATTGTTCCGGGCATATTACTTGTCAATGATAATAGGACGCTGCCGACGGCTATACGCCGCTTAAGCCTCTTCCTCATTGCCGTCATCGTTTTTGCGCTGTTATCCGCGGCACAGCTTTTTCCATTTCTCGAATTGGCCTTTCAGTCAACGCGCTCTCAGGGCATTACCTTTTTCGAGGCATCTACATGGTCATTTGCCTTCAAGGACTTCATACAGTTTTTTATTCCCGATCCGTTCGGCTACGGAGTATCGGATGCAAAGTATTGGGCCAACCAGAGCTGGTTAAAGACCGTCTATACAGGCTCCATTCCATTCATATTCGTGTTGTTCTTTGCGCGGGAATATAAAGTAAGGGTAGCGCCGTTCCTGATAGCGACGCTTTTTTCCATTGTCCTTGCAATGGGCGGCAATACGCCTTTGTACTACTATCTTTATTCCTACGTCCCGGTCTTCAACAAGATCAGATACCCGGTCAAGTTTCTTTTCATCACCTTTTTATTCGTCTCAATCGCCGTCGGTCTTGGGTTCGACGCATTCGTAAAGGGGATCGACGACAAAAAAAGGACGGTCGGCCATATATGCCTTGCGCTTCTTGTCCTGTCCGTAATCGCCGCCTGTTCCCTTGGCGCGCTCGATTACTTCGAGTCATGGGCATGGGTTCTGCTCAAAGAGTGGGGTGTCGAATATCCAGCGTATAATCACATCCACATAAATATCTTCAATACAAAAAGGGCGCTTGTCTTTTTCATCCTTGCGGCCATAGCCTTGTATGCGGCCTTCAGGTCAGTAAGGGTCAGGAGGATATTCCCTTATGCCGCGGCGCTTCTCCTGAGCGCTGATCTCTTCTTCGCGCACGAAGGATACTACTTCACGTCAATTGCAGCCGAGTATCACAGGAAGAGCCGCGTCATGGAATTCCTTGAGACTGATAAGTCTCTTTACCGCGTGTTCGTTACCCCAAAGACGTTAAACGAAGGCATGGTAATCAAAAATGGCGGCGAGTTTGACGAGGAGTTTCTTGATAGTATGAACATTGACAAGGAAAGGCTCCGGGGCTATAACCTTGAACACCGGGTGTTCAATGCCGACGGATTCGACGTCATCCGCAGGGGCGATTGGGACGCATTGTACGGCGCGTTTATCCAACAGACCGCGCCGGACTCCACCAACATGCTTGCCATGCTCAACGTCAAGTATATAGTCTCAATGCCGATGATCAAATCAAAGGAGTTCGCTCTGAGGAAGATAATCGGCCTTAAAAAGGGGATTAAGCAGAGCAAAGCGCTTGAACGGATGGGCACGATCAAGGTATACGAGAACCTCAACTATCTGCCGAGATTTTTTGTAGTTGATTCATACTCGGTTGTGCTTGACAATGAACAATGTCTGAAGCGCGTTTCCGCGAAGACATTTTTGCCGTCAAAGGAGGCGCTTTTATTCGAGGAGCCTTGGCCTGACGGTAAGCGGCAAGGCGCGAATAACAAGGCCGCCTCAATCGTGGTCAGCGCCTATGCCAACAACTCCGTTGAGCTTGAAGTGAACATGCCGGAAAGAGGCGTCCTTGTCGCAAGCGAGAGCTGGTATCCGGGATGGAAGGTATACGTGGACGGAGCGGGAAAAAAATTGCTTAAAGCCGACTGCGGCCTCAGAGGGCTTGCCGTTGACAAGGGCAAGCACGTCGTAAGATTCGCGTACAGACCGGCCTCCTTTATCGCCGGGGCGCTGTTGAGCGCCTTGACCGGCGTCGTACTTTTGACGATGCTGATAAAAAATAAAAGAGGCAAAGGCCGTGCATAAAGACCTCCTCGGCTCCCGATATGTCCGTCCTATCGCAGAGTCTGGCATCGTGATATTTCTGTTGGCTATCTTTGTTGCCCAGTCCGGGTACATCGCCTTGAAAAAATCCAATACGTGGGACGAGTCGGCTCATATACTCGCCGGATACGCCTATCTCAAGGACGGCATGGACTATCTCTCCCCCCTGCACCATCCGGCATTCGGACGGCTACTGACCGGCCTTTTCCCAACGGTATCGCTTGACCTCGACTTCGACAAAATGGTCATGCCTGAAGAGTCCCCTGACTCCGACTTTTTTCCGTATTCAATCAAGTTCATCTACAAGAACAAAGCCGTTGCACAGACGATACTGTTTTTGAGCAGACTATCGAACGTCATCATCGGCGTAATCCTTGGACTGTATATATTTTTTTGGACTAGAAGACTATGGGGATATAACGGCGCAATACTTTCGCTGTTTCTATACGCATTAAGTCCCGACTTTCTTGCCCATTCAAGCCTTGCGACTACAGACCTGCCGATAACCGCCTTTTTCTTCATTTCAACATATTATCTTTATTGCCTTGCCGTTGACGGCGTTTCAGTCAAACGGGTTTTTTTTGCCTCAGCCGCGCTGACCCTTGCATTTACTTCGAAACATACGGCTTTCTTGCTTGTTCCGCTTGTCGTCCTCTCGCTAATCTTCGCGGCAAGGCGGCAAGGGTGGAGGGGAGCGGCCATTGCATTTGTTTGCGTCTGCCTCATCGTCTACGCCGGGATATGGGCGATATACGGCTTCAGGTTTCACTCGGCCGGGGATAACTACGTGCCGCTTTATTGGGACAAATTCGCGTCGTCCCGCTTTGAGCCGTTTTTCACCTTTTTGCGCTCGGTCAGGTTTCTGCCGGAGGCGTATCTTTACGGCGTCAACGGGGTGCTGTCCGGCTCAGGCGGCGGCAAGTCCGCATTTCTCATGGGCGAATATTCTACAACCGGCTGGTGGTATTATTTCCTTGCCGCGTTTTTCATCAAGAGTCCGATACCCGCGCTGTTCCTCCTTTCAGCGGCCATTCTCTATGCTCTCAAAGACAATGAATACAGGGCAAAGGCAACGATGATATTGCTGCCCGTTGTCCTCATCTTTGCCGTCTTCTCAATCCAGAAGGTCAATATCGGGGTGCGCCACGTCCTGCCGGCCTACCCGTTTCTCATCATGCTCATCGGGTTCGCGGCGAACATAAAGACCGAGAGCCAACGGGCCGGACGAGCCGTCTTTTACATATGTTGCCTCTGGTACGTTTGGGCCGCAGTATCCGTATTCCCGCATCAGCTCGCCTACTTTAACGAGTTCATCGGCGGGCCAAAGAACGGATACAAGTACCTCGTTGACTCCAACCTCGATTGGGGACAAGACCTTAGAGGACTCAAGACCTACATGGACGAACATGGAATAAAAAAGATTAAGTTGGCCTACTTCGGGCTCAATGACCCGGCCAACTTTGGGATAGACTACGACTATTTGCCGAGCTATGTCGTCTTTAATCCGAAGAATGTAAAGGAGACGATTGAACTCAAGGGCTGGTTTGCCATAAGCGCGACCATGCTTCAGGGCGTGTACCTCAGGGACAGGAATCTATACGCGCTTTTTAAGGAGATACAGCCGGTTGATACGATCGGCTACTCGATATTCATTTACAAATTCGATGAAAGGCCGTGAACCGTGACCGTGAAAGACGCAGGGCAAGGCTCTCCCCCTGATAAAGTCCCCCTGATAAGGGGGATTTAGGGGGTTGGGGGTTTGCCTTGCGGTCACGGTCACGGCCTTTACGGCCTTCAAAGCCCTTGACCTTTTGACCTGAGATTATATAATGACCTCAGCGCCTCAAACTGTTTTCCTTATCGTCTCAATCCGCGCGGAGGTCTGATGTCGTATCTCATCATCATCGGCTCAATCACCCTTGTCGCCGGAATACTCTTCCTTGCCGCGCCTGAAACCCTTCGCAGTCTCAACGAAAAGAGCAAAAGCATGGTGTCCGACTTCGACGATACGGCCTTCACCCACAGGATAGGGTTCGGCATAACGCTCATCGCGGCAAGTCTTTTGTTCTTCTTTGTCGCCTATTATGTAAGAGTGAAGGGCTGATACCATCACTTTTCCCCTAACAATCGCGTAACAGCCTAAAACATAAAGATTTTATTGACTTTATGCTGTTTTCACAGTAAAAAGATGTTATATGAAGACAGCTATGATGGAAGAGATAAAAGATCAAAAACGTCAGGATTGAGCATGTACGAGAGATTTTTTTATCTTACAGAGAAGCCCTTTCACATAACGCCTGATCCGCATTTTTTGTACATGAGCAACACTCATGCGGAGGCCATTGATCTCCTGTTGTACGGCATCAACGAGAAAAAGGGGTTTATCCTCCTGACCGGAGAGGTCGGGACCGGGAAGACCACGCTTTGCCGCGCTCTGCTCGGAAAGCTCGATAAAAAAACGGAGAGCGCGCTCATCTTGAACCCCATAGTATCGGACCATGAGCTTCTAAAGACCATCACAGCGGACTTCGGCATCGCGGTGGATAAAGACACCGTCAAAGAGCACCTTGACAAGCTCAACGAGTTTCTTCTGAGGATAGCCTCAAACAAAGGCAGGGCCGTCGTTATGATAGACGAGGCGCAAAACCTGAGCGCTTCCACTCTGGAGATGGTAAGGCTCCTTTCCAATCTTGAGACCGAGAAGGACAAGCTCTTGCAGATAGTCCTTGTCGGACAGCCCGAACTCCTTGCCAAACTCGCCCTTCCCGAGCTCAGGCAGCTGAATCAGCGCGTTATCGTAAGATGCACGCTTTCCCCGTTGTCGCTTAGCGACACGCCCGCGTATATCCAGACGCGCCTTTTTGCGGCCGGAGGAAAGGGCACCGTGCAGTTCACGCAGGAGGCCGTTGTTGCCATACACTTCCGGAGCCTCGGCGTGCCGCGCATGATGAACATAGTATGCGACAGGGCCATGACAGCGGCCTTTGTCGCTGAAAAACGCATCGTTGACGCAACGCATGTTACGGACGCGCTATCAGAGCTTGAAACGGAGGGCTACGTGCCCTCTATTCCCGGCAGGCTAATCCCGGTGTATGAACGTTATATGCCCCACATCGTCTTGTCAATACTCGTTGTCGGTTTTGTGGCCGGCGTGATATGGGGGCCGCAGTTTTTCAGGAACTAAAACTATGAGCCTAATACATCAGGCATTGAAAAAGGTGGAGACCGAGAGAGGCGCGACCCGCGCCCAGTCCGTGAGCGTTGCGGCGTGGACGCTTGGCGGGTCTTTTAGGCTTAGGGACAATCGTCTTTATACGGGATTGGCCGCCTTAGCCGTGCTGGTCGTTGCCGCGCTCGCGGCATGGCACTACATCACGCCCGCGTTGCACGCGCCCAGCGTCCAGTCCTTTGCCGCGGAAAAACCGTCATCAGCGGCCGTTGTCCAGAGCGCTGATTCACAGGCCCAGAAGTCCAATGGCATACAGATGTACGAGACGGGACGATATGGAGAGGCGCTTTCAGAGTTCAAGGCTGCAATCGCAATCAACCCCAACGACGCCGTGGCCTTTAACAACGCTGGACTCAGCTACAGAGCGCTCAATAACCTTGCCGAGGCTGAGGAGCATCTCAAGACCGCATTGAGGCTTGCCCCGGACTATCCTGAGGCGCTTAACAATTACGGCTCTCTCCTCGGCAGGATAGGGAGACCAACTCAGGCCGTCCTTCTCTTGAAAAAGGCCGTCTCCTTAAAGCCGGATTATGCCGACGCACAGCTTAATTTGGCCATATCGTATGAATTGGCCGGCGGCGCAGCCGAGGCGATACCGCAGTATGAAAAATTCCTGCGTCTCAGCGCAAACGAACTTTTGAACGCGGACGTGAGGAAAAAGATTGTCAGGCTAAAGCACGACTTACCTTTCTTGAAAGAAAGGTAAGCCAAAGAACTTTAATAGGGGATAAACAGAAGGGCTGACGAAAACCAATATTGCCCCCGACTGTTCGTGGTAATCTGCGATGAGCATCTTCAAAAAAGACCTGATAGCAATGGACATAGGCTCATACTCGGCAAAGGTGGTTAGCCTCTCCGGCTCGCCGGGCGCGTGGGCGGTCGATGGCGCGGCGTATTTCAAGCTGCCCAAGCAGGAGGCCGGCAACGCGACGGTATCGAACGGTTTTCTAACCGGCCTTGTGAGCGCTCAGAGACTCTCCGGCAAAAGCATAGCCGCGCTTATGACCGGAAGGTCGTTGATATTCAGGCACCTGTACATGCCTCCTATGCCTGACAATGACCTCAAGGAGGCCGTTAAGTGGGAGTTGAAAAAAGAGGGCGCCATCGCAGGGGATTATGTGTCCGACTACTGCCAAGCGGGCAAGAGCGCAAGGCCGGGCGAGAACATGCTGTCAGTAATCGCCTTTGCCGCCGATAGAAGCGAGGCCGAGGCGGTTATGACGCTTTATAAAAACGCGGGGCTGAAGATTCGTGTGCTCGACACCGTTCCGACGGCTCTGCTTTTTTCATTCGACGCTCACGAAGAATGGCAGGACAAGGTCAATTACGCGATGCTTGACGTCGGGCAGTTCAAAAGCACACTTGTTATACTGAGGGATAAAAAACTCGTATTCGTGCGCGAGATAGCCTTCGGCGGAGAGGACATTACCAAGGCCGTCGCCGACGGGATGAAAAAGGAGTTGGAGGAGGCCGAGGAGTTGAAGTTCGCGGCGGCCGTAGAAGTCAAGCCGTTTGAGGCGGACGCGGGCGAGGCGTCGCATTTCATAAAGTTCGCGCTTGAGAGGCTCTGTTCCGAGGTGCACAGGTCCTTGGACTATTATCAGGCGCAGTTCAGAGGCGGGGCTGTGTCAAAACTCTTCCTGTGCGGCGGCACGGCCCAGATACCGGGCATAGAGGGCTTTGTTGCCGAGTCGCTTGGGATCCCTTCATTCGTTAATGACCCGTTCAGGGGCTTTAAGATGCGCGCGGCAATGGAGGCGCAAAGGATAAAACCGATAGCTGCCTCGCTTACCGCGGCAACAGGCATGGCCGTAAGGCTACACTGGAAGGAATAACAGACCTTGCGCGTTAAAGGCATCAACCTCGTTCCAGAGGACATTCTGAGGCAGACGCGGCTGGCCGGATACAAAACAGGGCTGCGCGCCGTTGCCGTGCTCTATGTAATCATAATGGCGATTATATATATAAGCCAGAGAAGGACCCTTGACGCGAAATCAAGCGATGAACTCTCGCTCATAAAGCAGCGGGACGGCCTTATCGCCATGAGCTTACAGTATGCCGCGCTCTCGAAGCGCGTTGCCGATATTCAGAAGGCGGAGGATGACATAAAGAAACGTCTCTCCGTCTCCGGCGACCTCGCTCTCAAACGGATATCATGGGCGGCCCTGCTGAAGCGCATGAGCCGCGACATACCCTCAAACGTGTGGCTCAAGAGCCTGTCAACAAGCGACGCTCAGGAGGTTGGAGGCAAGAAGATTCGCTTCATTGGCTCCGCCGCGTCCAATAGGGGCGTAAGCGACCTTGTCTTTGCGCTTGAAAACGCCGGATACTTTCACGACGTTCAGCTTGTATTCGCGCAAAAACGCGAAGGCGGCACGGATACCCTTTATGATTTTGAGGTAACGGCCGACGTAAAGAGGATAGACGACATACTGCATGATTAGTCTTTCAGATACGCTCAAGGCGCTCAAGGCATCCGACCTTGCTTCTCTCAAACTCATTAGGCCGGAGATTATTGCCGCTGGCATTTTGCTCGTGTTCACATTTGCGTTTTATAAGTTCGTTTATCAGGCAAACGTAACGGAAGCTCTCGCGCGCGACGCGAAGATAGGTAAGATACAGGGCGATATAACGCGCATACAGGCCGAGGTGCGCTCCTCCGAGAAGATGAGCGCGGCTGCCACGGACGCCGCGTCCAATCTGGCCGCGCTTGAGGAGAGGCTTGCAAATCTCAAATTGCGCCTGCCGTCCGAGAAGCAGCTCTCAGGCATACTTGCCGAGATAAACACGAACTCCGGCAAAAAAGGGGTTCGCATAATTTCAATCAAGCCTCAGCCGCCTGAAGACAAGGGAGAGCTTGTGCGGATGCCTTTCAACGTCGTCCTTGAGTGCGGCTTCACCTCCTTTGGGGAGTACCTTGACATGGTGGAGAATCTTAAAAGGTTGATCATTGTAGATAACTTCATGCTGGAGAACAAGGACGAGGCGTCCCTGACCCTCAACGCGCGTGTGTATCTGAGCGCTTATGTGCTCAAAGGCGGACGGTAATAAATATGGTGAACGACGGCCTCAAGGGCATGAACGTGCATTGCGCCGCGCTCGCGGCGGCGTTCTTAATATTTTTCTGCGGCGTTGCCTTGGCCGTTGGCGGACAAGAGGCGTCCCTGTCTCATAAGGCCGCTCTGCCGTTGACAAAGGATACGCGCATCAAATGGGGAAGAGACCCATTTATGCAGGCGGGGAAGACCTCTGCCCCGCTTGATATGAGGTTAACCGCAATTTTTTACAATGCCGAAAGCCCGTCCGCCATTATCAACGGGCGTATCGTATACAGGGGAAGCGAAGTTTCAGGGCAAAAAGTCATTGATATAGGCTCGACTCATGTTATACTTCAAACAAGCGCAGGCAGGATAAGGCTTGACATGACCGGCGCTCCGGAGTTCCACGATGCGGCGAAATAGCCTTGTTGCGCGCATAGTTGCAACGTCGTTTGCAACGTTCCTTGCGGCGTACTTCACGCTCTCAAGCGTTGCCTTTGCCGTTGACGCGAGGGAGGGCGTTAAAGATGACAGACCCTTTTCCATAGAGGTCAGGGACGCGGAACTAACCGACGTGCTTCGCGCCCTTGCCCAGCAGAGCGGGCTTAACCTCATAATCGGCGAAGGCGTGTCAGGCAAGACAAGCCTTAGTTTCAAGGACATCCCTTTCAAGGACGCCCTTGAGATGATAATAAAGGCGAATAACCTGACATATACCATTCAGAACAACGTCTTTTGGGTCGGCGCTAAGGTTGACACATCGGACGAAATAACCGCTGAGATAATCCTTCTGAATCATGCCGAACCTGCAACAGTCGTCGAGCGTCTTAAAGGCACTCTCAGCGCGGATGGCGCGGCCTTCCCGGACACGCGAACTAACTCTGTGCTTGTGCGCGACCTGCCGAGAAACCTTCCAAGGATACGCTCTCTCATCAAGGTCATAGACAGACAGACGGCGCAGGTAGTCATAGAGGCAAGGATAGTGGAGGCGAGCAACAACTTTACCCGCCAGTTGGGTTTTCACTGGGGAGGGTCTTACGTATCCGGCAGTAACGTCGCAGGGGGTAGTTCCATGCTTCCGATGACCGGCGATGCGCCGAATTTTGCGGTTAGTCTGCCCACCTCGGCAACCGCCGCCGGCGTGAACCTCGTGCTCAACAGCCTTGCGAGCAATCTGTCTCTTGACCTGCAGCTGCTGGCGGCTCAGTCAAGGGGCGAGCTAAGGATAATATCAAGGCCGCGCATCGCGACGCTCAACAACAAGGCGGCAACCATACACAGCGGTCTTACGTTCAGGGTCAAGCTCAATCAGTTCCCGACCACGACCGGGGGCGTCGCGACGAATACAACGACGGGTATTCAGGAGATAAAGACAGGCATAGACCTCACGGTTACGCCGAGGATATCCTCGGACGGCATGATACTGCTCGGCATCAGTACGACTAAAAGTGACCCGGACTTCGGGCACATCGTGGACGGGATACCCGGTGTTACTGAGAAAAGCGCGTCAACCTCGGTGCTTGTGCGGGATGGAGAGACGATTGTAATAGGCGGCCTTTACAAGAATATTACCTCGGATCAGACCGACGCGGTGCCTTTTCTTGAAAATATCCCTCTTCTCGGCAACATGTTCAAGAGCAACACAAGGACTCAGTTGGACGAGGAACTGCTCGTTTTTATAACGCCTACTATCATGAATAACGATAATCCTAACACGGAGGTGCGAAATTGAGCCTTTCTGATACGCTAAAGGATAAAAAGAAGATAATCATCCTTGTCGTGGTAGTCGCAGTGCTTGCGGCAGTGCTTGTGATTACGTTCATACCGTTCGGTTCAGAAAAACCTGTGCCCGGCCCTCAGGTCATCTCGCAAAAGGCGAAGATAACGCTGTCGGATGAGACCGCCAAACCAACGGCAACCACGGCCCCGCCTGCAAAACCGACTGCAACGGCAAAGACCGATGTAAAGCCCGCCGTTGAAAAACCTGTGCCGCCTTCACCGGAAAAACTAAAGCCTGTTGTAAGGGCCGAGGCAGTTCCGACTTCGACGCCGCAGCCAAGGCCGCCAAAAGCCGCAAAGACGGACGTAAAGCCGTCTAAGACGGTAAAAACGGCTAAATACACCGGAAAATCATGGGTGGTTAATGCCGCTTCGTTTACAACGAAAGACGAGGCCAAAGGTCTTGCAAAGGCGCTCAAACTTGCGGGGTACAAGTCTTATGTGACGGAATTTACAAAGGATGACACGCAATGGTATCGCGTGCGCGCGGGGTTTTTCAGCACGCAATCCGATGCTGAAAAGGCCGCTGAAAAGATAAAGACCCAGTTCAAGATAGATACCCCGTGGGTGGTGAGACCAGCTAAAAAGGAACTCTCCAAATACGCAAGGCCGTAAATGCCGTGACCGTGAACCGTGACCGTAAAAGCCGTAAACGTGATGTGTCGAGCGTGAATCGTCGGAAAGATATTCCTCTCGTTTACGGTCTTTAGGCATCACGGCCATGAAGCAAGGCTAAAGCCATGCCTTACGTCTTTCACGGTCACGGCCTCATCACGGTCTTCACGGCCTTTAATCCTTGCTTAAACTCCTCAAAAATCATAAAATGTATCATGGACGAGGTAACGGATAAACCGCGAAAGCTCGTATACATAGAGACGTTCGGCTGCCAGATGAACGATCATGATTCGGCGCGGATGCTTGCCATGCTTGAGAGCATAGGCTACTATAAAACCGATGCGCCGGAGCGCTCTGACCTGATAGTAATCAACACGTGCAGCATTCGGGACAAGGCCGAACATAAGGTATATTCAACGCTCGGCAGGTTCAGGCTTTTGAAGGAGGAGAGGCGCTCCCTTATTATAGCCGTAAGTTGGTGTATGGCTCAACAGCTTGGCGCGCTCATCTTCAAGCGCGCGCCGTTCGTGGACGTCGTTTTTGGCACGCATAACATACATAAGCTAAAGGCGCTTCTTGATGAAAGGGCAGCGTCCGGGAAAAGAGCGATAGCAATTGATTTCAACGATGAGGTCATCGCCGACGAGTTCCCTCGGCGGCCGGGCGGCCTGAATAACCATAAGGCGTCAGTCGCTATAATGCGCGGATGCGACAACTTCTGTTCGTATTGCGTCGTGCCGTATACAAGGGGAAGGGAGATATCAAGGCCGCTTGGAGACGTGATACGCGAGGTGGAAGGGCTTGCCGGCCGCGGAGTCAAGGAGGTCATGCTCCTCGGTCAGAACGTCAACTCCTACGGAACGAATCAGGCGCTCGCCCCGGGTTTTGCTGAACTGCTGAGAAAGACGGCAGCGGTCTCAGGCATAGAAAGGGTGCGGTTTATGACATCGCATCCAAAGGATATTTCTCCTGCGCTCATCGGCCTGTTCGGCGAGGAGCCGAAGGTGTGCAGGCATCTTCATCTGCCTGTTCAATCCGGCTCAAACGAGGTCTTAAGCCGGATGCGGCGCGTGTACACGCGGGGGGAGTATCTCTCGAAGGTCTCAGCGATAAAGCGCTTGTACCCGGACATGGCGATTACGACCGACATTATCGTTGGTTTTCCGGGCGAAACAGACGCTGATTTTCAAGACACGATGGAGCTTTTAAGGACGGTTCGTTTCGACAACATATTTTCATTCATGTATTCGCCGCGCCCCGGCACGGATGCCATGTCCTTGGACGGACATCTGCCCGGAGACGTAAGGCACGCAAGGCTAAGGCTTTTGCAAGAGGAGCAAAAGGCCATAGCAATCGAAATAAACCGCGCCTTGATAGGGACCGTGTTCGAGGTCGTGGTTGACGGGATTGGCAGGGATGGTGATATGCAGGGCAGGAGCCGATGCAATCGGCTGGTGCATTTTCCGGTGAATAAGGAGATACATAATGGTGCAACGGTTGAGATTATGATTACCGCCGCGCACGCCAATTCGTTTCGCGGCGTTGTTAGCGACGGCATCGCAGTGGCAGCGTGCGCCTGTTGACAGGCGTAGGATGGGCTGATGAGGCACGAAGCCCATCTCGTAAAATCAAGAAAGGAGCGCATCATGTTGCTTGAAATGAAGGTCTTCGGACTTGCGATGGACCCTTACACCAATGCGCCCGTTGTTATCTTGAAAGACGCGGAGGAAAAGAACGTCCTGCCGGTGTGGATCGGCGCGCTTGAGGCGAGCGCAATCGCCTCTGAACTTGAGCACGTTCATTTCTCAAGGCCCATGACTCACGACCTGATAAAGGACATACTAAGGAACGTCAGCGCCAACGTTACGAGGATTGAGGTAATTGACCTCAAGGACAATATATTCTATGCCACCATACACATGGTTACGCAAAACGGCGCGCTGAGGGTTGATGCGAGGCCGTCAGACGCGATAGCCATCGCGCTCAGGACCAGCTCTCCCATATTTGTGGATATGGACGTGTTGGAGAAGTCAAAGCGCGTGGATATGCGCGGCGGCACGGCCTCTAAAGACGAGACGGCCCCAGACGCGGCAAAGGAGCTGGATAAGCTCGGGCCGGAGGAGTTCGGCAAGTACAAGATGTAGCAGAAGGTGTTTAGACTATTTCGTAAGGCACGAATTTGTGTGCCTTCAGCCTTAACGGAGAGCGGCTTAAAAATGATAACCGATGAGATGACTGACAGCAAGGGAAAGGCCGCTGTAGGCAGGTTCTACGACACCTTTTTCGTAAACGAATACGGCAAGCTGGAGTCGCTTAGGGCCGGAAGGTACCATACCCCCTTTTCCGTTGTGCTGATGAACGTTGACCACGGGTCAAAGACCCTTGCCGACGAGGACGTTCAGGAGTTTTTGAAACGGTTGAGCCCAACGGTGCTTGACGCGATGCGTTCATGCGACGTCGTGGGCATGATAGACGACAGGCAGGTTGCGGCAATACTCCCGGAGACCGATTACTTTGGATCTCTCATCTCCATGAGGAAGCTGTCAAGGGCAATAAACAATTATCTCATTAACGAGCCTCCCCCGGTCAAAAAGCTGATATTCTCGCAGGCCACCTTTCCAAAAGACGGCAGGGGCTACGGCGCGCTTTTGAGCACCGCGTCAAAACGGATGTCCGAGAAGAAGGAATCGCTGTGGGAAAAAAAGGAGTTCAGCAATAAGCTCTTCTGGGAGATTATCGGCGAGTTGACCGGTTCGACCTTCAAGGGCTTCGACAACTCCAGTTTCGACGCAGGCGGAGGCTATTCCCTTCAGGAATCCTTCATTGATCAGATAAACGAGCTGATAATCAGAGAGATTACCGCGGCTCCTCACAAAAGGGGCATCGCCTATTTTGCCTCAAGGGGACAGGCCGCCGCCTTTCCGATGATGAGCACGATCGGGCACATAGGCACGCTTTCCACCAAGGTCTTTGTCGTAGGCCGGGGCGACGACACGTTCAGGGACATCAAAAACGCCACGCCGATATTCATAGACGACCCCCGTCTTAAAGAGGTCTTCTTTTCATTTTATCTTACGGAGGATTCCGGCTACTGCCTCGTTTGCAAGGAAAACTGGGGTTCGACGTACTCCTGTTTCCATTCATCCGATCATTATCTCGTTGACGGGCTTATCAATAAATTTCAGGTTGAATATTCGCTGCAGGAGCAGTTGTAAAACGACCGCGCTGCATCAGGTATAAGCGATGATCGAAAAAAACAAGATTCTGCTTGCGTTGAAAAATGAGGAGGAGTCAAAGGTCTTCACCGCCTATCTCTTCAGCATGGGGTATGAGACCATGACGGCAAAGGACGGCGCCCGCGCCCTTGAGTCGGCCATCCAGAGCGGCCCCGCCATTATCATAGTTGATACGGACCTGCCGGTAATCGCCGGTGAAAAACTCTTTCAGATACTGAGAAACAACCCGCACACGTCAAAGATACCGTTCCTTTTCATATCAGACTCGATAGTGGACGTAAAAGGCTTCCGCTCAGGCGCGGACATCTTTCTCATAAGGCCGCTCAATATGGAGGAACTCCATGCGAGGGTGCGTCAGACACTTTCCTTGAAGGACGGCCTTGGCTTCGGCAGCGGCGAGATAGAAGGGAAACTGAGGCAGATGTCCCTGGCGGACATACTGCAATTCCTGCATCTGAACAAGAAGGAAGGGGTCTTGAAGATCACCTCCGGAGACTTAACCGGAAGCGTCTTTATCAAGGACGGGCAGATATGCAACGCGGTCGTCGGCAACGTTGAAAAGGACAAGGCGCTCTTCAGACTCCTTCAGTGGAACGAGGGAAGGTTTGAATTCATACCGAGTCCGATAGCCGTCACAAGGAAGATAGCGACCTCCACCGGCAATGTCCTCATGGAGGGGATGCGGCAGATGGACGAGTTCAAGAAAAACGAGGCTCAGTTCCCGGACAAGAAGGCTCTCTTGAAGTCGAGGATAGACGCCTCGGCCATGCCGCAGGGACTTCAGCCGATAATCTATGAAATCATGGAGCTCTTGAAGACAAGCCAAAGGGTGGAGGACATAGTAGAGATGAGCACCGCGACCGACTACGAGGTATACAAGACCATCGTCGGCATGATCGCGCGCGGCATCATCGAGGAGCAAAAGTTCAAGCCGGGCGAAGGCCCTCTTGAAGCGCTTGAGTTCCTTACGCACGATCAGGCGGTGAGCATACGCGAGAAGATATTGAGCCGCTTCAGCGACTCTGGCGGCGCGGCAAGCGGCAAGATATTCCTCATCGCCTCGTCAGGCGGCCTTATCACGTCATTTCTTGAGCTTTGCAGGCGTATACCCGGCTTTACCGTAACCTACAAATCTTCCTACATCCAGACGTCAAAGGAAAACCCGCTCGGGCCGGTAGCGGTATTGAAGCTTTACGGCGGCATGGAAATAAATATCTTCGCCATTCCGACTGTCAGGGGCACAGGCCCGCTGTGGAAATCCTTTTCATCGAACCTCGTGGGCATGATACTGCTCTGGGACGACGAAGGCGGCAAGGACATTAAAGAGATGGTCGCGGCCAAGCAGGACATACTGCTCCATCGCCGCATAGCCGTGGCGCACGTCTTTGCCGACGTTCCCGCAGACGACGCCGGAGCGCCGCGCCAGACCTTGAATCTCAAGTACAAGAAGGCCTTTAACCTCAAGCTCGACGAGCCGATATTCAGGATGGACAAGGAGATGATCTTCGAGGTCTTTTACGCCTTGTTCAGCAATCTAATTAAAGAAGATTACGTTACGGCCTAACAGATAAGTGAGAAAAACGCCCATCTGCGACAGGGAATTAGCAGCCTGGCTGATGAAAACTAATATTGCTCGTGCGGCAAGCACCTAACGAATGATTGACCTCCACACACATAGTCTCCTGAGCGACGGCGTTCTTCTTCCGTCGGAGCTTATTCGCAGGGCATGGGTCAAGGGCTATAAGGCCATTGCGATAACCGACCATGCCGACGAGTCGAATATAGCCGCTCTCGTCAAAAGCCTGAAGGAGGTCTGCAAGGCATGGGCAAGCGCGGGGATAACGGCCATTGCAGGCGTCGAACTTACGCATATACCTCCTGAGCGCATCGGACTGCTGGTAAAGAAGGCAAGAAGACTTGGCGCTGACATAGTAGTTGGACACGGCGAGACGTTGGTTGAGCCGGTGGCCGAAGGAACGAATCTTGCCTATATAAAGGCGGGCGTGGACATACTGGCGCATCCCGGCGTGGTTGACGAAGAGCAATGCGCCCTTGCCGTTAAAAACCGTGTGTTCTTCGAGCTTACGAGCAGGGGAGGACACAGCCTGTCCAACGGACGCGTGGCCGCTATGGCGAAAAGGACGGGCGTTAAGCTCCTTGTCAACACCGACGCCCATGCGCCCGGCGATCTGATTGACGTTGAAATGGCCTTAAAGGTCGCTCTCGGAGCGGGGCTTGACGAAGAGGGGTTCAAGAATATACAGGAGGATGCCCGGCGTTTTGTCAAAAAAATATCTTCGTAAAAAAACTTTTTATATGCTTGCCGCGCTTTTTTTGACCGGCTGCGCGGCAAAGCCGCTCCCTGATTATGCGTTCAAACCGTGGGGAACGCACCTGTCCGATTTCAATCGAACAAATCTTGCAACCATGACGGCGCTCAAGGGGCCGCTTGACGATGCGTGGTCAAAGGACTTGTCCGCCTTCAAGCTGATTAACGTATATGAGCCTCAGGAGTTTTCCTCTCCGGTTATCGCTGACAACGTCCTATATACCGGCGCGAGCGGAAAGGGGTTCTATGCAATCGGCCTTGATACCGGAAGCGTCATCTGGAGCTTTGACGCGGATGCCGCGATTGAGGCCGCACCAACAGTTGCCGGAGATATGGTCTGCTTCGGTTCATCTGCCGGCGTCCTCAGGTGTCTGGATAAAAAAAACGGCAACCCACTATGGCGCTTTCAGGCGAAGTCCGAGATATTGTCATCTCCAATCATAAGCGACGGGCGCGTCTACTTCTCAGCCTCTGACGACAGGATATACGCGCTATCCGCTTCCGACGGCTCCAAGCAATGGGTGTACACGCGGGGAACGTACCAGACCGTTGCCCCCCGGTTGACAAACTCATCGGCTTATGACGCGGAAAAAAAGAGGCTGTATCATTTCTTTTCCGACGGGTATCTTGTGTGCGTATCAGCGGTTAGCGGAAAGGAGTTATGGGCGAGAAAGCTCAGAGAGGACTTTGACGGGACTATCATAAAGCGCTCAACCCCGCTGCTTTTTGAAGGCTCCGTGTATGCGATCAAAGGAGGGGGCGTTGTAGAGGAGCTGGACTCGGAAACGGGAAATATAAAAAACAGCTTTAATCTCATAAAGGCGCAGGAGTTCGTCATCCCTTCTTCAAGCCGCATTGTGATAGCCGGAGAAGGGCTCGTCATCTCGCTGGACAGGGGCACAGGCGCTGTACTGTGGAAGCGGGAGTTGAAGGACAAGACAATCTCAACGCTGTTTGCATCTGAGGCTCTCCTGTTTGTAGCAATAAACCATACCAAATCGTTTTGGAACACAGGCTGGTTTGAAAAAAAAACCGGCGCTATAGAGGCCATGCGCCTTGACGACGGACAAACGGTCTGGAGTAAAGAGTTGTCGTCAAGCGTGAGCGCGGCAGCAGCTTCCGCATATGACCGGGTTGCCTTGATTACGGACCACGGGGAAGTTAGAGTCCTCGCACCTGAGTAATCAATGGATAAGCGGCTCAACATAGCCTTTGTCTGGCACATGCACCAGCCGCTCTACAAGGACCCTTTAAGCGGCGAGTACCTGATGCCGTGGACGTTGTATCACGGCACCAAGGACTACTATGACATGGCCGCCCTGCTCGATGACTTTCCTCATGTCCATCAGACCTTCAACCTCGTACCGTCGCTCATCGAACAGTTGAGCGATTATGCTTCAGGGCGCGCCAAGGACAAATACCGCTCTTTGAGCGCCAAAAGGGCCTCCCAGCTTACCTTCGACGACAAGGTCTTCATACTCCAGAATTTTTTTCAAGCGAACTGGGACAACATGATACTGCCGGTTCCAAGGTACAGGGACCTTTTATTGAAACGCTCCCATTCGAGCGCGCCGGAGGACGTCAAAGGCGTTGTCAGGTATTTCGTTGAGCAGGACTTTCTGGATTTGCAGGTTCTTTTCAACCTTATATGGATAGACCCGCTCATACGCTCAAGGGACTCATCCCTTGACGCGCTCTTCAAAAAGGGCGCCGGGTACACGGAGGAGGACAAGAGGGTCGTCCTTGACAAGCAGATTGAGATAATCAGGATGATACTGCCCAAGTACCGTCAGATGCAGGAGGCCGGGATCATCGAGGTCTCCACCACTCCATACTACCATCCTATCATGCCGCTCCTTTGCGACTCTTATTCGGCAAGAAAGGCCATGCCCGGCGTTACCCTGCCAAGAGAGCGTTTTTCGCATCCCGAGGACGCTCTGGCGCAACTCAGAAAAGGCATCACGCTGTACAAGGAGACCTTCGGAAGGCCGCCTCTGGGGATATGGCCGTCGGAGGGGTCGGTGAGCATGGAGGTCATGCCGCTCATAACGGGCGAGGGGATACGCTGGATCGCCACGGACGAGGATATATTGGCCCTGTCGCTCAGACGTCCCGTCAAGAGGGACGTCTTCGGCAACTGTTACGACACCTTCCTCTATAAGCCGTACACGATTCATGCGGGGCAGGGAAGCGTTGTTGCCATATTCAGGGACCATGTCCTGTCCGACCGCATTGGCTTTGATTATGCCCGCATGGATGCGGAGGCCGCCGCCGGAGACCTGTTGACAAGGCTCTATAGCATCCATGCGTCCGTGCCTGACCCTGAAAATCACCTTGTAAGCATAATACTCGACGGTGAGAACGCATGGGAGAGTTTCAAAAACGACGGACACGACTTTTTTTCCGCGCTTTATTCCAGACTGAACGCGAACGAGATGTTGAAGTGCGTGACTGTCGGCGAATTTTTAGCGCAAGGCCCGGTTGCCGAGCCGCTTGAATGGATATACCCCGGCTCATGGATAAATCACAACTTCAAGATATGGATAGGCCATCCAGAGGACAACACGGCGTGGGATTATATCGCTGAGGCCAGGGCAGCGCTCGTAAGGCATCAGGAGTCTATCGATCCAAGGGCAACGGAGCCGTTGGCAAGTCAGGCGGTCAAGGAGGCTTGGGATCAGATATACATCGCCGAGGGCAGCGACTGGTTCTGGTGGTACGGCGACGACCATTCGACCATGTGCGACGAGCATTTCGATCACCTGTTCAGACTCCATGTGAAGAAGGTCTACAAGCTCATCGGCATGGAGCCGCCGGATTATCTCGACATCCCGATTATAATGAGCGCCGTCGGCGTAAGACCGACCGCCATCCCGACCGCTTATATAAATCCCGTTATTGACGGCGAGATAACCGATTACTTCGAGTGGCTGAGCGCCGGCAAGATCGTTCAGCACGGCGCAAGCGGCGCCATGCACAGGGCAACGGCGAGCGGCTTTATTGGCGGCATATCGTTCGGCTTTTCGGTTGACGCTCTCTTCCTTCGTTTTGATTACACCGGCGATATATCCATTGCCGATAAGGACTGGAACTTTTCCATAACGTTCATGAAGCCAAAGCCGGTCAAGGTAAGCGGCGTGGTCAAGGGGACGGCCGTCTCAGCCGTTTTGTATGAAAAAGACGTTGAGGCCGGGAAGTGGATAGAGGCGGGGCCTGCGGGCGAGGCGGGCGCAAATTCCGTGGTCGAAATGAAACTCGCTCATGCGCTTACCAGCGCAACGCCCGGGGTTCAGATGCAGCTTTTCATACATATCGATTCAGCCGTAAAGGGCGCCGAGAGATGGCCTCAGAAGGGTTTTCTCCTCATTGACGTGCCGCAAGAGAACTTTGAGACCGAGAACTGGTGCGTTTGACAGGCTGCTCAAATAGTTACGTAAGATGGGTGAAGCGAAGCGCACCCATCAAATCTACCGAGAGAAAGGCTTGCCCTTTCTAAACATCATGTCCAACTCCATCACGCCAGCCATGAGGCAGTATCTTGATATTAAGTCAAGGTATGCCGACGCCATCCTTTTCTTCCGCATGGGCGACTTCTACGAGATGTTCTTTGACGACGCTTTGGCCGCGTCAAAGATCCTCGGCATCGCGCTCACGTCGAGGGACAGGGAAAAAAGCATACCCATGTGTGGCGTGCCCTACCATGCCGCATCCACGTACATAGCGCGGCTCATCAAAGAAGGCTGCAAGGTTGCGATATGCGAACAGGTTACTGACCCCAAGGACGCCAAGGGCATAGTCGAGAGGGCGGTAACAAGGGTAATAACCCCGGGCATCGCCTTTGAAGACGAGCTGCTTGAGCCGGGCGCAAATAACTTCATCGCTGCCGTCGAGTTGGGACGCTCAAGGAACGGCTTTGCGTACATGGACGCCTCTACCGGTGAGTTTCGCCTTACCGAGTTTCCCGACAAGGCAACGCTCTTGGATGAGATACGGCGCCTCCGCCCGCTGGAGATGGTCGCCAGCGCCGAGGCCGCATCAGCGCTTAACGGACTGGCGGCGTCTTTCAAAAAATTGAGCGTCGTATCGTCTTACGACTTCAATTTCGAGGCGGCTTACGCAAGGCTCGTCAATCACTACGGCACACAGTCGCTGGACGGTTTCGGATGCAAGGAGATGCGCGAGGGCGTCTCAGCCGCGGGCGCGCTTCTCCATTACATAAAGGAGACTCAAAGATCCTCTCTGACGCACGTAAAAAGATGCGCGCCTTATGATCTCAATGATTATCTTGTGCTTGACAGCGCGACAAGGAGGAATCTTGAGATAACCGAGAATCTCAAGGGCGGAGGAAGGGCCGGTACGCTCCTTGAACTTATGGACAGGACAAAGACCGCGATGGGGGCAAGACGCCTCAAGTCATGGCTTGTCCAGCCGCTCAAGGCAGTGACAGAGATCGAAAAAAGGCTTGACGCGGTTGCCGAACTTCATGGCAACAGGGACATCCTTGTCCGGCTTGCTTGCGCCCTTGACGGGATTTACGATATCGAGAGGCTTGTGGCGCGCATCTCCCTGAAGAGCGCCAGTCCAAGGGACCTTGTTTGCCTCAAATCAACGCTGGAACGGATACCCGCTATTAGTGTCCTCCTGAGTACGGCTGGAGCCGAGGTGCTTTGCCTGCCGAACATGGCGCTTGCCTCGCTGGCCGAGGCCGCGTTCATCATAGGTAAAACGCTTGTTGACAACCCCCCGCCTTCAGTAAGGGAAAAGGGTATTATAAGGGACGGCTTTGACGCCGCGCTTGACGAACAGCGCGGCTTTGCATCAGGCGGCAAGGGCGGCATAATGGAGATCGAAACCGCTGAAAAAAAGGCAACCGGGATAAACACGCTCAAGGTGGGTTTTAACAGGGTCTTTGGTTATTACATCGAGGTGACCAATGCCAATATTTCAAACGTCCCGCCGCGCTATATCAGAAAACAGACGCTCGTCAATGCGGAGCGCTTCATAACCCCGGCGCTTGCCGAGTTGGAAGAAAGGGTCTTGAGCGCCGAGGAAAAGGCCGCTTCCCTTGAATCCGACCTTTACATGCGGCTCCTTGACCAGCTTGCCCCTTTTGCCGCGCCTCTCCTTGCCGTTGCCGACGATCTTGCCGTGCTTGACGCGCTTGCTTCATTTGCTCAGGTGAGCGTTGAGCTTGATTATACGAGGCCGCAGGTTGATTCGTCCGATTGCATGGAGATAGAGGGCGGCAGACATCCGGTAGTCGAGGCGTCTGTTGACGGGGAGTTCGTCGCAAACGACCTGTCCCTCGACAACGGCGAAAACCGGATAATCATCCTGACCGGCCCTAACATGGCCGGTAAGTCAACCTATCTCAGACAAAACGCGCTTATAGCGCTTCTGGCGCAGACCGGGTCCTTCGTGCCGGCAAGACGCGCCCGCATCGGCGTCGTTGACAGGATATTCACGCGCATAGGCGCTTCCGACGACCTTGCGTCCGGTCAATCCACCTTCATGGTTGAGATGAACGAGACGGCGGCCATCCTTAACAACGCCACCGACAGGAGTTTTATCATCCTTGACGAAATCGGGCGCGGCACGTCAACCTTCGACGGCCTCTCCATCGCGTGGGCTGTCGTTGAGCATCTGCATGACAACGCGAGGGTCATGGCAAGGACGCTTTTCGCAACCCACTACCATGAGCTAACCGAGCTTTCCTTGACAAAACAAGGCGTCAAAAATTATAATATGGCGGTGAAGGAATGGAACGGAAAGATCATCTTCCTTCGCAAGGTTATAGCTGGAGGGGCGAGCCAAAGTTTCGGCATACAGGTTGCGCGGCTTGCTGGAATGCCGGACGAGATAATCGAACGCGCGCGCGTGATACTGGCTAACCTTGAGGCCGGCGAGCTGACGGAGAGCGGCTCCCCGAGGATCGCCGCGGCTCATAAGGGGAGGCCTGGAGGGGTTCCCGGTGAATCCGGTAAAACAGACCCGATACGCGAGGAACTCAGGCGTCTCGACATAAATAATCTGACGCCTATAGAAGCGCTTAAACTCCTCGATAAAGTCAAAGGGATGCTTGAAAATTGAGAAAGATCAGCCTGTGGATAATCGCCTTTGCGCTTTCGGCATGTATCCTTCATCCCGAGCTCGCGGACGTTTGTAACGGCGCCGCTCAAAAGGTCGGCGTAACGCAGATAAAACACTGGTCAAACCCGTCATATACCCGCATCGCAATCACCCTTAGCGGCAAGGCCGAATATTCGCACAGGCTTCTCAAAAAAGACCCGACGATAAACAAGCCATGGAGGAGGCTGTACGTTGACATAAAGGGCGCCAATCTCGGCAAGGATATTCAAAGGGAGATACATATAAACGACGGGCTTTTGAAGATGGCGCGGGCCGGACAGTTCGACAAGGATACCGTAAGGGTTGTTCTGGACATAGAGTCAATCGAAGAGTTCAAGATATTCCATTTGAACGACCCGTACAGGATAATCATTGACGTAACAGGGGAAAAGGGCGCTTCTCCCGCGCAGCCAAAGGAAGAGGCCGAGCCGCAGGCAACGTCTCTTTCTCAACAGCTTGGCTTGAAGGTAAAGAGGATTGTCATTGACGCCGGACACGGAGGCAAGGACCCGGGGGCCGTGGGCAGGGGAGGGCTTCAGGAAAAGGACGTTACGCTCAAGCTCGCGCATCTATTGAAGTTCAAGCTTGCAGGCCGGTTTGAAGGCGGCGTCGTAATGACTCGGGACAAAGACGTATTCATACCGCTTGAGGAACGCACCGCCATCGCCAACAGCAAGGACGCGGACATCTTCATCTCGATACACGTCAACTCAAGCCCAAGAAGGGCGGCCTCCGGCATTGAGACTTACATCCTCAACATCTCAAGGGATGAGGAGTCAAGAAGGGTTGCGGCAAGGGAGAACGCCACGTCAACGCGCTCCGTAAGCGACCTTGAATTCATACTAAACGACCTCATCAAGACGGCAAAGACGAACGACTCCTCAAAACTCGCCTCAGCGGTAAACGCCAAACTCGTTGCAAGACTTGCCAAGGACTACGACGGCGTGAAAAGCAACGGGGTCAAGGGCGCGCCGTTTTACGTGCTCGTTGGCACGAAGATGCCGAGCATCCTTGTCGAGGTCTCGTTCATAAGCAATCCGACTGATGAAAAACGCATGAAGGACGAGAAGTACCTGCGCGCCATAGCTGACGGCATATACGACGGGCTTGCCGCCTATCTGAACGGCGCGGCAGCGCTTTGAGACGTCACAAAACAGTTATCGGTTGAATGAACGAGGCGCTTCCCATGTCCGCTTACGATGCCCAGCTTGCGTCGGCAATAACCTCCAATCCCGCTCCAGCAGCGGCGATAAAGGATTATCTTGCGCTGGCGCATCGTCAGCTTCGTCAGAGGCATCAGGCCGGCACAAGCGGTCTTGACATCTGCACGGCGTACACGGGCGCGATTGACACGGTTCTAAATACCCTCTATTCGGTGATGTCCGCCGGGACAGCCGACAGAACGCAATCAATAGCGCTCGTGGCGCTTGGCGGTTACGGAAGAAACGAATTAAACTTCCGTTCAGACATTGACCTGATGCTTTTACACGCCGGGAAGCTGACCGCGAGGCTTGAAAAACTCACGCAGGATATGCTCTACGTGCTGTGGGATACCGGCCTTGACATGGCCTTCAGCATACGTTCCGTGGAGGAGTGCGTAGCCCTATCAAAGGAAGACCTCAAGACAAAGACCTCGCTCCTTGACTCAAGACTTCTCATGGGAGACGAACTACTGTTCAACGAACTGAACAACGCCATCAGAAAAAAACTGTTCAACGAAAAAGGGGTCGAGACCTTTATCAGGGACAAGGCCGAAGAGACGGCCCAGAGACACGCAAAGTACGGAGAGTCGGTCTATATACTTGAGCCGAACATAAAGGAAGGCGAGGGCGGGCTTAGGGACTTTCATACGGCGCTATGGGTGGTTAAGGCAAGACACGGAAGCGATGGCGGCGCATTAGGCGGCCTCATATCAAGCGAAGACGAATTGAAGCTCAAAGGGTCCTTTGATTTTCTCCTCTGGGTAAGAAACGAACTTCATCTTGGGAGCAACAGAAAGACCGATCAACTTACCTTCGATCATCAGGAGAGGATAGCCGCCATACTGGGCTTCAAGCCGACGGAACACGCCCTTGCGGTGGAGTCCTTCATGCACAGATACTACAAGAGCGCATCGAACATAAGCCATTACTCAGGTCTCGTCTTCTCCAGATGCGCCGCGAGGGAAGAGAAAAAGGGCTTTTTTAATTTCCGCAAAAAAACGCTGATTGATAACGTGTTTGAGGTTTCGGACAGAACGCTCAATATCGCCGATAAGCAGGCGTTTTTAGCTTCAACGGATGCGTCCCTTGTGTTCAAGGCCTTTGCGTACGCTCAGGAGAGCGGCTTTGCAATTGACCAGAGCGCCCTTGACGTCATGATCGCCTATGCGTCTGTCAATGGCGCCCAGCTTCGGGCATCGACGGCCGCCGCTCAATTATTTCTTGCGCTCATTAAAAGCGCGGGCGCGTACAAGACGCTCTCCGAGATGCACAGGCTCAGGATTCTGGAGCAGTACATCCCTGAGTTCGCCGAGGTCAGCTGCCGCGTGCAGCATGACCTCTACCACGTTTATACGGTTGACGCCCATACGCTCTTCGCCATACGCGAGGTCGAGCGCCTGAAGGACGAGTATAAGACGCAATTCCATCTGCTCTCCACGATCTTTGAGGAGCTCAAAAAACCCGAACTCCTGATCCTTGCCGTTCTCTTTCACGACATCGGCAAGGGCAATGGAAAGGGACACGCCCAAAGGGGCGCTGAAATGGCCGCCGGAATTTGCGCCCGCATGAACCTGATTGACGAAGACAGCGGCATCGTAAGGTTTCTCGTCAGAGAGCATCTTATTCTAGCCGACCTTGCCCAGTACAGGGACATCCATGACGAGAAGCTTGTCATCGAGTTCGCGCGAAAGGTCGGCGACGTCGAGCGTCTGAACATGCTCTACCTCCTTACCTTTGCCGACGTAAGGGCGGTCGGGCCTGACGTCTGGAGTCAATGGAAGGGCGCCCTGTTTCAAGAGTTGTACTTCAAGGCCCTGACGGTTCTGGAACGCGGGACATTCGAGCCGGAGGACATGGAAGCGAAGATTGCGGCGATACGCAAAGACGTTGCGAACAGGCTTTCCCAGATGGGCTTGAACGACGCAGTTGCCGATGATTATTTCGACCTCCTGCCCAAGAGATACTTTCTTACGAACTCTCCGGCCTTCATTGCCTCGCATATCAAATTGTACACTGAGCTTGGCACCGAGCCATTTCTTCTGACCTGGCGTCAAGACGAGGCAAGGGACTATACGGAGTTTATAATCCTTACGCACGACATGCACGGCCTTTTTTCGATGATAACCGGCGTCATCGCCGCAAACGGGGGAGACATACTCGGGGCGCAGATCAATACGATGAAAAACGGCGTTGTCCTCGACGTGCTTCAGGTGGTAAGCCGTTCAGGCGAGCTGATAACCGACGCGGGAAAGCTCAAAAAGATCGAGAGCGATCTCTATGACGTGATCACAGGCAGGGTGCAGGTGCGCACAATCGCGGGTAAACGCCATGTCAGTATATTGGACAAGAAGGCCAAGCCGCACGTGCCGACGCGGATACAGATAGACAACGAGGTATCGGACGCATACACGGTAATAGACATACATACTCAAAACCGGATAGGGCTTCTCTACGACATCACTAGCGCCGCGTCTTTACTTGGGCTGTATATCTATATCGCGAAGATAAACACCAAAGGCGACGAGGCGGCGGACATATTCTACGTCAAGGACATCTTCGGGCAGAAGATCTACTATAAGGAAAAGCTCAAGGAAGTAGTTGACGCCCTTTTTAAGGCAATTACGGAAAACGCCTGATGCGTGATGCCGCCCAATTAATAGACTCCTATCTTACGCACCTTGTCGTGGAGAGGGGGCTTTCAAAAAACACACACCTGTCTTACGCAAGGGACATCGCAGGTTATGCGGCTTTTCTCTCCGGCCTCTCAAAAGGCATCATCGAGGCGTCGCCTGACGACGTCAGGGGCTTTCTGAAATATCGGAAGTCAGGCGGCTCATCAGCGCGTTCCTACGCGCGCGCCCTTATAGCGCTAAGGGGTCTGTATAAATATCTGCTCAAGACCGGCGTTCTCAAATCGTCGCCTTGCGACGATATTGACATGCCAAGGACGCAAAAACGCCTCCCTGAATTTCTATCCATTAAAGACGTTGACGCTCTGCTCGCCGCGCCAATGACCGGAACCATTCGTGGGATGCGGGACAAGGCCATGCTTGAGACCCTCTATGCGGCGGGACTCAGGGTTTCCGAGCTTGTATCGCTCAGGCTCAATGACTTGAATCTTCAGGCAGGGTATCTTACCGCATTCGGCAAGGGCGCAAAGGAGAGGCTTGTACCGCTCGGAGAGGCGGCCATGTACTGGCTAAAGCGTTATATGGACGAATCAAGGCCGAATATTTGCAAACGCGCCAGGACGCAAAAATCCCTTTTTATAACCTCAAGAGGCTCGAAGATGACAAGGCAAAACTTTTGGGTGATGATAAAGGGTTACGCGATGAAGGCCGGAATAGAAAAGTCCCGGATAAAACCGCACGTATTGCGACATTCGTTCGCCACGCATCTCTTGGAAGGCGGCGCTGACCTTCGCTTCGTACAGGCCATGCTTGGACACTCTGATATATCGTCAACTCAGATTTATACTCACGTAACAACGGAAAGACTAAAAGCGCTTCACAAGAAGAAGCACCCAAGAGGGTAGTGGCGTTACGCAACGTCGGCAGGTAAAATTGTTTTTCAAGAGGTCCATCTTTTTGAGAAAAAGCTCATTTCACAGGTATTTTCGGCCACTTTAAAACACATCCAAGAACGAGAGGCTTCTAACCAGCTAAATTTGTTCACATAACAACCAGACAGTAGTGAGGCGTATCCCGAAAAAACAACGCCAGCGTACTCCTTTTCCTTATTGCTAGCACAAAGTGGATACACTACCCAATCGCAAAAACCGTTTGCCTTTTCCCTTGACAGCAGGGTTGTTTTTGTATACTGTATACAGAAGGTATAAGGTCTGGTTTTCCATTTATTCCTCTGTTGAGGATACTCTGGTATTCCTGTCCGGCCAGACGTGTGATAGCATAAACGTGGCGTGTGAACCGGCATATTTCTTGCTGAGGCGCGAGACAGACGCGGCATCTGTCTGACCTATTCGATTGATACATAGGAGGAGCGATGTCCCGTAAAAAACTGACCGTTGTAGGCGCAGGCCACGTGGGGGCGCATACCGCGCTGTGGCTGGCGCTCAAGGAACTCGGCGACGTAGTCCTTCTAGACATCCTTGAAGGCGCGCCGCAGGGAAAGTCTCTTGACCTCATGCAAGCATCGCCGATCGAGGGCTTCGATGCCCGCGTAATCGGCACGAATGATTATAAAGACACGGCAAACTCCGACGTCGTCATAATCACGGCCGGCCTGCCGAGAAAACCCGGCATGAGCAGGTCAGACCTCATAAGCACCAACAGCGGCATCATCAAGGGCGTCATCGAGGGCATCGGCAAATATTCGCCGCGCGCGCACCTGTTAATCGTTACCAATCCACTTGACGTTATGGTCTATGCCGCGTGGAAGTACAGCGGCTTTCCGCCTGAGCGCGTAATGGGGCTTTCAGGGGCGCTTGACGGCGCGAGGCTCAGGGCGTTTATCGCAATGGAGATTGGCGTTTCCGTGGAGGACGTGCAGGCAATGGTCATAGGCGGACATGCGGACGAGATGGTACCGCTAAAGCGCTACTCAACGGTCTCAGGCATACCAATAGGCCAGTTCATAGCGCCGGACAGGCTGGAGGTCATCCTTAGCCGCACGAAAAAGGCCGGAGGCGAGATAGTAGGATTATTGAAGACCGGCAGCGCGTACTATGCCCCGTCGGCCGCAGTGGCTGAGATGGCCGAGGCCATCATAAGGGATAAAAAGAGGGTCATTCCGTGCGCGGCCTTTTGCAACGGCCAGTACGGGGTAAAGGACATGTTCATAGGCGTGCCGTGCGTGCTTGGCGCAAACGGCGTTGAGCGGATAATCGAGGTCGTGCTTGACGCGGACGAGAAAAAGGCGTTTGACGACTCCGTTGCCGCGATCAAGGGTCTTATCGCTGAGTTGAAGCTGGGGTAAGGAGAGTTTCGTTGAGAAAGGTTTCAGTCAGCGAAATAACAAAGGCGGTCAGGGCGCTTTGCATAAGCGCGGCCTGCAATCTTGAGCAAGACGTTGCCGATGCCCTGCGCGAGTCCCTGGCAAGGGAGGTCTCCCCTCTTGGCAGGGACGTGCTTTCACAGATAATAACCAATTTCGAGATAGCGGATAAGGAGTCCTTGCCAATGTGTCAGGACACGGGCATTGCCGTGTTCTTCATAGAGGTGGGCAGGGGCGTGGAGCTTGACGGCTCCTCTCTTGAGGATGCGGTAAACGAGGGTGTGCGTCAGGGCTATAAGGACGGATATTTGAGAAAATCAGTCTGTCATCCGTTAAAGCGCGTAAATACGGGGGACAACACCCCTGCCATCATACATACGACGATTGTCGAGGGCGACAGGGTTAAGATAAAGATAGCCCCAAAGGGCGCGGGCAGCGAGAACATGAGCGCCCTGAAGATGCTCAAGCCCGCTGAGGGGGTAAACGGCGTTAAAAGTTTCGTTCTGGACACGGTGCGCGCCGCAGGGGGCAATCCCTGTCCCCCGATAGTGGTAGGGGTCGGCATCGGCGGCAGCTTCGAGAAGTCGGCCATACTGGCTAAAAAGGCGCTCTTGAGACCCATAGGCAGCCGTAACGCGGACGTTGAGGTTGAGGCGCTTGAGGCTGAACTTTTGAAGTCAATAAACGATCTTGGCATCGGGCCAATGGGCTTTGGCGGCGTTGTTACGGCCCTTGCCGTTCATATAGAGACCTATCCGTGCCACATCGCAAGTCTGCCGGTTGCGATAAACATACAGTGCCATGCGGGAAGGCACAAAGAGGCTGTTTTATGAGTGAGCCGGTCAGAATAACGCCGCCGCTTTCGGACGCGGACGTTCTCAGCCTCAAGGCAGGGGATAAGGTGCTCATAACCGGCGTGATGTATACGGCCCGGGACGCGGCTCACAAACGCCTTATAGAGCTTCTTGACAGGGGAGAAAAATTGCCGTTTGACATAAAGGGGCAGATAATCTATTACGTTGGCCCCACTCCCGCAAAACCCGGGGCCGTCATAGGTTCGGCAGGCCCTACGACGAGCGGCAGGATGGACGCCTATACCCCGCGTCTTCTTGACCTTGGCTTGAAGGGCATGGTCGGAAAGGGCGCCCGCAGTAAGGAAGTATTGGACGCCATGAGCCGCAACAAGGCCGTGTACCTTGCGGCCGTGGGCGGGGCTGCGGCGCTCATCGCGAGGAGCATAAAAAAGGCGGAGATCATCGCTTATGAAGACCTTGGCCCGGAGGCCATAAGAAGGCTTGAGGTGCTGGACTTCCCGGCCATAGTCGCACTCGACGCAACAGGCGGAGACCTTTTCAAGCAAGGCGTTGAGAAGTACAGGAGGGTGGTGTGAAGATTACCCTTGAACAGCGGGACATTGAAAGCGAGCTTATAGGACGCCTTGAGCGCATCAGCGGCGAGGAGTTTAAAAAGTGTTATCAGTGCGGCAACTGTTCCGCAGGATGCCCCGTGTCTTATGAGATGGAGGTCCAGCCGACGCAGGTCATGAGGCTCTTGCAACTCGGCAGGGTTGAGGACGTAATGAAGGCCAACTCCATGTGGGTATGCGTCGGTTGTCTTCAGTGCTATTCAAGATGTCCCAAGGGCGTGAGCGTTGCCAACACCCTTGAGGCCCTGAGGCAGATTAATCTAAGACGCGGCGAGGGACGCATCGATATTAATGAAGTCGGCCTGCCGTTTTTGAAAAGCGCGCCGCAACAGGCCATTGTGTGCGGCTTCAGGAAGTTTGTAGGGTAAAGACATGGAGGGTTGATCATGGGAACTATTTTGGATAGACAGAACGCCGGAAAAAATCCCTGATAAAAAATGAAGATACCATACTATCCCGGATGCACGCTAAATACCGTTGCAAAGGCGTTCGACTCCTCTGCCCGCGCATCCGCTCTGCTCTTGGGCTTTGAGATGGATGAGCTTAGTCAGTGGAACTGTTGCGGGGCCGCCTATCCGCTTACGCCGGACAACGTCATGGGTCTTGTTGCCCCGGCAAAGGTATTATCCATTGCCGTCAAGCAGGGGGATACGCTTACCACGCTCTGTTCCGTCTGCTACAATGTACTCAAAAGGACGAACAGGACGCTCAGGGAAAACCGGGAAAAGCGCGATACTGTAAACGGATTTATAGAGGCGGATTACGACGGGAGCGTCAATGTCCTGCATTACCTTGAGGTAATCCGCGACAGAGTTGGCTTTTCAAAGGTCAGGGAGGCGGTGAAAAGACCGCTAAAGGGTCTAAGGACAGGGGCGTATTACGGATGTATGTTATTGAGGCCATTTGAGGACATGGGCATAGACAGGCCCGAATCCCCGGTGATAATGGAAGACCTCTTGAAGGCGCTTGGGGCCGAACCTGTTGACTTTCCAAATAAGATAGAGTGCTGCGGGGCGCACCTTGCCATGAACAACGAATCGGTTGTCGAGCGTCTTTCTGGGAGTGTGCTTGATTCCGCCGCGTCAAACGGCGCAGAGATAATAGTAACGACCTGCCCACTGTGCCAGTATAATCTGGAAAAGAGCCAGATAAGCGTGGTTGCGAGCGCCACTGGATATAAGCCAATACCGATTGTCTACTTTACCCAGCTTCTCGGCCTTGCGCTTGGTCAGGACGAGGCCGGTCTTTTCTTTGAGTCGAACAAGTGGGACGCGAGGGGGTTGTTGAAGGAGAAGGGTGTATAGGGGAAAAATGGCTGAAAGGTTGGGGAAGCTCTGATTTATTCTCCACCAGTGCCTTGTGTGCGTTTCCCCGATAGAGACATTCGAGGACATGTATAAGCATCAAAAGGCGCTGGATTGTCATTCCCGAAGTTTTTATCCCCGATAAAAGCCTTCGGGGAGGAATCTATGAAATTGTGAATCCAGCAATGCCGTTCGCAAGGACGCTGGATTCCCGCTGAAAGATTGCGGGAATGACACCAGAGGCAAACAAAGCTAATACACCGCCTCAGCGCGTCTCAACATGAATTAATCAGACTGTCCTTAGAAATATTTTTGAGCAAATTATATTTAAGCGGTTACATGGTTTGTATAAGCAGAAAGTCGCCTTTATGACAAAAGATACGGATAAGGCCGTCAGTTTCTGGCTCATGTCCTCAAAGGACAACCTTGAGACCGCTCATGCGATGCTCAAGGCCGGCCGATATAACTTTGCAATGTTCATGTGTCAGCAATCCGTGGAGGCGTTGCTAAAGGCGGTTTTTATAATCCAGAAAAACGATAGGCCGGAATATATACATAAACTTTCGCGATTGGTCGAGCTGACAGGTTTTGAAGTCCCTCAAACGATTGACCGGAAGGTTTTAAAGATAGATGCCCATTACATAAAGGCAAGGTATAAGGAAGACAGGTTCAACAAAAAGATATACAACAGGCGCAATGCCGCTCAGTTGCTCAAAGACGCACAGGACGTAATCGTATGGTTTACAAAGAAGTTGAAGTTAAAGGCATAGTCTCGGCCTTCGCAAAGGAACTCAAGAAAAGGATTTCCGTTAAGAGGATAATTCTTTTCGGCTCCTACGCCTACGGTAGACCGTCAAAGGGCAGCGACATTGACGTGGCGGTTGTTTCAGATGCGTTCAAGAAGATGGATGACATCAAAAGGATCATGCTTCTTTCGGACTGTGCCAGAAGGATTAACAGCGTTGTTGATATTGACCCGATAGGGTTTACCGAAGACGAACTGGATATGGCCGATTATTTCGAGGTAGGCGGCGAGATACAGGAAAAGGGTGTCGTCGTTTACAGGGCGTCGTAGTTGGGATTGTTTTACGTCGCTTACAAGGTTGTCCTCAGTTTAACTCCCTCCCATCAAGCAAGGGATGGGAGATAAAAAGTCGAAGCAGACACAAAAAAGGTTTTAAGTCTAAGAGGCCTTTATGCCGCGTATAGGCGTTTTCGTATGCCAGTGCGGGAATAACATCGCCGCGACGGTTGACACTAAAAAGGTGACTGAGGAGATGGCTTGTCTCCCCGGCGTGGTCTACACCTGCGACTACAAGTTCATGTGCTCGTCCCCTGGGCAGGAGATGCTGCGCCAAGCCATAAAGGAGAACAGGCTTGACGGCGTCATTGTTTCGGCCTGCTCACCGCACATGCACGAAAAGACCTTCAGGAAGGCGAGCGAGGCCGCGGGGCTTAATCCGTATCAGTGCGAGATAACGAACATACGCGAGCAGTGCTCATGGGTGCATCACGACGAGACAAAGGCAATCGGCACGGCAAAGAGCATTGACCTGACGCGCATGACCATAGAGCGGCTCAAGAAGAACAGCCCGCTAAAGAAGATAAAGATACCGATAAAGAAAAGGGCGCTGGTCATCGGCGGCGGGATCGCGGGCATACAGGCCGCGCTCGACATAGCCGACGGCGGCATCGCCGTGGTGCTCGTCGAAAGGGAGCCGTCCATAGGTGGGAACATGGCGCGCCTTTCCGAGACCTTTCCCACGATGGACTGCTCCCAGTGCATCATGACTCCCAAGATGGTCGAGGTCGAATTAAACGAGCGCATCACGCTCTATACCTATTCGGAGGTGGAGAAGGTAGACGGCTACATCGGCAACTTTACCGTGCAGATACGCAGGAAGGCGCGGTACGTTGACGAGGACAGATGCACGGGCTGCGGCGAGTGCATTGAAAAGTGCCCGTTCAAGACCGAGAGCGCCTTCGAGCTTGGGCTTGCCAAAAGAAAGGTCATATACACGCCGTTCCCGCAGGCCGTGCCGAACGTGCCGGTGATAGACGCAAAGAACTGCCCCAAGATACAAAAGGACAAGTGCGGGGTGTGCGCCATAGTCTGCGGCCCAAAGTGCATAGATTTTAAGCAACAGGATAAGATAGTAACCGAGGAGTTCGGGGCAATAGTCGTTGCAACGGGCTATGACCTCATGCCCAACGAGCGCTTCGGCGAGTACGGCTACGGCAGGATAAAGGACGTAATAAGCGGGATGCAGTTTGAAAGGCTGGCCTCGGCCTCAGGCCCCACGGGCGGCGAGATACGAAGGCCCTCTGACGGAAAGATTCCAAAGAGCGTAGTCTTCATCCAGTGCGCCGGGTCAAGGGACGAGAAAAAAGGCGTATCCTACTGCTCCAAGATATGCTGCATGTACACGGCAAAGCACACCATGCTCTACAGCCACAAGGTGCACGGCGGCAAGCCCTACGTCTTTTACATGGACATACGCTCAGGCGGAAAGCGTTACGAGGAGTTTGTAAGAAAGGCGATAGAGGCGGACGGAGCCATGTACCTGCGCGGCCGCGTTTCAAGGGTTTATGAGCGCAACGGCAAGGTAATCGTTCAGGGTGCGGACACGCTCAGCGCCTCTCAGGTGGAGATAGAGGCCGACATGGTGGTGCTCGCAACTGCGCTTGTGTCAAGGACAGGGGCCGATACACTGGCCCAAAAGCTCGGCATAGGATACGACAAGCACAAGTTCTACAACGAATATCATCCCAAGCTCAGGCCGGTCGAGACGGTTACGGCCGGGATATACCTTGCCGGGACCTGCATGGGGCCCATGGACATACCGGAGTCCGTGGCGCAGGGGAGCGCGGTCGCGAGCAAGGTGCAGTCGCTCTTTTCGGCCTCCGAGATGGCAAGGGAGCCGATAACCTCGGTCGTCAACAAGACCACGTGCAACGCCTGCTGGGACTGCGTTACGGCCTGTCCGTACACGGCCATAGAAAAGGAGTCGGTGAAGAACAGACTGGGCGAGGTCGTAAGGCTCCTTGCAAGGGTCAACGACGGCCTCTGTCAGGGGTGCGGCGTGTGCGTGGCCGCTTGCAGGAGCAAGTCAATTGACCTCAAGGGCTATACGGACGAGCAGGTTTACGCGGCCATAGGGGCGTTTTGAGGAAGACATATTCCATCGCACACGTTGATAAAAAAAGGAGATAAATTTATGC
>JBBTCG010000098.1:0-19071 GCA_038043305.1 Deltaproteobacteria bacterium | reverse complement strand
GGCGTACCGGCTGATGTGGAAGTTGACGAGAAAGACCTCGTCGTCCTTTATCCTTGCGTAGCTGTCCTTGAGGTTCGACTTACCGGCCCTGAGGGATTTTACCTCCGAGCCGTTAAGCATAATGCCCGCCTCGACCGTCTCAAGGATGAAGTAATCGTGATAGGCCTTTCTGTTCTGACAGACTGGCTCCACCTCAGACCACCCGCATGACGCGCGGTCTCAATGCGCCGCCACGTTCAACGCTCCTGTTGTAGAGCTTGAGGCCGATGAATGCAGCGGCGAGGAATATCGCGCCGAGGCCGCCCGCGACGAGGTCCGCGTTATATCCGGGCAGCAGACGAGAGCCGATGACCTGCCCGATTACCACGCCGGCGATAAAACTCAGTATCGGCACAAGGTAGATAAGCACGCCCGCCTTTATCACGGACGAGGCGCTGACGCTGAACACCACGCGGTCGCCTGTGTGCGCGCCGATGAAATTATCGGCCTCGATAAGAACGTCCTCGCCATCGTTGCCGTGGCATGATTTCTTGGAGCCGCAGCTGTCGCAGGACGAACTTCTTGCGGCCTTGATGATGACGGTACTCTTATGTTCTTCGATCACGACGCCTGTTTCTTCCATGATTTAATCGTATCAGAGTAGAACGAATTATTCAACCCGCCTTTCTTGAAAGAAAGGTTGTGTATCGCGAGCGCTTTTGCGTTTAGCCAATTAGGAATAAGCGCCAAGGCTGACGATTCGGGGGTGTTAAAAAACTTGACATCGCAAAACGGCAGATGATAATCTCGACGCTCATCGGGGAGGAGAGTGGCGCATGCCGGAAACTCGCTCCTGAACAATAAAACAAAACTCCGCGTCTTATGCGGATCAATTTAATCAATGTTGGGTGGCTACGCGATCCCATGCAACACGAACGCTACAGTCGATGGGTTAAAGCCTCGCCGGCCACAGGACCGTTTGAGCACTTTATGATGGTCGTCGTGCAAGGATTGGGCAGACTTGATTGCCAGCTTATTCAAGAAGACAGCCGGTATTGTAGTCTTCCCGAGGCACAGCAACAGACCATCGCGGAATCAATCAAGACCTCGGATAGATTTACACTGTCCTACCTTTGGGTTCTCGGAGCCTATGAACTCGTTCGCACAATGGATCAGAGAGTACGAGACAAGACTTCCTTGATTAGTGCTTCACTTCCGCAGCGACTCAGCGAACTCAAACGAGCCTTCAAGCGTGTTCGGATTCCTTTGGCGAAGATGGAGCCAGCCAAGGCGCATAAGGACACGGACAGTCCTATCGCATTTCCCGCGCTGCACAGCGAGCAAGGCATTTCGTGGCAACTTACGCGGACTGATTTCGTTTCACGTCGCGAACTATCGGATGCACTGCTCGGTTTTCTTGAGGATCTTCGTTCACATGACCCGCATTTTATAGAGAATGCCACAAAGGCCACCTAACAAGTGCGCTCCAGCGAACCGCCGCTATGCTTCTCCGCTCAGTGCGGGGTTGCAATTCGTGCGCGCCTTTTGCGCTCCACCGCGCCTCTCAGCGGCGGTCGTTGAGCTTGGTCGTTAGCCCGCATGACTTAAGGATACTATTGTTGCCCCTTATGCCGCCTTCTTCCAGCCTCGAACGCCTCTCTTAACGGCAGGAGCCTCACCCCGCCAGTGCTCGCGTCGTAATATTCATACAGCCTTTTTATCCCGTTCGGCTCGTTGCCGTTCCCGTGCACGAGGATGATTGAACCCGGTTTCGGCGACTCACCCTTTGCCAGCCATGCGTTCGCGCCGATTGGGATAAGGGACATGGCTCTGAGGCGTGAGTGCAGTTTCGCGTCCGAGACAAGCCCTGGGAATCTGAAGAACGGAGACGGGACCGCGCCCTTTTCAAGCAATAGCCTCTCGGTTTCAAGGACCTCCTTCTCAAAGTCAACCCCTGCCGTCAAAAGGAAGTTTTCCTCAAGCGGCCTTTCCCCGTCAAACGGGTGGGTATAGGAATGATTGACCCATGTTATCCTGAGCGCCCCTTCCCTTGCCTTATTCATAAGCCAATTAAAGTCGGGCTCATGCCTTTCGATCCATAACCCGCTTATCGCTATGGCTATGGGCGCGCCGAGACCTCCTGCGGCCTCGATTGTCCTTGTGAACATGGCGCGATCAAACGCCTTTTTTGACGGGCATAGATCCACGGTAAGAAAAACGCCGGCCGCGCTTCCTGCGGTAATGCCGTTGTTGGTAATCCCTTCGGGACGCGCGTTGTATCTCTCAAGCGCCCTGACAAAAGGCGTATCCTTCCATGCCGCGTCGTTTGCCGGAGCAGCGTCCGGCAGGATGAACGTCTCAAAGGTCTCAGGGTCTACCACAAGACGCCATTTTTTCGACGCCTGCCCCCGCATGTTTGAAGCGGGGGAGCGCTCAAACTCCCGGATGGCGATGACTACACGGTTGCCCCTGCCTTTATCCATAACCGGTTCGAATATCGCCTTTAATTCCATTATACCATCCGCGGCAACGGCAAGGCCGCTGAGATACGGCGCGGCAAGGACAAACACGGCGAAAACAATGCGGCGTATTATGCGACTGACCTCCCCGGTATGCTTTTGGTTTGATTTCATAGCCTTCAATCGGTATAATATCATATCGTCGGAATGCAAGGGCGCATAATAGTGTAAAGAACGGGAGCAGCGGGTTTATGACAAAGGCAATTGCACTTTTATCAGGCGGGCTTGACAGCACGCTTGCCGTGAAATTGATGATTGAGCAGGGCATTGAGGTGCATGCCCTTAATTTTACATCCGCCTTTTGCACCTGCAACAGCGGCGGGGCGAAGGAAGGCGGCTGCAAGAGCGAGGCGGCAAGGGTGGCCGTTGAGTTCGGCATACCCATCAGGACCCTTGTCAAGGGTCTTGAATACATGGCCATTGTCAGAAGGCCGCGCCACGGCTACGGCAAGGGCATAAACCCGTGCGTTGACTGCCGCATCTACATGTTCAGGGCCGCAAAGAAGTACATGGAGGAGATAGGCGCTTCCTTCATCATCACCGGCGAGGTCTTAGGCCAAAGACCCATGAGCCAAAGGAAGGACGCCTTCAGGGTCATTGAGCGCGAGAGCGGCCTTGAAGGGCTTATCTTGAGGCCGCTTTGCGCCCAGCACCTTGAACCTACAAGACCTGAGATTGAAGGTCTTGTTGATCGTTCAAGGCTTCCGGCGATAGAAGGCAGGAGCAGAAAGGAACAGATGGCGCTTGCCTTTGACCTTGGCGTTAACGACTATCCGTGTCCGTCCGGAGGGTGCCTTCTTACCGACAAGATATTTTCAAAGAAGGTCAAAGACCTTCTCGACAACAAAAAGGAACTTACAAAGAAAGACCTCTCGATACTGCGTTCTGGCAGGCACTTCCGCTTTAACGGCGTCAAGGTGGTCGTCGGCAGGAACGAGGCCGACAACGAAAGGCTCAAGTCTCTTATCCAGTCCGGAGAAACTCTTGTGGAGCCGGACGATTTTCCGGGGCCTGTGGCAATCGTGGCGCTCGGGATGAGCAACGTGGCGTTGCATTTTGCCGCCGGGTTGATACTCAAATATTCCTCAGGCAAGGGCGTTACAAAGGGCACGTTCAGGACAAGCGTGGATGGCGAGGCGGGTTTCATAGAGGTAAGCACGCCGGTAAGCGACGAGGCGGCTGAAGGGGCGAGGGTATGCTGAGAGGGATTCAAGAGGCGATTCATGGCAGCTTCGTCTTTAACGGGGAGATATCAGCCTCAGCGCATGAGAAGCAAGAAAGGCTCAGAGCCTCTCTTCTCTCCATGCGCTCGGTGCTCGTGGCCTTTTCAGGCGGCGTTGACTCGACATTCCTCCTTAAAACCGCTGTGGACGCCCTTGGCGCAAAGGCCGCGGCTATTACCGCAACGTCGCCTACATATCCTGAGCATGAGTTCGAGGCGGCTAAAAGGCTTGCCGCTCAAATAGGGGCGCGCCATATAATAGTAGAGTCCAACGAGCTTGAGATACCCAACTTTGCCGACAATACCGACAAGAGATGCTACTACTGCAAGAGCGAACTCTTTAAGATCTCTTCCGAACAGGCCGCATCCCTTGGTTTTGACAGTGTAGCGGACGGCTCGAACGCGGACGACGCAAAGGACTACCGTCCGGGTAAGACCGCTGCCGTTGAGCTTGGGGTAAGAAGCCCGTTGCAGGAGGTCGGACTTACGAAAGACGAGATACGGTTTCTGAGCAGGGAGGCTAATCTCTCAACGTGGAACAAGCCGAGCGCGGCCTGCCTATCATCGCGCTTTCCGTATGGAACGGCCATTACCGAGGAGCGGCTTGACAAGGTCGGCAAAGCCGAAGACCTTTTACGTTCGCTTGGGCTTTATCAGTTCAGGGTAAGGTATCACGGCGACGTGGCGCGGATAGAGGCCGACGCGGCTTCCATGAGGCTCTTCATTGACGAGGCCGCGCGAATGAAGGTGGTGGACGGCTTCAAGAAGATAGGCTTTATCTACGTAACCCTTGACCTTCAGGGCTATCGCACGGGAAGCATGAACGAGGCACTCAAAGCCAACAATGGTTGAGACGAATGAATAGCACGTCACAGGTGGCGACGTGTTATATGCCCCTTGCATACCACGCTCCGGCGCAAAGAAATGCCAAGAAAAAAACAGCCTGCCAAAATGTAAAAAAGAGTTGCCCAGAATAGGCTTTTATTGCAACGTGGAAGCCTGCCTGCCGGTTCCCTTGGTTTTTAATGACTTGCCGTTCTATGAGCCACCTCACCCAGAATGGAAACGGCTTAGCAAACTCCGCGATTACTTTTGATAAACTGATGTCTGTTTCCAGCGCAACGCCTCGTTGCTTCGCATATTCCTGTATTTCCGTTTTATCTTCTTTATGTTTGGCAAAGATTGCGGGCATTAGCTCGGTTAGCTTTGTATTCACTTCGTTTTGGATTTGACACCGAAGCGATTTGTATTTGGCCAAGAACCCAAGGATTGCTGAGACAATCAAGAAAAACAGACACCATTTGAAGCCTGTTGCCGTCAAGTGAGGGATAACGGCTTCTATCCGGCTAATGAGCAAGGCGCCTGACGCTCCAGTGCCGGCAAGCAGCCACATAGAGAATTTATCAACTATAGGACTTGTGTCTGCCATGCACTTGAATGTGGCGGATACAAGGGCTTGCTCGGCATTTTCTTTATTGAGACGGTTCCACTCCAAGAGCGGGTCGGTTTGTTTTGAGTTGCTCACGTGGTTGTCTTGGTTATGCCCGTTCTCTGGATTCGCGTATTGTCGCCAATATTTCTTTTCGGGTAATCTTTTTGCTCAAGCATGGCACGTCAAAGGGAGAGCGGCGAGATGGTGACTTCGGCGTAATGGTAAACAGATCGCCCTTCCTCCGACGAATGACAATCTCTTCGTTCTTGGACTCTTCAAGGATGTCCGCCAGTTTTTCACGTGCCTGTGAATATGTATAGATCTGCATAATTTATTCAACCGCTCTATCAAGGATCTTCCGGCATTGACTCATCGCCGCGCTTACTCCTCCCTTTCCGTATCCTTTGCCCATTGCCTCACGTGGCGGATGAGAAACTCGCGCATAAAGGGGCTGTCGCCGTAAAGCATCTCGTAGACGGCTATCGGCCCGGTTGCCTCAAAGCCCTTGAACACGACCTCCCCTGCCCGGTAAAAGCCATCTATTCTCTCTATGTCCTTGGTCTTTTCCACGCCGAAGATGAATTCAAGAGGGGTAACGGGGAAAAAAAAGGCCTTTCGTATCTCGGGTGCAAGCTCGGACGGCTGGACAACCTTCTTGAAGAACCGCTTCGCTGCCCTGGTTTCCTTCATATAGGCGTCAAGCGCGGCGGCGCTTATGGCCTGCCCTTTGTTGTATAAGTCCGTTGTAGAGCTGATGAGCCTCAGGGAAGCGAACGTGTCCCCTGCCACTATTTTTTTGAGATCGTTCATATATTCGTTGGACATTACGCGGCCCATGGCTTCAGCCGCAGGGGGCTTCCTTGTCAATACCAGTTTTTCAAAGGCGCGGTCAAGTTCCGGCGGCATCCTTAACGAGTATATCCTGTCAATGTATATGTCGAACGGATAGATGAGCGCCTTATCGTCTCTGACAAGCCTTTCGTTCTCAAGCAGCAACTCGAGCTTTGCCCTTACCAGCGGGTGCCTGAAGGTGCCGCGCGCGGCCTCGTTTATCTTCTCTCCTATGGCCACCTTCACCGTGCCCGCAAACTCCTCTACCCCTTCGATTATGGCGGTCTCGGACTTTGTCCCGTAAGATATGTAAAGCCCGGCCTCAAGCTCGTTCTTGACCGCGGCCTCAAGCTCGTCCCTATAGGTGTTCTCAAGCCTGCGCTCCTCCTCGCCAAGGGCTATGAGCCTGGCCTCTATACCGGCCTCCTTCATATCAGCGGCCTTGTTCAGTTCATCATGCCTTTTTTTGAAGGCCGCCCTTTTGTCCTCGAAGTTCTTGTGAACGGCCTCAATGATGCCCTGATCGCTTCCGGGAGGGAGTTTCCTGAAGAGTTGCAGGCGGTAGCCGCGTATGATTTGCTGAATGTCTCTCGCAAGGTTCACGAGGTTTTCTATCCCGCCTGAGAATATGGCCGCGTCCCCCGGCATGTTGGTGAGCCTTATGCCGTTTTCATCCGTCACGAAGCCGGAGCCGACCTTGTATTTGCTTGCCGCCTTGAGTATGGGCTTGTAGAAGTACTCCTTCATGAAGTCGGCCATGGCGATCTCCTTCACCTTGAAGGTCTTCCGCGTAAAATCCTTCATGTCAATGAAGAGCTGGCCTTCGGCCTCTATGGAAAGCACCTTCAATAGCGGCCTGTCGTCGGATGAAAAACGGTACAGTCTGCCGTTGTTGTACTCCTCGACAAGGGTGTTATTGTCGAACTCCTCGCGCCTGTCGGCCATATAACCGCGCATCAGGTTCTGGAATACCTCGACGTGATCGTCGAACCTTGCCGCAAGGCAGCCTGAGATAACCTGCCTTATCGCCTCCGCCGAATCTTTCTTGCCGCCTCCAAGCAGCACGTCGAACATCGTCTTCTTGAAGGAGGTCAGGTATTTTTGAAATGCAGTTATTATTTCGGTTCGTCTTAAGTCCTTGGCAAACTGTTTTTTTACGTCGTCAAGCGCCTTTGCGAAGCTCAATGGCGTCTTTGAGTCGCTGAGGAACTGCTTGATAAGCCTGTCATCGTTGTATATGTCGAAAAGCTGCGTGTGCGCCTCTGAGCCGGGGCAGTCCACCTCGCTCAGGTATTTGGCGGCTTCAAAGCGAAATCCGGATATCGCGCACTGCTGCTTTACGGCGTCCATTGCGGCAGGGGTATTTATTATCTTTTGATACGCGTCCTCAACGACGCCGGGCTCCTGCTCCGTACCGCTCAGTGGCGGTATAATAGCTGCCACGGCCTCGATGGCCTCTGCTCCGACGCCGTACGGGTTCAGGGAGGTTGAAGTCAGATTCGACGGTATGGCAATGAACGACTTGGGCGACAAGGCGCTAAGCAAGAGCATCATGCTTGCAGGGTTATGGTAGGCCACCTGGGAGGCGGCAAGGTTCTCAAACAGGTTCAAGACCGTGCTTTTGAGCGAAGCGAACATGATAAGGCCGATTGCAAGCTCGGCCTTATCATATGAAAGCCCCTTGATCTTGAACTCCTTGGCCTTGTCTTTTTTTTTCCTTATGGCGGCAACCATCGCCAGCATTGCAAGGTATGACGTCGGCTCTCCGGAGCCTGCCTTGGCCTCGTCCTTGAGCGCCTTATCGAACATACCCGACGCCCATTTAAGAAACTTCCTGCCGTGCCCGTCGCTTCCGAGCCATAAGCCGAGCATGGCGCTGTCCACGTAAGGCGCTATTGCAAGTATCTCCTCAGCCGCCTTTCTTTCAAGTGAATCGGCTATGAACATGTCCGTGCGGTACGTCCTGTCCCTTAGCGTCGGAGAAAAGCCAGCAAGCGGCTGGCGCGAATCCGGCTCAGCCCTTCGCTCCTTGCCCGCGTACTCGTAGCGTTTCATAAACAGGGCGATAAGGCTCAATACCGCCTTTTCAATAACGGCCTCGTCCTCGCCGCCGAGATGGTACGGTATCTTGAGTTCGGCAAGCGTATCCCCATGCCTGAAGCGCAGTTGGCCCGGCTCCAGCATCCACGGCCTTCCGTTCAATATATCAAGACGTTTTTTGACAAGCGCGTCGAATATGCCGAGTCTGGCGGTTATATAGTCGGTCATCGGTAATCCCTCAGAAGCCATAAAGGCCGTGATGCGTTATAGTGGCGCTTGGGCAATATTTGTATTCGTCAGTCTTGGTGTTCGTTCCCAATTAAAGTTCGGAGCCTGCCCCCGAATGTTTTAATCGGGGGGGCAACCGGTCTTTCAAGAAAGGTAAGTCATCTCACAATCCTTTTCAACTCATCGAATTTGTCAATGACGGCCGCGCAGCCGGAAAGCTCCTCCCTTGACCTGAAACCGTAGCTTACGCCTATTGTTGAAACGCCTGCCGCCCTTCCAGCCTCGCAGTCTATTGGGCTGTCGCCTACGAGCACGGCCTCAAGAGCGCCGCACCCGGCGGCCTTGAGCGCGGCCTCGATTGGCTCAGGGTGCGGCTTTCTGTTGGCAAACGAGTCGCCGCCTATTACCGCCAGAAAATATCCGCGCAGATTGAATTCGGTCAATACGCGCTCCGCAAAGGCAACCGGCTTGTTCGTTACGACAGCCATCTTCTTGCCGAGCGACTTGAAAAGGGCAAGCGTCTCTTGCACGCCGGGGTATACATACGTGTCAACGACGAGATGAGCGCCGTAGAAGTCAAGAAACATCCGCCGTCCCGCCTCTATCCTCTCTGGCGGCTCATCCGGCATGAGCCGTTCAAGGAGCGTCTTTACTCCCCAGCCTATGTCCGCCTTTATCTTGTCAATGCCGCGCCGGGCATAGCCCATTGACTCGATAGTCCTGTTTGCCGCAGCGGCGATGTCGGCACTGGAGTCAATAAGCGTGCCGTCAAGATCGAAGATTAAGAGGTGTTTTTTAAGCATTATGGTTTGTCTTTTTTCAAGTCCATCAGATATTCAACCAGTTCGTGAACCTTTGTGGACGGGTTGTCAGCGCCGCTGGTCTCATGGAATATTTCTAATGATTTGGCGTTCTTGAGAGCCACGTTTCTACTGTTGTATAACCCCTCAAAAACCGCATCAATGTTACCCTTTTCGTAATTAGGGATGTGTTTTTTTAATCTCGATACTACTGGATCGCAATTTGAATCATTCCCTGTCGTGCAAAAAGCGGGAGGGCGATGTTCATAGTGCAAAAGAAGCCATACCTCAAAGCATGGAACAGAGGTAATGGCATGGATGGGTACGCCCGTTCGACGTGTATCCATGACCTTATTGACGGCAGTGTTAAACGTTGTATGTTTGTCCCTGTCAAATACGCAGTATACGCGATCATATTCCTTGTCTTTTTTGAACTCATCAATAGCAAACTGCACAATGCTCATCGGGTCAGTGCCGCGCTGCCCGTCTGGAATCCCGATATTAGCTGAACTCAGCCGCAACTTGGCGCGAAGTAGCGCAAAATACCGTATCTCTGTCTTTTCTCCTTCACAGACTATCAAAACACGATCGTAAGGCTTTCTCCAGCTTCGTTTCCGGCGGAGGTCTTTTTCTTCAAGCGCCTTACGTTTATGAAAAAGGTCATCCGTTCCCATCAGAACTTGAGGTCTCCTATGAACGGCAACGCGCCGTACCTTCCATGCAGATACCCCTTTTCAAGCGCCTCACCTTTTCGCGGACTGAAATCACTAAGAGGGTATAGACGGCTTGCGCCATATTCATCCTTTTCCACAAACCAGACCTGATCGCGCCTAAAGACCTCCGCATCAAGGATCGTCGTGTCATGCGTGGTAAAGACTATCTGAGCGTTGTTCTTGTTGATTTTAGGATCATGAAACATGCTGACAAGATACCGCATAATTACCGGATGGAGGCTGGTATCCAACTCGTCAATAAAAAGGACGCTGCCTTTAGTCAACACATCAAGCAACTGGCCAGCAATGGCAAAGAGCTTTTGTGTGCCGCGTGATTCATCTGAAATATCAAATTCAACTACTTTGCCGCTGTCGCTTGCTTTATGCGCGAATTTGACGTCAAACGGATTCCTTGCAAGCCAGCCTTTGCGCTTTTGAAGTATATCAGGCGGCAAATCACTATCGTCATCTTCAAATCGTATTTCCTTTACTTCAATCCCAAGGATGCCGATATCAGCGGCTTTCATAAATTCCAATATCCTTTTCTTGCCCTCATCTGAAACGCATTTTATAGCTGAATCCTGCCAATTTATTATTCCGCTCGACTTGATCACCATTAGCTTCTGCTTAAACCAGTTGAATACTGGTTTAAGTTGTTCATTGTTGAGTTGTACGGCTGTAGAAAGAAATAGGGCATTTTGCCGGGTTGACGCCTTCCAAAGTTTGATCTGCTCGGTAGTGCCGGAAAGATTAGTTCCAATGTGCCAATCATCAACGCCTCTCTCAAACCATTTCTGCGGTCTGCCTTCAGGATAGGCAGTGAGCCATTCACTCAACACGCGCTCATTGTTTACCGCAAAACCGTATCGATAGCGCACATTGTCCTGCATAAAAAACACCACAAACTCGCTTGGCTCCATACGGCTCTTGCTATTCAAAAGGAATGGTTCAACCTCGATATTCTCCCCTTCCTGCATGGAGTGCGACAATGCCACAAACATCCGCATGGATCTCATCGCTTCCATTATATTGCTTTTGCCTGCGGCATTCGGGCCATAAATGACAACTGAGCGCAACAGGTTTGGCACAGACCGCATCCCTGTTGCAAAGGTATTTTGGTCTTTATGTTCCTTGCCGACGTCACAAACCATACTCAACGTCTGTTCATCATGGATGGAGCGAAAGTTGGTTACATTGAATTCAATCAGCATGTTGATCCCTTATTTCCATAAATTTTAACTGAATTATTGCACAAAAAATGCAAAAGTCAAGGTCAAATTTGCTATTTTAAGACATCAGAAGCTCGTCGAGGGCGCGCTTGAGAGGAGATACTTTATGTCGTCGTCGTTGAATTCAAGGCCGAGTCCGGCGTATGAGGACTTGTAATTCTTATTGAGGAAGTCGTCGTACCCGCCTGTGAGGTAGAAGTATTTATAGAAGCGCACCGTTGCCCCGGCCTTTGCGTGCGCCTTGCCCTTTCTGGTGAAATCAAACGCCTCCAGAGAGAGCCTTACCCTGTCCCTGAGCATGTAATAGTCAACGCCGGCCCCGCCCGTTGACTCTATGATGCCGCCCCTCAGCATGAGGTCGCTGAAGCGCTTGGCGATCTGCACCGAGAACTTGAAGGTGTCGGTCATCGTGGTCTCGTTGGTCGTGGTCGTAGTCCCGCCCACTGTCGTTTCCTTGGTCTCCTTTTTCCTCTTGCCCACCGGGTCGCTCACGAGGTCTATCATGTAATGTTTGTCAACGCTGGGCTGTATCCTTAACGAAAAGTAGCTCTTTGCCTTGCTCGACTGATTGAGGTACTCTGTCCTGTACCCGAGATAGGTATGGAAACTCTCGGTCTTATCAATGTAGTTGTTTATGCCCTTTATGGTCTTATTCAGGTTGTCGTGAACACTTGCGTCGTTTATGAGCTTTCCGAGGGTGCCCTCGCCCTTGTCGATTTTTTTGACTATGCTGCTGGCAGCGGCCACGGTAGTGGTTATCTCAGGCCCGGCCTCTTTGGCGATCTTGTTTATGGAGTCCATTGCCTCCTGCATCCTTACCGCGGCAAGACGCAGGTTCTCAACGCCCTCCTTGAGATTCCCCCTGTTTTCGTCAATAAGGCCGTTTAAGTTGCCTGACGTTTTCGCAATGGCCTCGTTGAGGTTTTTAGCGGCCGTGCGTATCTCCTGCGTGATAAGCGGGCCGTCGTTTTTCAAAAGCGTTGAAAAGTCGTCGAGGTTTTTTAATATGCTCTCGAACCGCGCGTCGTTTTTGTTAATCACCCTGCTCAGCCTGTAGGATATCTCCTCTATGTTCTTTACGATATTTTTAAGGCTCTGTTCGCCCTCCTTGCCTCCAAGGGCCTTACTCAGCGACTCTGTTACGCTCTTTACGTCGTTTGACACGTCCGAGAGTATGGTTATGAGCTTGTCCATGTCCGCGTAGGAGGTGGTGCGCGTTATCGTGTCCCCGTCCTTTAACCCGGGCGCGTTGGGAGAACCCGGCACAAGCTCAAGATACTTCTCTCCAAGAAGTCCCTTTGTGGTAAGCACGGCCATGAAGTCCTTGCCTATGCGGACGTCAGGCTGTATCTGAAGCACGAGGTGCGCCCTTGAGTCCTTGAGCTTTATCTCCTTGACCTTGCCCACCTCGACGCCCGCGACGCGCACCGCCGCGTCCTTGTCAACGCCAGCGGCGCTGGCAAACTCAACGTGCAACAAGTACCCCTCGGACCTGCCGAACTGGATGCCGCCGAGCCTAAGGGACATGTACACGAGGAGTATTATGCCGAGGAGGACAAAGAGACCAACCTTTGCCTCTGCGGAAAGCTTCAATAGGGATGCGGTTTTGTCCGTCATAGACTCAATAAACCTTTATAGGCCCTTCGGCCCTGCCTTCAAGAAACTGCCTCACCACCGGATTATCGCTCGCTTTCATCTCGTCAACCGTGCCCTCGGCTATTATCCTGCCCTCATGCAGCATGGCTATCTTATCGGCTATCTTGTACGTGAGCGTGATATCGTGCGTGATTACAGCATAAGTCGTATGAAGCGCCTTTTGCGTATCAAGTATCAGCGTACCCACGGAATCGCTCATAATCGGGTCAAGCCCGGTCGTAGGCTCGTCGAACAGGACTATCTCCGGGGACATGACTATGGCCCGCGCAAGTCCAACCCGCTTTTTCATGCCGCCTGAAAGCTCGGAGGGCATCATATCCTCAACCCCGTGAAGCCCGACCCTGTTGAGCTTCTCGCTCACGGTTTTTAATATGTCCTCGCTTTGAAGGTCCGTGTGCTCCTTGAGTGGAAAGCCGACGTTTTCTGCAACGGTCATTGAGTCGAAAAGCGCCGCGCCCTGAAAGAGCATCCCGAAGCGCTTCAGGATTTCGTTAAAGTCCCTTTCCTTCATGGAGGTCAGTTCCATGTCCTCGAATATTATCCTGCCTGAGTCCGGCTTCAACAGCCCGATGATGTGTTTTATAAGGACGCTCTTGCCCTCGCCGCTCCGGCCTATGATGACGGTTATCTTGCCCTTCTCAATCTCAAGATTCACGCCGTCAAGCACCTGCTTGCCGTTGAACGACTTTTTAAGGTCAATAATCTTTATCATAAATACCGTGAACCGTGACCGTGAACCGTGACCGTAAAAAAATTGCATATACATGGTCTGCGGTTGCGGATATATACATTACATTAGGTGGCGGCCATAACTCAGCCCATCATTGACGACATAAGAACCGTGACCGTAATGGAATTTGTTTTTACACGGTTCACGGTCACGGTTCACGGTCTTTACGCCATCATTGACGACATAAGATAGTCCGACACAAGTATCAGGACGCTTGAGAGCACTACCGAGTTTGTCGCGGCCCTGCCGACGCCCTCGGCTCCGCCGGTGGTGTAAAAGCCGTAGTAACAGGCCACGAGCGTCGTAATAAGGCCGAACATCAACGACTTGGTAAGCCCGGTGAATATGTCGTTTATCTGAACGAAGTCAATGGTGCGGCCTATGTAAATGCCCTGATTTATTCCAAGGAGCTTGACCCCAACGAGGTATCCGCCGACCACGCCGACGAAGTCGGTTACGACGGTAAGGAGCGGGAACATGCATATCCCTGCTATGACCCTTGGGGACACGAGGTACTTGACCGGGTTGACGCCCATTGTAAACAGCGCGTCAATCTGCTCCGTTACCCTCATGGTGCCAAGCTCCGTGGCCATCGCGCTTCCAGCCCTGCCGCTTACCATAAGGCCGGTGAGCACGGGCCCCAACTCACGCGCCATGCTGAGGGCAACGGTCGGGCCAACGAGGCTCTCTGCCCCGAACCTTTTAAGTGCGTTGTAGCTTTGCAAGGCCAAAACCATGCCGGTAAACATGCCGGTCAGGATGACGACGAAAAGGCTCTGTACGCCGACGAACTCCATCTGCTTGAAGATGTTCTTAAACTTTACGGGAGGCACGAAGGCGTACATGATTGTCCAGCCCAAAAGCATGGACATGCGTCCGGCGGTCGTTATAAAGCCGCCGGCGTCCCTGCCGAGTTGTTCGAGATTTTTTTTGAGCATAGATTAAAGACAGCCCGGTTAACCGCAGTAGACCCTCGGCACGCGAGAACTTATATTACAAAGTATCTCGTAGCTTATTGTCCCGGCCTTTTCAGCGATCTCCTCCACGGTTATGCGCTCCAATCCCTGAGCACCGAGGATAATTGCCTCATCGCCCTGCTCAACGCCCGGAATGTCGGTTACGTCGCACATGGTAAGGTCCATGCAAACCGTGCCAATCATTCGAGCGCGATGCCCGCGTATAAGCGCCTCTCCGACGTTTGAAAGTTTCCTGGGCAGCCCGTCCGCGTATCCGATGGGCAGCGTCGCTATCAAACTTTCCCGCTTGGTAACGAACCTCCTGCCATAGCTTATCGGCGTCCCGGCGCTCACGGTTTTAAGGTGCAGTATCCGCGTTTTTATGCTCATTACTGGCCTTAGATCCATCATCTCCCTGAAACGCGGCGCAGGGTAAGCGCCATAGAGCATTATGCCCGGCCTTACGAGGTTAAACCGCGCGTCCGCGTTGCCTATCGCGGCGGCGCTGTTCGCCATGTCTATAAATTTAGGCGTTATACCCGCTCTTTTCATCCTATCGGCGGAGGCGATGAAAAGTTTAAGCTGAATATCGGAGAACGACCTATCCTCTGATTCGGCCTCTGCAAAGTGGGACAGGAGAGCCTGTGTATCGAGATTCGTCAGTCCGGCGTATTTGTCAAGGAAGGCGCTAATCTCTCCGGGCAATATGCCGAGCCTGCCCATGCCAGTGTCAATCTTGAGATGTACTTTTTTTCTCTCGCCCCTGAGCTTGGCATATCCGTCAAGCGCCTGAGCCATACGGATGTCAAAGACAACCGGCGTAAGGGAATAATCAAAGACCTCTTTTATCTGGCCGTGATATATGCCGCCAAGGATTACTATATCGGACTTTATGCCGGCTTGCCTGAGCCGTATCCCCTCCTCAACAATGGCAACGCCGAACATGGCGCACCCAACGGACTCCAACGCGCGGCCAGCTTCAATATCGCCGTGGCCATAGGCATTGGCCTTGACTATGGCCATTATGGCAATATCAGGGGCAAGCGCCTCCCGTATCCGGGCATAATTATATCTAAGCGCGCCGACGTCTATCAGCGCAACGGTCGGCCTCATCTCCAATTAACGGATACCTCTTGGTTGGGCTTAAACAAAACATCTGATATTACAGATACTTGATAGCACTATTCGAGCCGGAAAGTAAAGCAAAAGATGTACTTACCTTTCTTGAAAGAAAGGTAAGCCCCACCGATAGATACATTCGGGGGCAGGCTCCGAACTTTAATAGGGAATAAGCAGCAGGGCTGATAAAAACTTATATTGCCCGTGCGGCTTGTCCCCCTTTCTTGAAAGACCGGTTGCCCGTCGTCTCGCGCCTACGGCGCGATAAGACCGGCTTCAAAATGAACATTTCCTTGCCGTGGCTAACCGCGTCTTTGCGGTTAGCCAGCGGATAGACATAAGAACTTTAATAGGGAATAATCAATCGGGCTGACGAATATAAATATTGCCCGCGCGGCAAGCGCTGGATTGGTCTTTACGGACGGCAAATGAGAAAAAGGAGGGCTGCGTCATGCCCTCCTTTTTTATGGTGATGCGGATTAAGCACGGCTCAAGAGACTTCGAGACAACGCGCCATTATAAACGGCGCGGCTTCCCTTTCCCTTTAGCGTATCCCTGAGTTTTTTCATTGCTGCGGCCTCTATCTGGCGCACGCGCTCCCTTGTCAGCCCAAGCCTTACCCCGATCGTTGCAAGGCTTTCCGGCTCATCGGCAAGGAGCCTGCCTTCGATGACCATGCGCTCCTTGTCATTAAGTTTTGCCAAGGCGGAGCCGACCTGTTTTTTAACGACGGCCTGCTCCTGCCTTACTTGAACCGCCTGCTGAGGATCAGAGTCGTGGTCCCGCAGCATGTCCATGTGCGTTGTCTTGCCGTCAAACAAAGTGGCGTCAAGCGAGAGGTCGGGTAGATGCTCCTCTCCGGGCGGCATCTGGCCCGACGCGTTCGTCTCTTCGCGGTCTTTTTTGTAGAAGAGCTTTTTCTTCAACGCCTTTGAGCCGTGCCTGACCATGCCGGTGGCCTTTAGGATGAACTCCTGCATAAAAGACCGTATCCACCAATTCGCGTAGGTGATAAGCCTGAAGCCCTTGAAAGGGTTGAACTTCTTTACGGCAACCATCAGCCCGATGTTGCCCTCCTGAATAAGGTCAGGGAGCTTCACCCCGTAGTGGGTGTACTCAAGGGCTATCTTGACTACGAAACGCAGGTTGCTGGTAACGAGCCGATGCGCGTCCTCGACGCTGTGCGTCTTGTAGTAACGCTGGGCGATACGGCTCTCCTCCTCATGGGTCATCAGGGGATACCGGTTTACCTCGGCAAGATAGATATTGAGACTGTCGGTTGTAAGTATCGGAAGGCTCATTGTTCCAAATCCTCCATGCAAACGGTCTGGCAAAGCTTTATGCACCATATATTATATGATTTTATCGTGGAATTGTCAAGAAAAGCCCGCTGACGGCTTACATCTTTATCGGCGCGGATACGCCGAGGAGCTTTAGTCCGTTGGCGACGACGGTTGCGGTTGCCCTGCACAGGAGGAGGCGCGTTTTTGTAAGGGCGATATCGTCGGTAACGACTCTGTTCCGGTTGTAGTATGGATGAAACATACCTGCAAGCTCCATAAGATAGAAGGCAACAAGGTGAGGGGCAAACGTAAGCGCGGCCTTTTCGACCACCTCCTCGAACATGGCAAGCTGTTTAATGAGCGCAACTTCGTCCTTGCCGTCAAGTTTTTCAACTATGCCGGACAAGGCGTCTTCAGGCGGTGTAAACCCCTTTGTTGCGGCAAACTCCAATATGCTGTGGATGCGCGCATGGCAGTACTGGACGTAATAGACCGGATTTTCAGGCGCCTGACTCTTTGCAAGCTCAAGGTCAAAGTCAAGGTGCGCGTCGGACTTTCTCATAAGGAAGAAAAACCGGCAGGCGTCAACGCCCACCTCGTCCATCACCTGACGGAGCGTTACAAACTCCCCTTCCCTCTTGCCCATTGGGACAGGCACGCCGCCCCTGAGAAGCGCAACAAGTTGGATAAAGATTATTTTCAGGATCGCGTCGTCGTATCCGAACGCCTTGAGCGCGGCCCTTACGCGGGCTTCGTAGCCGTGATGATCCGCGCCCCAGACGTTTATAAGCATGTCAAAATCGCGCTCGGCCTTGTCTCTGTGATACGCCACGTCAGAGGCAAGATAGGTCAACTCTCCGTCTGCTTTTTCCAAAACCCTGTCCTTGTCGTCGCCAAAGGCCGTTGTCCTGAACCAAAGCGCGTTGTTCTCGCGGAAGGTGTGCCCGCTGTCCTCAAGCGCCTTCAGCGCGGCGTTGACCCTGCCGTCGTCAAATAATTCTCTTTCACTCTGCCAGACGTTAAATTCCACGCGGAAGTCTTTGAGGTCTTGTTTTATGGACTCAAGCATTTCTTCGCACGCGAAATCCTTGCAAAGCGAAACCGATGTTGCTTGGTTCCACGTTTCTTTGGTAACATAGTCGTCGTATTTTTTAGCGATTTTTTTAGCGATTTCTTTGACGTACCCGCCTTTGTAAGCATCCGCAGGCAGGGTTATCTTTTCGCTTGGATCAAGTATTTGCCTCCAGTGCAGCCTCACGCACTCCCCAAACGTATATACCTGCCTTCCCCTGTCGTTTACATAAAACTCCCTTGTAACCGCGTATCCGGCAAACTCCAATATCCGCGCAAGCGCATCCCCCACCGCCGCCCCTCTGCCGTGGCCTACGTGAAGTGGGCCAGTCGGGTTTGCACTTACGAATTCAACATTGACCTTTTTGCCGCTGCCTATCTCGCTTGCGCCGAACTCGGCTCCCTTGGCGATTATATCGGCAAGCACGCCGCCCCAATATGAACGCTTCAAGAATATATTGATAAACCCGGGGCCTGCGACCTCGCAGTTGGCCACGTCAGGCTCACATTTAAGTTTCTGGACGATAACCTCGGCAAGCTCCCTCGGCGGCATTTTCTCCAGCGGGCCAAGGAGCATGGCAACGTTCGTCGCAAAGTCTCCGAACTCCTCTTTTCTGGACTTCTCAATCACGATATCCGGCCTGTGAGCGGTCTTTATAACGCCGTCCAGAGCAACAAGCGCCCTTGCAACCATGTCATGTACCTTAACCCTCATCCGACTCCTCCGAAAGCGACGCGTACTCCAGCGGCCTTCTGTCTTTCAGAAAGACCCATTGATTCCTCGTCTCGGCAATGCGGCTCAAGTCAACGTCGGCAATGACAACGCCGTCGGAAGCGCCGCTCGGGGCGTCGAGCACCTCGCCGTCAGGCCCCGCGCAAAAACTCCTGCCGTAAAAGTCAAGACCGCTCTCAGCGCCGGTACGATTGACCCTGAACACGAAAAACCCGTTGGCGTGGGCAGCGGCCTGCATGGCGCGTTCCCACTTGGGCATTGAATGTTCATAAGCGGAGGCCGTAAGGGCAAATACTATCTGAGCGCCCTTGAGGGCAAGCGCCCTGAAACCCTCCGGGAAGAAGACGTCCCAACAGAGTTGAACCCCGATGGTTGCAAGCGGGGTCTTGAACACCCCAAAGCCCATGTTGCCAGGCTTGAAGTACGCCCTTTCCTCCCATGACAAGAGTTGCGGCACGTGCATCTTCCTGTAACGCCCGATTATCGCGCCGTCAGGGCCTATGACAAAGGCGGTGTTGAAATACCAGAAA
>JBBTCG010000097.1:0-5469 GCA_038043305.1 Deltaproteobacteria bacterium | reverse complement strand
GACCAACGAACTCTCCTTTGAAATCGTAAAAGGCCCGCTTGCAATAAAACTCAAGGGCATGAAGATGCGGGCAAACATCGGCATAGCCGGTCTCGTGGCGCTCACTGGCAAGCACTACGTGAGCGCGGATCTCAAAAAGGACAAACACTGGATGGGGCTGAACGCCGCATACACGATGAAGAACATGCTTGCCGTTCCGCTCGTCCTTGGGAAAAAGACGATTGGCGTCATAGAGGTCATCAACAGGGACACGTCATCTCCGTTCAATAAGCGGGATGTGGCCGCGCTCACCTCCCTTGCAAGCCACTTCTCCGTTATAATGGAACGCTCAGGGCTGTTTGCCCAGCTTGATGAGCGCATTCGGCAGTTCTCGACGCTGCATGAAGTGGGCGCGCTACTCACGTCAACCCTTGACCAATCGGTGGTCAGACAAAGGGCAATGGAGGCCATAACAAGGCTCATGAAGGCCGAGACAGGCTCTCTTCTCCTCGTTGACAAGGAAAAAAACGAGTTGTTCTTCGAGGTCGCGCTTGGAGACAAGGGCGGGATACTTAAGGAGATACGCCTCAAGATGGGCGAGGGTATCGCGGGCTGGGTGGCGGAGCACAACGAGCCGGTCATCATCCATGACGTCTCAACGGACAAACGCTTTCAGGGCAAGATGGACGCAAAAAGCAAGTTCACGACGCGGGACATGGTTTGCGTGCCCGTTGAGATAAAGGGCGCGGTCATCGGCGTGCTTCAGGCTATCAACAGCCTTGGAGGCACATTCGACGATGACGACGTAAAGCTCTTTCAACTGTTCTCCAATCAGGTGGCAATCGCCCTTGACAACGCAAGGCTGTACGAAGAGATAAAGGAGACCTTCTACGCCACATCCGAGGCGCTTGCCGAGGCCATTGAAAAAAGAGACCCGTACACCGGCGGCCACACCAAGAGGGTCTTATGGTACAGCCTCGCAATCGCCGTTCACCTTGGGCTGGACAAGGACATGATCGAGATGGTCAAGCTCTCCGCCGTGCTGCATGACGTGGGCAAGATCGGCATAGAGGACAGGATTCTAAGAAAACAGACCCCGCTTGACGACAGCGAGTTCGCCTCGATGAAACAGCACCCGATGCTCGGCGCGGATATATTAAAGCATGTGCCGCAGTTGAAGGACGTGCTTCCCGGCATGTTATACCATCACGAGCGCATTGACGGCCTCGGCTATCCCAAGAGACTTAAAGACGGAGAGATACCGATTATCGCCAAGATAATTTCCGTCGCCGATACTTATGACGCCATGACCACCACGCGGCCTTACAGAAAGGGTCTGCCCACAGGCGTTGCGATTGACGAAATAAAGAAGTGGTCCGGCAGGCAGTTCGACGAATCCGTTGTGGAGGCGTTCATAAAGGCCTTCGACGCCGGGGAGATAACAAACGTGCCGGCAACTGCCGCGCCGATGCACGTTCCGCAATGAAAGCCATGTACGGAGGAATTTATGATCTGGTTCAAAAAAGACATGATCGCCAACGGCGAGGAGTCAAAGAGCGTCAAGGTGCCGCTCGGCCTCTGGGTCAAGTGCGACCACTGCGGCGAGATAATATATAAAAAAGAGGTCGAAAGAAACCTTGACGTCTGCCCCAAGTGCAACTACCACTTCCGCATATCGGCCATGGGGCGGCTCAACATGACCTTTGACGAAGGCACGTTCATCGAACGCGACTCCAACGTCGAGCCGTCCGATCCACTTGACTTCAAAGACCTTAAAAAATATCGCGACAGGATTAAAAGCTCGCAAAAAGAGACCGGCCTCAAGGACGCCATAATCACCGGCGAGGGCCGTATCAACGGCAAAAGGGTCTTTGCCGGGGCGTTCGAGTTCTCATTCATGGGCGGGTCAATGGGGTCGGTCGTCGGAGAAAAGATAACGCGGCTTGTCGAAGCGGCTACGGCTGCTGGCTGCGGCGTTATACTCTTTTCCTCATCAGGCGGGGCAAGGATGCAGGAGAGCATCCTCTCTCTCATGCAGATGGCCAAGACGAGCGCCGCGCTTGCAAGACTTAAAGAAAAGGGAGTTCCCTACATATCCGTGCTGACCGACCCGACGATGGGCGGCGTTACGGCGAGCTTTGCGATGCTTGGGGACGTGATCATAGCGGAGCCGAGGGCGCTTATCGGCTTTGCCGGGCCAAGGGTCATTGCCGAGACCATCAGGCAAAAACTGCCGGAAGGCTTCCAGCGCGCCGAATACCTGCTTGAGCACGGCATGATTGACATGATAGTCGAACGAAAGCTGATGAAAGACGTGCTGTCAAGGCTGCTTTCCTTGCTCGGCCATCAGGCTTGACCAACAGTTTGCTAAAAAACTTAAAGTTTGTTCAGGCTGCTCAAATCTTCCCATTGCAAAAAAGAAAAGGCGCAATGGGAACCCAGCCAGATGCAAGGCGTCGAGGAGCGACGAATGAGCCCAGCACCACTTTGTTGTACGAAGGAATTTGCTGAACTACGTGCTGTAGTGATGCAAAGTGGTGCTGGGCGCAGTGACTCACTTTGAGGCCAACGCAGCAGATGGGCGTTTTTCAGCAGCCTGCCAACGCCGCATGATATCAAACCGCGAAACCATAGCCTACCTTTACGGCCTCGAAAGGTTCGGCATTAAAAAAGGGCTTGGCCGCACAAGGCGGCTCCTTGCCGCCATAGGAAATCCGCAAGACAACCTGAGCGCGATACACGTCGCCGGAACCAACGGCAAAGGCTCGGCCAGCGCGATGCTCGCATCCGTCCTGACCAACGCGGGCTTCAAGACCGGTCTGTACACCTCTCCGCACATTCTGAAATTCAACGAACGCATCCGCATTAACTGGAGACCCATAACGGACAACGCGCTTGCCCGCGCCGTCCGGGAAATAAGAAGGACGCCGGAATCTGACGGAGCGACCTTCTTTGAATTCACAACAGCGCTTGCCTTCCGATATTTTCTGGACAGGGGCTCTGACGTCGTCGTTATAGAGACCGGCATGGGAGGCAGGTGGGACGCGACGAATCTTATAACCCCTCTCGTCTCCGTCATAACCAACGTTGAGATTGACCATGCCAGTATGCTCGGCAACACCATCGAAAAGATAGCTTATGAAAAGGCCGGGATAATTAAAAAAGGCTCTCCAATCGTAACCGCCGAGAAAAAAAATAAGGCCATCGAAGTCATCAGGAAAGAGGCGGCGAAAAAAGGCTCTCATCTCTTTGTCCTTGGCAATGACTTTGCCGCGTCGCCATCCAAAGGGAGACGTCATGCAGTTGACTATTGCGGCATCCATGAAGATTTGAGCGCCGTTGAATTGAGTTTAATGGGCGCTCACCAACTCAGGAACGCGGCATGCGTCCTTGCCGCAATAGAGCTTCTCAAGGGCAGCGGCCTTGCAATATCACGTACCGCGATACGCAAAGGCATGAAGACCGCATCATGGCCCGGCAGGCTTGAGATAATCGGAAAAAGACCGCTTGTGCTCCTTGACGCCGCGCATAACCCCGCCGGTGCAAAGGCATTGGCTTTAGCCCTTGAGGGCTTCAGGTTCAAAAAGCTTTACCTCGTGCTCGGCATCATGGCTGACAAGGACATCGCAGGGATAGCTGCGGCGCTTGCCCCTAAGGCAACGATGATTATCGCGGCCTCGCCTGAAACGGACAGGGCCGCCTCAAGCGCGATGATAGAGGCTCAGGCTTCCAAATTCGGCAAGCCGGTGATTACTGCGGCCAGCGTCAAAAAAGCCTGTGCCTTGGCCGTCAAACTCGCCTTTGGCAACGACGCGGTCTGCGTTACAGGCTCAACTTTCACCATTGCCGAGGCGAAGAGGTATTTTTCTAAAAGACCGTCTAACTGCCGTGACCGTGAACCGTGACCGTGAAAAGACGACGCAACTATGGTAAAGTTTCCGACACCACGGAAAAAATCCTTTTACGGTCACGGTTCACGGACACGGTCTTTCACCGCTATTATGAAAAAATCCTTTTACGGTCACGGTTCACGGTCACGGTTCACGGTAGTTAAACTCCTTTCTACGTTAATCGTATTGGCCGCAATTGTCCCTTCTTTGTCGTGCCTTGCGGCTGAGAAGGCCGCTGAAAATCTCTTTAAGAAAGACGCTCCCATTGACCTGACCGCGGACAACGTTACCTACGACAAGACCACCAACACCTATCATGCCAAAGGCAACGTGATCATCGTGCAGGAGGGGACAACGCTCAAGACCGACGAGGCCATGATAAACATGGAGAGCGGCGCGGCTTATGCCTCAGGGAAAGTCATTGTGCTCGACGAAGGCGGCAATGACATAAAGGCCGACGAGATGAAGATGAACATGAAGGAAAAGACCATTGTCTTGGCCAGAGGCCGCCTTTTTTATAAAAAGGAAAACATTCACCTCAACGCGGATGTCATAAGAAAGACCGGCAAAGAAACTTACGAGGCTCAACGCCTCACCTACACTACATGCGATTGCCCGGATGATGAAAGCCCTGCATGGAACTTTTACGCGCGCGACGCGCAGTTGACCGTAGGAGAGTATCTTACCGGATGGCATTCGTTTTTCGAGATCAAGGGCGTGCCCGTGCTTTACACGCCTTATATCTCGGTGCCGATTAAAAGAGACAGACAGACGGGATTCCTCCAGCCTAAGCCGGGATATTCAAAACTGAGGGGCTTTGTCCTTAAAAACTCATTCTTCTGGGCGATATCAAGAAACACGGACGCGACGCTCTACCTTGACGAGGAGACGCGCCGGGGGCTTGGCAAAGGGAGCGAATTTCGCTACATACGCACGCGCTCAAGCGCCGGAGAGGCCAACTTCTATCACTTCAAGGAAAAGGACATTGACAGGGTGCGCGAGTTCAGAAAGAACGTAGATAACCTTGCAAGGCCCAAAAACGCGACGGACGACAGGTGGCGTTTTAAGCTCCTCCACAACGAATCGCTCTTTGACGCCGGGGCGCTGCGCGCCAACATTGACATGGTGAGCGACGACGAGTACTTCATAGACTTCGGCAAGGGCGCGCTGGAGCGCTCCCTCGAGTCGCTTGAAAGCAACCTGTCCTACACGAAGAACTGGTCAATATACAGCCTTACGTCGCAGATGCGTTTTTTCAATAACCTCATGACCCCTGACGACAGGCGCACGCTGCAGATGCTTCCGGCTGCGGCCTTCAAAAGCACTAATCAGACGGTTGCAGGGTCGCCCTTGTATCTGTCAACCGAATCGAACTTCGTTAATTTCGCTCGTCAGGAAGGCGCAACCGGCCAGCGGCTGGATCTGATCCCAAGGCTCTCCCTTCCGATGCGTCCAGGCGAGTGGTTTGATCTTACGCCGTATGCCGCGCCGCGCGCCACGTTCTATTCTATAAAGGACGACCCGAACGGAAGGTACTTCGATCGCTACTTGTATGAAGCAGGGGTAAACTCTGCGACCACGTTCCTGCGCGTATACCTCA
>JBBTCG010000096.1:0-2736 GCA_038043305.1 Deltaproteobacteria bacterium | reverse complement strand
ATAGCACCTTCCTCTCTGCTTTCCCAAGTGTTGCACTTCGCTATTGAACCGGCGTCTCATTAATCTGATGCTTTATATACATCCTCAAGATTTCTTTGGCTTCGGCGTCAGTGTATGTCGCTGTATTGTCGGTAAGACCAAAGAGGTGAGCTTCTTCATAACGGCGGTTGGCGTGCTTTCTGTCTCTGTTTGAGCCGTAGCGGATTTCATACCACGCCTCGGCTCGGTTGTCGTTTTTGATTGCGGCTATGGTTGCAGGGATTTTTTTGCTGATTTTATTACTATCAGGATTAACCATGGTGTAAAGAAGCGAAAGAACGGCTATCCGTTCTTTGGATAGGGGAAGCTGACTGCTGTTGCCAAGGGCGGTGTCTAATAATAAAGGTTTTATTGTGCCCAAAATGTGCCTGTGGGCCTTTAGGCAAGGACAAAAAAGACTTAAAAAGGACTCAAAATCCCGTGGGGGTTCAATTCCCCCCTCCGGCACCAGTTGATTTCTTTTCATGGAAAAAGCAACCAAGAAGACCAGTTAAAAGCAGGAAGTCGAGTTCCTTGCGAGGACATCAATCAGGCAATCGTGAGAGGCGGCGGTAATTTGTCGGATCAGGTTGGCGGGAAGCCTACTGCGAATCTTCCATTCACGGCCTCATGATGAGCAGTATCCTTTTTTTCTCTATCTTGATATACCCTTCCTGAGTCATCTTCTTAATCGCCCTGCTCACGACCTCCCTTGACGAGCCTATCAGGGCGGCCAACTCCTCGTGCGTCGGTCTTTCAATGGCAACTACCTTGTCCTTTGCGCCGGCCTTTGACATACCTATGAGCGTATGCGCGATCCTGCCGCACACGTCAAGAAGGGCAAGGCCGCCTATCTTTCTGGTGGCCTCCCTGAGCCTGCCAGTAAGATAGGCAAAGAGCCTCGTGTACACCTTGTGGTGCTTCGAGAGATACTCAAGGAATGCGGACTTGGTCAAGACCATACATTCCAATGCGCTTTGCGCCTCCACGTTCGCGGAGCGCGGCTTGTCGTCCATTATGGACATCTCGCCGAAGAGGTCTCCCTCCTTGAGCGTTGAAATGACTATCTCCCTGCCCTCTTCCCCATAGAGCGTTACCTTTGCCCTGCCTGAGATGATGAAGTAAACCGCGTCTCCGGCCTCGCCTTCGGACAATATCTGCGTACCGGACGGAAAAACCCTTGCCTCGCCCTTCGCGATGAGGTCAACAAGATAAAAGGCTTCGAGCTTGGTGAAAAGCGGGTTATTGGCAAGTATGGCCGCTGCCTTCCCGGCAATCTCAGAGTCCATTGTCATGCGCCGCTCACCTCTAATTCTTCAACCAACAGCGAAGGCGCACCGACCGAGCCAAGGAACCGCTGGTCCGCACCTACCCCCTGCACCCTTGAGAAAAGTCCAAGAAGATTGCCCGATATTGCAAGACCGCGCACCGGATAGGCTATTGCCCCTGCCTCAACCCAAAAGCCAGCGGCCCCGATAGAGAAGTCCCCGCTCACCGTGTTGACCGTGTGCATGCCGAGCACGTCGGTTATGAGCAGTCCGGTGTTCATAAGCGAGGTCAGGTCGTCAAAGGACTTTTGCCCCTTCTCGATGTATATGTTGGAAAGCCCCACCCCGGGCGTGCCCTTGAAGCTTGACCGCGCCCCGTTTCCGGTCGAGGCCGCGCCCGCCCGTACAGCCCAGTACGTGTCATAGAGAAAGGCGCTGCATACGCCATTATCAAGCAGCACAGTGGAGCGATGGGGCACGCCCTCGTCGTCATAAAGGGCGGACGACCATCCTCCGGGCATGAGGCCGTTATCTACTATGGTAATCGCCGTTGATGCGGTCTTTTTGCCAAGCTTACCCGCAAGCATTGACTTGCCCTTGAGCACGTTGTCCCCAAGGAAAGAGCCTGCGAGCGCCTCAAGCAGCTCCGTTGCAACGGTATTTTCAAACACTGCCGGGCACTTTACGGTATTGAGCTTCCGCGCACCGAGCATCCGCACCGCCCTCTTCGCGGCTCCCGTGCCGACGGATGCAAAGTCCATATCCGCCCTTGTGTGCGACGAGGCCATGTCCCAGCCCATTTGAGAGTCTCCGTCCCGCTCCGCAACCGCCGTAACGCTTGCGGAAAAATAGGTGGCCGAATGCCTTACGTCAACCCCGTTTGAATTAACTACCCGCGTGGAGCTTATACTCTCCCCGTAAGAGGCCTTCCTTACCCTCTTGACCGATGCGTCGAAAGCAAGGCAAGCGGCCTCAACCGTAATCGCGGAGGCGATCTTTTCATCCTCCGAAACTGACCCGACCGATGGATCATAGAGGAGGAGAGGCGCCGTCGGCAACTTTGGCGCGGGCGAACAAAAAAGCATGGCAACGTCCTCGCCGGCCTCGCAACCAGCGGCAATGGTCTTTTCAACGAGAGAGGCTATCGCATCTGGCGAGGTAACGCTCGAAAAGCCGAAGCCGGGCCTTCCGGCGCGCATGGTCCTCAGTCCCACGCCGGCATTTGAGCGCGCCTTGAGTGCGTCAACTCCGCCTTCCTTGACCTCGACGGAAAACCCCGTGTCGGATGAGATGAATATCTCATATCCGTCAACCTTGCCTTCGAGGCGCCGTTGTATCTCATCAATGACCTTATCGTCCGCGTTATCGCGCATCAAGGTTCACCTCTCCGATACTCTCTTTGGGCTGCCTCTAAAAATTAGAAATTTTCCCGAGGGTGCTTACCGCACGG
>JBBTCG010000095.1:0-12713 GCA_038043305.1 Deltaproteobacteria bacterium | reverse complement strand
TGTCATCAGACGCAGGGGCCGGCCAAGGAAAAGACCATAGAGGATCAGTTGGCGAAGAAGGGGCCTGAACTATGGTATTCGGGAAGTAAATTCCAGAAGGCCTTTCTCGATAAATGGCTCAAGGACCCAAAGCCGATAAGGCCGATGGAGTTCTATTCGCTCACAAAGAAGAACTCAGGAAACCACCCCAAGCTTGCCGGCAAGGAGGCGGAAGAGGTCGTGGCTTATTTAATGAGTCTTACCTCCGTTGACGTAAAGGCTATGGGTCTGAAGCCGAAGGGTTCGCCTCAGGGCAGGCTGCTCTTTGACAAGAAACAGGGTTGTTACGGTTGCCACAGCATCACTAAGGGCGGCGCAATTGCCGGGGGCGTGACCGGGCCTACGCTTATCGGGGCGGGCCAGAGGCTCAACCCTGATTGGATATACGCGTATTTCGTCAACCCAAAGGTCTTCAAACCCGTCAAGGACATGCCGGTGTATGTAGGGATATTCACTGAAGCAGAGATGAAGATGCTTGCGGAGTATGTCGCGTCTTTATAAACGATGCCGGAGGGCCGGAGGGAGAGCGAGTTTCCGTTGAAACGAATATACGAAAGGGGTTTAGCGATATGGGGTTCAAAATGAGGTATCTAATTGCGGTTATAGTTGTTCTGTCGGCCGTTCAGATAGGCGGTTATGCCGAGGCGGCTACCGCTGAGGCGAATTACAAATTCTACTGCTCACAGTGTCACGGCGTGGACGGCAAGGGGGACGGCCCTAATGCCACTAAGAGCCAGCCAGTGAGCCCGAGGAACCATACGAACACGGCCGAGATGAGCAAACTCTCGGACAAGGACATAATCAATGTCATCAAGAGCGGAGGGGCGGCCACGAGCAAATCAACGATGATGCCGCCGTTTGGCAAGACGCTCTCCGACGACGATATCACGGCGCTTAAGGACTATCTGAGGAAGCTGTGCAAATGCAAGGGGCCGGCGTGAGGACATTATGATTGATGCGTGCAAGGCAGTATTAAAGGGCTGGCGGTTCGGGCCGGCTGACGCGGTCATCATCGCCGGTGGAGTGGTGAATCTCGTAGTCATAGCCGTCATACTCGGATATTACCTGTGGTGGCGCTGATGAGGCAACCTTAAGTCTGAAAAACCAAAAAATGGGAATCTTCCCATTGCAAAAAAGAAAAGACGCAATGGGAACCCTGCCGGATGCACAAAGCGCCGGGAGCAGGGAGCGGTTAACGGTTTACTGCTCCCTGCTCCCCGGCAATTGATACCCTGTTAGTAGATGGGATTATTTGAACGTCTGACAGGAAGGAGGACCTGTTCCGTATGAAAGGTGTGGGTAATATCAAGGCAGGGCCGGTTCTTTTCGGGGCGGTCTTCGTGGCGATAATCGTCTTTTTCTACTGGTTACTCGGCCATAAGTGATTAAAGGCGGTCTTGTGCCAATACGATAATGGAAAGGGGTTTGGAATGAAATCCATCATCACGTACTTCGTTGCGCTGGCGGTCTGTGCAATGGTCTTTCTCCTGCTCGACATCTTGCTCTTTAACGCGCAGGGTCTGTCGTTCACGTTCAAGGGTTGAACTATAGGCTGTACACCGTTAGGGTTATCAGCCTGCAGCATACAGCCTACGCAGCCTAAAATAATCTTAGGAGTTTATTGGATATGACAATGCCCTCTGTGTACGGGTTCCTGAAAAAGAAGGCGGTCTTGGCGTGTATCCTTACGGCCGTCTTCTGTGCTGCTGCAGCCGCTGGTGTATCTATCACCCTGCCTGCAGGCTCTACCGCCTCCGGAGTCGCTTATGCCGCAGAGCAGTCAGGGGGACACTCTCCAGCCGCAGTAGAGGCGAAGGGCACGGACGGCGCAACGCAGCCGTCCTTTCAGCCGCCCCCCAAGCTCAAGGCCTCGGACTATCCGCAGATACGGGGGATAAACGGGAGGGTGCTTGTATGGGTTGCGGCCCAGTTGCACCTGTGGTTCGCCGCCTTCGTGCTGGCGGTCCCGATATTCGTCTTCGTCATAGAGGCCCTCGGCATGATCACGAAAGACAAGCGCTATGACAAGATGGCTTACGAGTTCATAAAGGTGAGCCTCAGTGCGTATTCCGTGACGGCCATCCTTGGCGGGTTGCTTCTCTTGAGCCTCGTTGTCTTCTATCCGGATTTCATAAAATATCTCGCATCCATCTTCAACTCGACGATGCTCGCGTATGCGTTTATATTCTTCCTTGAGAGCGCCTCGCTATACATCTATTATTACGGCTGGCATGCCATGGACCGCGGCTTCTTGAAGTGGGTGCATCTGACGATAGGGCTCATCCTGAACGCCGTTGGCACGACTCTCATGTTCATGGCCAACGCGTGGGTCTCTTTCACGATGTCCCCGCACGGGGTTGACGCCGCCGGGGTTTTTGAAGGCAACGTCTGGCACGCCATGCATAACCACCTCTGGAACCCGATAAACCTCCACAGGTTCGTGGCCAATATCGCGTACGGCGGCTCCATCGTCGGCGCGTACGCGGCCTACAAGTTCCTGACGTCCAAGACCGATGAGGAGCGCGCCCACTACGATTGGATGGGGTACACGGCCAATTTTCTGGCCGTGGTCGCGCTCCTGCCGCTGCCGTTTGCCGGCTACTGGCTTGTCGCGGAGATTTACGCCTACAGCCAGCAGATGGGCATAACCCTCATGGGCGGTTCGTTCGCATGGTTATTCATAACGCAGGCCGTTATCATAGGCGCGCTATTCCTGTCGGCAAACTATTATCTTTGGTGCGGGATGGAGAGGAGCCACGGCGCCCATCGCTACACCGGCTACATCAAATACATAGCCGCCGTGATACTGCTCTGTTTTCTCGTATGGTTCACCCCGCATACTCTGATACTGACACCCGCGGAGTTGAAGGCGCTCGGAGGGCAGTACCATCCGTTTCTCGGCCCGCTCGGCATAATGCCCGCGAAGAACACGGCGGTGAACATCATGCTCATCTTCACCTTCCTGTCGTTTCTTCTCTACAGGCGCGCCAATCTGGTGGCGGTGGTCTCATGGGCGCGGCAGGGCAGCGCCGTGCAGGCGGCCATCATGACGGCCGCGATATTGAATATCATCGTTCTCGGCACATATTACGGGTACTACACCAACACCGTCTACAAGGTGGCGTCAAGCGTGCCGCAGGTGGCCTCGACTCTGTTGGTACTGGTCTCCTGCATGGTGATAGACGTCTTCATGTTCAAGGGGGCCAGGGAGGTGGGGCCGCTGAAATGGGGCAAGATGCCGGAGAGGAGCCAGTATGCGCTGTTTCTCCTTGCGGTCTCGTTCACGTGGCTCATGGGGCTGATGGGCTTCATACGCTCAGGGATAAGGCAGCATTGGCACGTCTACACGGTCATGCGGGACAACTCGCCGGACGCGTTCACCCCGACCATAGGCTATGCCGCCAAGGTGGTCTCCGTGGCGGCCGTTATCTTCATGGCCATGGTCATATTCATATTCTGGTTGAGCAGTCTTAGCTCGAAAAAACAGGAAGGCCATTAGATGAACAACTTCGCCAAGGTGATACTTTTCAGTCTTATCGTGATACTGGCGTTCGTCCTTTTCGCGAATGTTTACATCCCGCACATACAGCCGTCCCCTCCGCCGGCTGAAGAGACGATTGACGTGGGCGCCATGACTATGGATAAGTTCATAGCGCTCGGCGACAAGGTATTCAACGGCAAGGGCACCTGCACGCTCTGCCACAACGCGGTGGTGAAGAGGGCGCCGCTCTTAGAAGACATCGCCGCAAAGGCGATGGATAGGATAAAGGACCCGAGATACAAAGGCAAGGCCACAAACGCCGCTGAGTATATAGAGGAGTCCGAGAGGGAGCCGTCGGCGTACGTCGTGGCCGGCTACGGCGTTACCGGCACCAATGACACGGTAAGCCCCATGCCGGTTACCACCTCAGGCGCCATAGGGCTTTCCGACGTGGAGGTGAAGGCCGTTGTGGCCTATCTCCAGAATCTTGCGGGGGCCGAGGTAACGGTGGAGATACCAAGGGGCGTCCCGGCCGAGAAGAAGGAGGCACAGGCCCAGCCTGCGCCCGCTAAGAACGTCGAGGAGGCAGTCAACAAGTACGGCTGCGGGGCGTGCCACAAGATCGCCAAGATAGCCGGGGCGGTGGGCGAGATAGGCCCGAACCTCTCCCGCATAGGGTCCAAGAAAACGGAGGCGTACCTGAGAAGGGCGGTGATCAACCCGAACGCCGATATAGCCGAGGGCTTCCTGCCGGGTATGATGCCGCAGGACTTCAAGGATAAGTTGACGGCCGGAGAACTGGAGTTGATAGTCGGCCACCTTTTGAAATCCAGATAGCGAGGTCTTTAGAATAACATTATGAAGAAGATACCCATGCTGCTGCAATTTTGCATCACTGTCATCGTCGCGTACGGGATATTCAAGGCCCCCGGCGTGCTTATGGGCAAACCCATACCTTCAAGCCTTATTCTCATGTACATGTTCTTCGCCATTGTGATGACCCTTCTTGTCATCACATCCACCGAGAAGGGCATGCGGGAACTTATCGCGCCGATAAAGGCGCTGGTGCATGACCCGGGTAAGAAGACCGCGCGGAACATCATCTTTGCGCTCGTCCCGCTTATCGCGGCCTATGTTACCACCTACGACCTCATCAGGCCGTCCTCCGAGTCTCCGGTGGAACTGCGCTCCACACACCCGGCCCCGCCGTCCATACTGAAGGCCTTTGGCAAGACATACAACATGAACACCCTTACCAACCCTTACAGGAAGTTTCAAAAGGAGGACCCCGTCAAGTTCAAAGAACTCGTCAGGGAAGGGGGGGTCGTTTATTTCAAGAACTGTTTTTACTGCCACGGCGACAAACTCGACGGCAGAGGCCATTACGCGCAGGGCTTCAACCCGCTACCTTTACCCTTTCAGGGGAAAGACACCATAGCCCAGTTGCAGGAGTCATTCGTCTTCTGGAGGATATCAACCGGCGGCCCCGGGCTTCCAAAGGAGTCCACCCCGTGGCTCTCTGCCATGCCGATATGGAAGGAGATACTCACCGAGGATGAGGTTTGGAAGGCGGTGCTGTTTATCTACGACTATACGGGCAACGTGCCGAGGTCATGGGAAAAATGAAGAAGGGGCGTGATTGGAGCGTTATGAGGATAAAGGCGTTCTTCGTTGTTTTATTGATGATTGCTTTCCCTGTCATTGCCTTTGCGACCGGGAGCGCGGACAAGGGCAAGGAGATTTACGAGAAAAGATGCTGGTGGTGTCACGGCGAAAAGGGCGCCGGGGACGGCCCCGCAGCGGACTTCCTGAACCCGCCGCCGAGGGACTTCACATCAGGCGTCTACAAATGGAAGACGACGCCTTTTGACGAGATGTCCCCGACGGACGAGGATTTTTCGAGGATGATAAAGGGCGACAATGCCCATAATTCGATAACCGGATGGACGGGCATGAGCGGCACCGCCATGCCGGGATGGTCGGACTTTTTGGGCGATGCGGACGCGGCGGACGTTACGGTCTACATAAAAAAATTCGCCGAGCTTGCAAGCCCGCTCAAGCCGCCCATCAGCACGGCTGGCGAGGTCAAGTCGTCAAAGGAGCTTATCGAGAAGGGCCGCGCCATCTTCAAAGACAGGTGCTCGGAATGCCACGGCGAGGCCGGCCGCGGGGACGGCACCAAAAAACTCAAGGACGACTGGGGGTTCAGGGAGTGGCCTCGAAACCTTACCAAGGCGTGGTCGTTTAGGGTGAGTAACTCCATAAAGGACACATATACCCGCGTAACCGTCGGCATACCCGGTACGCAGATGCCTTCGTTCGCGGACCCGACGAGCAATAAAAAGTTGACGGATGAGGAGAGATGGGCGGTAGCCGCGTATGTCAACTCGCTTGATGCCCCTTACAAAAAGCCCGGCGACAATACCGTCATAAGGGCGGTGCGCGTAGACGGCGAGCTTCCGGACAATGCCGATGACCCGGCGTGGGGCATGGCGGACTACAAAAGCTTTTATTTCGTGCCGCAGATTATAGCGGAGCAGAGGCATTTCAAGCCTTCGCTCGACAGCGTCTCGGTCAAGTCCCTCTATAACGACAAGGATATCGCCATGCTCGTGGAGTGGGACGACAGGACCATGAGCCTGCCCGGAAACGCAAAGGCCGTTGAGATAGCGGACGGCGAGCTCTATGAGGATGCCGTGGCAATCCAGTGGCCTGCTGACCTGAGAGAGAACGAAAAACCATACATCGGCATGGGGGACGCATCCAGTCCAGTGAACATATGGTACTGGAGGAGCGAGTCTTCCGCCGGTGCAGAGCAGACAACTAAGCTAATTGATGCAAAAGGGATAAAGAGCCGCGAGGAGCGCGACGCCGCAGCCGCAGGGCTTAAGACATCAGGCGTCTACGATAAGGGCACCCGGCGCGTCGTGATGAAAAGGCCGCTCAAGACCGGCGCGCCAGATAAGGATCTCCAGTTCGAGGAGGGCAAGTACTTCCCGATAGCCTTTGCCGCGTGGGACGGCTCCAATCAGGAGAAAGGCTCCAAACACGTGATGACGACATGGCACTGGCTCATCATGCAGCCGAAGACCAGCGGATGGGTATACTTATGGCCGGTGGTCATCGCCCTCGGCATAGTCGGCCTTGAACTCCTTTGGCTGAAAAGCGCAAGGAAGAAAAATTCATGAGTTGTATTAATTAAAGGCAGGACAAGGGATTTTATGGTTACTTTTGAGCCATCCGGCGAGGCGGGCGGAGCCGTTTCAGTCCCTGTCCCCTACCTTATCTCGTGGAACATCACCAAGAGATGCAACCTTAACTGTTCCCATTGCTACCTTGACGCGAAGGAAATGGACGGCGCCGGAGACATCTCGACTGAAGACGCCAAAAAGTTCATAGACGAGATAGCCGTTGTAAATCCCAATGCGATGCTCATCCTGACCGGTGGAGAGCCTCTCTTAAGGCCGGACTGTTTTGTCCTCGCGTCGTACGCAAGCTCAAAGGGGCTTATGGTGGTCATCGGCACGAACGGGACTCTCCTTGACGACGTAACGGTTGGGCGGCTTGCGGCCAGCGGCGTCAAGGGTGTCGGCATAAGCCTTGATTCGGCGTCCCCGGCGTATCACGACCGTTTTAGGGGTATGAGCGGAGCTTGGGAAAAGACCGCTTCAGGGATCGAGGCCGTCAAGAGGCACGGCCTTTCCTTCCAACTCCAGCTTACGGTAACAAAGGAGAACAGGGCCGACATACCAGCGCTCATAGAGTTGGCCCGTGAAAAAGGCGCTAAGGCGATAAACGTCTTTTTCCTTGTCTGCACCGGAAGGGGGCAGAACATGACGGACCTGAGCCCGCAGGAATACGAAGACACACTCATCTACCTCGCCTCGGCTGAGAAGAAACTTGAAGGCAGTATAATGGTAAGGGCGCGTTGTGCCCCGCATTTTCTGAGGGTTGCGGCCGGGATGAACCCGGAAGGCGGAATCATGAAGGGGCACACCAGCGGGTGCATCGCCGGGACAGGGTATCTGCGCATAGCCCCTGACGGGGAAGTAACGCCTTGCCCGTACATGCCGCCTGCCGGGGCGAGCCTCAAGACAAGCAGCCTCATGGACATCTGGAACAACGATCCGGTCTTTCGCGCTCTAAGGAGCCCGGATTATTCCGGCAAGTGCAGAGACTGCGAATTCAGCGATACATGCGGCGGGTGCAGGGCCAGAGCGCTTGCCACCGGCAAGGGGCTTATGGGCGAAGACACGTGGTGCGTATACGAACCCACCGGTAAAAAACCTCGTACTCCGGCTCCAGTTGCCGGGCCGGAATGGACCGAGCAGGCGCTTAATCGGCTTGCCGCAGTGCCGGTCTTTTTAAGGTCAATGGTAAAAAACGGGGTTGAAAGGTTCGCCAAGTCCAAGGGTTATGAAACCATAACGCCCGATATAATGGCGGAGCTTAGAAAGAGGGCCAACAGATAAACCTTAAAAATATGAGAGATAACTCTGAAAAAACGGAGAGGTCAAAAAAAGGCGTAATCCAGCAACTCTTCGGAGTGGTGTTGCTTGGCCTTGGGCTTCTTAACACCATGCTCGCCTTCAAAGGCGCTATCGAGCCGGACTGGTTTAACTACCTCCTGATGGCGCTCGGTACAGTGTTCCTCGCCGCAGGTCTCTGGCGGTACGGTCGTTCCTGATTATCTGCCGCGGCAATCCCGTCCTTAACAAAATCAATCCATACTGCCTCCAATAGTTAAGCCGTCCACTTACACGCTAATTGACAAGACCTTGGCTGACAGAGAAGGCCACAGCCCGCTTGGGTGCAACACTCACAAAGCCTGCAAGCCGCCTCAGTAAAACAGTAAAAGGGGACAGATTTATTATTCCACTTCGGAAGACCAAGAAAAGATAAAATAAATCCGTCTTCTTTTCCTTTTTCTTTTGAAAAGGCTCGACGCACGCGCTTTTCATCGAGAGCGGCTCCGCGTCCTAAGAAGGTGAGCGCGCCGAACTTCGTTTTGAGGAAGTTCTCTCTTGTCATAGGCGGCAGCGTCAGGGTATTATTGAAGAAGGAGAGCATCTGGGTGATCCCGGATTAGGTAGATAGGCTGAAGGCTGAAGGTAGATGGGCTGAAGGTTTTTAGAATGCTTCAGCCTTCAGCCTGAACATCGGACAAACTATGCCTGACGCGCACCATCACATACATGCAACCGGCACTGACAGCCAACTCAAGAGGAGGCTTTTCGTCTCCATCGTCTTTACCGGCGTCGTCTTTGTCGTGGAGCTTATAGGCGGGTATCTTACCAACAGCCTTGCGCTCGGCTCCGACGCGGCGCACGTCTTCATGGACGCGCTGGCGCTCTCTTTGAGTCTCTTTGCAATTCTTATATCGGAAAGACCGCCGGACGAGAGGCGCACTTACGGGCTTCACAGGGTCGAGGTCTTTGTCGCATGGATAAACGGTTTTGCGCTTATAGCGGTTTCTCTCTTCATCTTCTACAAGGCATACTTCAGATTTTTCCATCCTGTGCCGGTCGAGAGCACAGGCATGATGCTCGTGGCGCTTCTCGGCCTTGTCGCGAACCTGCTTGTGGTAATGTGGCTCAGGCCATTTGCAGGGGAAGACCTTAACGTAAAGAGCGCCTTTTTGCACGTCGTCGGCGACGCCGTGGCCTCGGTCGGCGTAATAGTTGCGGCGCTTATCATACGCCTTACCGGCTGGTATCCGGCCGACCCGCTCATAAGCGCGTTTATCGGCGCGATTGTCCTCGTGGGCGCGGGTAAGCTCATGATCGAGTCCTCTCACATACTGCTCGAAGGCGCTCCAAAGGACGTTGACATGGCCAAGGTGGTCTCTGACATCCGCTCCACCACCGGCGTAGCCGGGGTGCACAGCCTGCACGTCTGGTCAATCTGTCACAACGTCTACGCCCTCAGCGCGCATCTGGACGTTGAGCCTCTTGAGCGGCACAGGATGGGCGAGATAGTCGGACAGGTCAATGAAAGACTTGCCGAAACGCACCATATCTTCTATACTACATTACAGGCCGAATGTTCAGGGTGCGATCAGGAACTGATGTTCAGGCGGATGAGTCATAAAGAACGGGGACATCTGCATTGATACGAACACCGATAACCGGTAACGGATAACCGATAACTGATAGAGGCGTTATGCCAAAACAAAAAGCCTTGCCGCCGGAAGACCTTCGCTTTACCTGCGCCCCTGACGCATTTACCTTCAACACCACGTCTGAACTTCCCACGCTTGATGAGATAATCGGCCAAGGGCGCGCCCTCAAGGCCATAGAGTTCGGCCTCGGCATCACCAACCACAACTACAACATCTTCGTCCTCGGCGAGGGCGGTACCGGCAAGGAGACGACCGTAAAGGGCATCATAGAGGCAAAGGCAAAGCTTGAGACCGTGCCTGACGACTGGTGCTGCGTCTTCAACTTCGTTGAACCGGACTGCCCGCGCGCGCTTTCCCTGCCCCCGGGCAAGGGTTCGGAATTGGCTTCCGACATGACCGAGATGGTGGACTCTCTGAGGCGCGACATACCGAAGGTCTTTGAGAGCAAGGACTATGAAAAGCATAGGGACGAGATAGTAGACGGCCAGCAGGAGCGCACCCGCGCGATATTTTTCAGGCTTGAGCAAAAGGCCATAGAGCGCGGCCTGCTCGTCAAGAAGTCGGTAAGCGGCCTTTCCATAGTGCCGGCCAAGGACGGCAAGGCCATGACGCCCGATGAGTTCGACGCCCTGCCCAAAGGCAGGAGAGAGGCGTTGGAGGAGGCCATCAAGGCCGCTCAGGATAAGCTCTCCGACGCCATACGCGAGGCCAGGGGCATAGAGAAGGAGACAAAGGACAGGATAACCACGCTTGACAGGGAGGTGGTTCAGTACGTCGTCAATCCTCTGATTGGCGAGATGACCGAAAAGTTCAAGCCCTTCCCCGTTGTGCTCGACTATTTTGGACAGGTCAAGGAAAACATACTTAACAGCATAGACGACTTCAGGCCAAAGGAGGAGATGCCGATTGTCATAGGGCCGATTAAGCTGCCGAGGAGCGAGCCGAGCTTTGAGCGCTACAGCGTGAATCTGATGGTAAATAACGCCCAGACCCAGGGCGCGCCCGTGGTCTTTGAGACCAACCCGACGTACTACAACCTCTTTGGCCGCATAGAGTACAAGATACAGTTCGGCGTGGCCTCCACTGATTTTACGATGATAAAGGCCGGGGCCGTTCACAAGGCCAACGGCGGGTATCTCATAGTTAACGCCATGGACGTGCTGAGAAACATCTTTGTCTACGATTCGTTGAAGCGCATGATAAAGAACCGCGAGGTACGCATGGAGGACGTGTGGGAGCAGTACAGGCTCGTTTCCTCCACCACATTGAAGCCCGCGCCCATTCCGGTCAACATAAAGCTCGTGCTCCTTGGCGAGCCTTTCCTTTATTATCTACTGTATAACCTTGACAGGGAGTACAGGAAGATATTCAAGGTCAAGGCCGATTTCGACAACGTAATGCCGAGGACGCCTGAAAACGTGAACCTGTACGCCATGTTTGTCGCGGCGCGATGCAAGGTGGAATCGCTCAAGCCGTTTGACCGCTCAGGGGTCGGACGCATAGTCGAGCATGGGCTTAAGCTTTCAGGCGACAGAGAAAGGCTCTCCGTCCGTTTTAACGAGATAGAAGACCTCATCGTCGAGTCGAGTTACTGGGCAGGGGTAGAGGGCGCGGCCATTGTAACAGAAGCGCACGTTGAAAAGGCTTGTTTGGAGCGCGTATTAAGAAACTCCAAGTTCGAGGATAAGCTCAGGGATCATATAATCGAAGACACGCTCATGGTGGCCGTGGCCGGATTCGTCGTTGGGCAGATAAACGGCATGGCCGTGCTCGACCCCGGGGATTGGGCATTCGGAAAGCCGTCCCGCATAACGGCGCGAGTGTACATGGGGGACGCGGGCATCGTTAACATCGAGCGCGAGGTGAAGATGTCGGGGCGCATCCACAACAAGGCGCTCCTGATACTCACGGGTTTTCTCGGCTAGCGGTTCGCCGGAAACTTTCCGCTTACCCTTAGCGCCTCTATCTGCTTTGAGCAGCTCTACGACGAGGTGGAGGGAGACAGCGCCACCTGCACCGAGGTCTACGCCCTTCTCTCAAGCATTGCCGGGGTCCCGATAAATCAGGGCATGGCCGTTACAGGCTCCATGAATCAGTTGGGCGAGGTTCAGCCCATAGGCGGGGTGAACGAGAAGATAGAGGGCTTTTTCGACGTATGCAAGGCAAAGGGTCTGACGGGCAATCAGGGCGTGGTAATCCCGAGGAGGAACGTCAGGAACCTGATGCTCAAAAAAGAGGTCATAGAGGCGGTAAAGGCCGGACAGTTCGCCGTGTATCCGATTGACAGGGTGGATGAGGGGCTTGAGATACTCACAGGCATGACGGCTGGAGAGCGTCTGGACGACGGCTCTTATCCGGCTGGCACGATAAACCGGCTCGTTCAGGACGCTCTTGCCTCGCTTGCAAAGAGACATAAGGAGTTTGGAAGGCCGCCTGTCGAGAAAAAGGCGAAGCCTGAAGAGAACCGGAAAGACGCAATCGGAGAGCCTAAACGCGAAGGGTGAGATAAAATAGCAGGCCGCTCAAATCTTCCCATTGCAAAAAAGAAAAGACGCAATGGGAACCCAGCCAGATGCAAGGCGTCAAGGAGCGACGAATGAGACGCACTTTGTTGTGCGTCGCAGTGAGGAGCGACGAAGACAACGCCGCAGATGGGCGTTTTTGAGCGGCCTGCAGGGGGATTATGCTTGTAAGCGAAATATTCAGAAGCATACAGGGCGAGTCAACGCACATGGGTTTATCATGCGTGTTCATCAGGCTTGCGGGCTGTAATTTGAAGTGTGGTTGGTGCGACACCGCCTACGCGCAAGGCAAGGAAAAGGCAAAAAAGTTCACCATTGACCAGATAGTCAAAGAGGTGAAGAAGTACAAATGCGCTCTCCTTGAAATTACCGGAGGCGAGCCGCTCATGCAGGACGAGGCGCGGCCTTTGGCCTCAAGGCTCCTTGACGCTGGATTCAAGGTGCTCCTTGAGACCAACGGCACGGTCTGTCTTTCAAAGCTTGATCCGAGGCTCATAAAGATAGTTGACGTAAAGTGCCCGTCAAGCGGGCACGCTGGGTCGTTCCTGAT
>JBBTCG010000094.1:0-26528 GCA_038043305.1 Deltaproteobacteria bacterium | reverse complement strand
CTACTCCACCCCGTACTCCTTCCACTTCCTATCAACGAGCGCGGTTATTGCCTTGTCCATCACCATCTTTTCGCCCCAGGGCCTTGATACCTCTGGCGCGGTCTTCATGGTTGCGTCAATGCCCATCTTGCTGCCAAGCGAATCAACCGGAGAGGAAAAATCAAGGTAGTCAATCGGCGTACCTTCGATGATCACGGTATCGCGCTTCGGGTCAACCCGCGTTGAGATCGCCCATATAACGTCAGCCCAGTTGTGAACGTCAATGTCCTCGTCAACAACAATAATATACTTGACGTACATGAACTGCTTCAGGACTCCCCAGATGCCCATCATCAAACGGCGCGCATGTCCCGGGTACTGTTTTTTTATGGAGACGACCGCTATCCTGTAAGACACGGCCTCCATAGGCAGGCTGAAGTCATGCACCTCCGGGAACTGGAGCTTCAGGGAAGGCAGATAAAGGTTATTGAGCACCGTGCCGATAATTGCGTCCTCCTTGGGAGGCCGTCCCGTTATGGTCGTAAGATAGAGCGGATTTTTCCTGTGCGTTATCGCCTTTAGATGAAATATCGGGAACGGCTCCTGAGCGTTGTAGTAGCCGGTGTGGTCTCCGAACGGGCCTTCAGGCGCCTCATCGTTCAGGCGTATCTCGCCTTCAAGGATTATCTCGGCCGTGGCAGGCACTTTAAGCGGCACGGTGCGGCACTCCACAAGCTCAACCGCCTTTTTACGCAGTATGCCCGCGAAATGAAACTCTCCCACGTCCTCAGGAACCGGCGTTACAGCCGCGATGATGGTTGCGGGGTCAGCGCCTATGGCAACGGCAACCGGCATGGTCCTTCCCTGCCAGTGCCAGAGCCTTTGATGCTGCGCGCCTCCCCTGTGCTTTAGCCACCTCATGATGGCGCGGGACGAATCAAGAGCCTGCATCCTGTATACGCCCACGTTGAACGGCCCGCCTTCCGGGGATTGCGTAACCACGAGCGGCCAGGTGATAAGCGGACCAGCGTCCTTTGGCCAGCACTTTATGATAGGCAGAGATGATAACGAGGCTTCCTGCCCCATTTGGACGACTTCCTGACACGGGGCGGACTTTACGGTCTTAGGCCCAAGGGTCAAGATCTTTCCGAAAAACGGAATCTTCTTTACCGCGTCCCACAAACCCTCTGGCGGCTGGGGACGCTGGAGGAGCGCGATGAATTTGCCTATCTCGTGAAGCTCATCAGGTTCAACTCCCAAGCCAAGGGCGGCCCTCTCGCGTGTGCCGAAGAGGTTGCCCACAACCGGAATATTATTGCCCTTTACGTTTTCAAAGATAACGGCGGGGCCTCCGGAGCGAACGAGCCTGTCCTGTATCTCGGCTATTTCGAGACAGGGGTCAACCTCGGTCTTTACGCGCCTCAAGAGTCCTCTTTTCGAGAGGGCGTCGAGAAATTCTCTTAGATCGTCGTAGGGCATTGTCATACCGCCATTCAATGGTGCTTGCCGCACGGGCAATATTAGTTTGGGCAGCCTTGGTGTTTATTCCCTATTAAAGTTTTTTGGCCTGCCTTTTTTTCAAAAAAGGTATAGCAATTTTTAGAGACGGCCTATATTCAAGTCAATTACGATTGCAGCAAGTATCCACCCGCCGACCACGGCGTTCGCTAAGAATCCGTTCATGGAAGACGCCCTGCCGGAGCGAACGCGGGAGACTATAATCTGAAAAAAGACGAGTGCCGCGAGGACGCCGACATAAAAAACAAGGCCGAGGCCAGCGACAATTCCGGCAATCGCAAGCAAAACACATGATGCAAGGTAGAGTACCCTCAATGCCGCGTATACGCGCCCGTTGAAAAGGATGGCCAATGACTTTACGCCGATGCGCCTGTCGTCGTCAATGTCCATGAGCGCATAGATCGTATCATAAGCCATTGCCCACAAGATATTTGCGAGAAAGATAAGGACAGCGACAATATGGAGAGAACCGTTTACCGCTGTCCATGCCATTATTGCGCCCCAGCCGAATGCCATGCCGAGCACGGCCTGGGGCCAGTGGCTGTAACGTTTGACAAATGGATAAAGCACGGCCAGACTTAACGCGACAAACGACAATAATATCGTCAGGCCGTTCAGGAATAAAACGAGGACAAAGGCAAGGGAGAGGAGCGCCGCGAAAACAAAGAGCGCCTCCCTGACGTTAAGCCGTCCCGATGCAAGCGGCCTTGACATCGTTCTTATTACGCGGCCGTCAAAGCCCCTGTCAGCTACGTCGTTTACAACGCAGCCCGCGCTTCTCATTATAAACGCCCCGAGCGTGAAGATAACGAGGAGCTTTAAGGACGGCCTTCCGCCTGACGCGATAAAAAGAGACCAGAGACACGGCCACAGGACAAGGAGCGTGCCGTACTGCTTTGGAAGCCGTATCAGGTCTGATATTGCAACGAGCTTGCCTTGAGCAACGGCAGAGGGGTTCATATCAATATTGCCTTGTTGACCGGCGCTTTTACTTTTATCAGGGCCGGACTGAATATCTCGGTAACAACGGCCTTGAGAAGGGTCCGTGCTCCGACGCGGCCTGAGAGCAGGTAACGCCGGGCAACAAAGGCTGTCTTTTCGTCAAGAGATAAGTCCAAAGCGGCCTCTTGGCACATAACCACGCCTGTCTCGATATTTTCTTTTACAAGCGTAATATTTTTTTTGCCCAGAACAGCACCTATCGGCTCTTGCGTCCGCGCCTCCAATTCATCGAGCAACGCGGCATCTGCGCCTTCTATCGGTATTATCGTATTGGCAAAAACAAGCCGCGCCTTGTCGCTTACAAGCCAGACGACCCTGTGCATCGCCAACGCCCCCGAAGGAGAGCCGAGGAGAGAGGCAGCGTCAATACCAACGGGGCGCCTCGCCTTGAACTTCACCTCAGCCGTAACTGGCGAGGCCATAAGGCTCTCAAGCGCGACGGTCAGGGAGCCGCCGGAAAAAAGAAGCGCCTTATCATCATCAAAGCCCGGCAACGGGTCGTCCATCCCGCGCCAGCCGCGCTCAAGCGCGTATGAAAAGAGCTCAGTCATACCGGCTAAAAATATCACAAGGGACTGGACAGGTCAACCTGCCTTTTTTGGGTATAATCAATGAAAAGCGACACCCTGCGGTAAGCCGCAGGGTGTCTACATAGGAAGGCAATGGGAAGAAACGAACGAAGACTATGTACCCTGACTTTTTACTTCCGTGTCAGACGGCGGATACAGCGCGGCAACCTCGATTGCGCGCAATAGACCGTCAATCGTATGCTTGGCGGCCGTTGCCATTGATTTGTTGGGCCCGCGCAATATCTTCAGGAGCTTGCCGACGTAGATAATCTCATCCGGTGTGAGCGATGATAGGTTTGGAACCCTTGCCGGGCCTGGCTCTCTCATGTACGGGAACGTATTCTCACCGGCCGTTGCCTGTCTCGGCTCCGCCCTTATCACTGTCTTGTACATCTCGCCCTCGCCGCTGATCAGCCAATCAACTGAAAGGCTGTAGATGCCGGCGAACTTCAAGACAAGGTCCGTAGGCATCTCGCCTCTTTTCTTGTAGTTTGAAAGGGCCTGTGGGGTAACCCCAAGCGCCCTCGCAACCGCCGAATCGTTTTTAAGCTTTCCAGCCCACCTCATCCTGTCTATGATCTCCAGATAATTTACGCCCATTTTCCTTCTCCTTTACTTTAATGAGACAAGACTCACGGTACGCCGGTTCCACGATGACAAAAATTCTGTGCATGATACGGAGACCTTAGCGCATATAAATCTTGTGCTATAATACTCAATATCATTGACGAGCAACAACGGTTATAAAATACATTCCCGCCATACTCGGAATGCATTTTTAAAGGCCTCGGGCTGGAATAATACAGATAGAAAGCCTTACCTGCTTTAAGTAGAGAGTTGAGCGGTCTTAAACTTTTGTGAGAGGGCAACCAAGGGATCAGAGAGACCTGTCAGCTTTTAAAGAGGCAAGAAAGCCTGTTAACTTCCTTACAAATTCAGTTGTAGTAAAATATTTCTGTGCATCGTTCCAAATTATAAGACTTTTAAGCTTAGATGTCAATAGAACGTTAACTGTAGACAAATAAGAGATATTACGCTAATGAACCTCCCTGCGACAAGTTAGGGAAATTAGACCCTAAGAGAGAGTGAATACTATGCGCCAAGAGCGCAGGAAATTCTTTGCCTTCATGAAAAATCAAAAATGGTGAATTGATATAACAAAGTATATGCGTGAAAAATCCTGATTGCACAATTATTTGGGCTGGCTTAACTTATTGTAAAACCGGCCTTTGAATATTTATTGTCAAGCCGTCCCGCAAGCTGCGAGCGTGTACACATTACAGGTTAATCGGTTAAAAGGTAATCCGGGTGCATTGACAAGCTCAAGGGTGCTCTGATCAAACATTGAAAGGTACCACTTAAAAATGTGCCGACAAAAAACAACCTGTCAGAACGAGCGAAACTGAAAATATAACTGGCGGAGAGGGGGGGATTCGAACCCCCGGTAGAGTTTTACCCCTACAACTGCTTAGCAGGCAGCTGCCTTCAGCCGCTCGGCCACCTCTCCATCAGGACGACTTTTACCTAAGACGCATCCCAAGCCGCGCTCAGACGTTTATTTGTATCACGCCTTCATGCTATAATCAAGACCGGTTTCCAAATTAATGACAAAGGCTTCTTGTGGACACAAAAACCTGCCCGGAATGCGGCGCTGAATATTTTTCTCATGTGGCAGCGTGCAAGCACTGCGACGCTCTGCTTGTAAGCAATGCGGATACGCCTGCGACTCTGGCAAGCGCGTTGCCTGACGATAGCGATGAAGGAGATCTCGTTTGTATCGAAGAGTGCCGGCTTGACCGCGCTCAGGAACTTGTCAACGCGCTTGAGAAGATCGGTTTCAAGCCAAAGGCGCTCAAGATAAATTCAGCAAAGGCTTGCGGACAAGACGCGGCCTACGGGGTCTTCGTCGCCGGAAGCTCATCCGATGAAGCGATAAGGAAACTCGACGAGCACTGGAGAAAACTCTACCCTGAATTGAATGACGCGGCCCAGCGCACAAACGCCGGTCAATGCCCGGCCTGCGGCGCAGACGCAAGAAACTCGCCTGATAAATGCCCTGACTGCGGCCTTAACCTCGGATGGGAACACGAAGACAACAATTGCGGAGGGTGCGGGTGAAAAATGCGGGGCAGGTATTATTCCGTGATTAAATCCATCTGTTGCGAAGGACTGATTATCGAAAATATTTGCTGAGGGTAATCTATTTTTAACACAAACCTGCTCAGAAAACTGTTTACGCCCAGAAGAACGATTTGCAGGTTAGGCATAAAATCAATTGGCGTGTCTATAATAGTGTATGCGAGTTCCCCGGTTGTAGGATGAAATAATTCAAACTTCGTCGTATGGGCATAAGCTGTCGTAAATCCGTTGCCGGTGCCGATTGTTTTTGTCTTTCCTGCCTGTAGATTATGTTCTAAAAACGAGGCAAAAGAAGCCGGCACGGCACACTCATCCGCGCCTGTATCTATCAGTCCATACGTTCGCAGGCTTTTGTTTGTATGAGGGTTAATGATCCTGATAGGAAGGATAGGACGCGCTATGTTGTTGGCTGATAAAATTGAAAAAGGGCAATCACGAATAGGCATTAGTATATATGTACCGTTCCCTTTACGGGCACATAAAAAATCACAGGATCGCTCACGCCTTTCTTTTTTGCTTCCTCCGAAACTTCAAACGGCTCAGCACCGAAGCAAACGACCTCTCTATCCAAGAACGTCTTCATAGCAACATACTGCCCGCCGTATTTTTCACCATTATTTATCAAGACGTTATTTTCCATTATGACCCCTCTCCCTAAAGGTCAGAAAAAGCCAGTTGTTCCCATATCTGTTATTAGGTAATTATTATACGTCAAATAGCCGCGCTTGTCAAACTAGTTTCAGCCCACTCCTAAGCTCAGACCCCGGCCTTTCTCGCTTCCGGCTTGACTTGGCGCTCGAAAGGCGTTCGAGTCCTGCAACACTGTTTCAAAATAACTGGCGGAGGGTGAGGGACTCGAACCCCCAAGGGCGTTAACCCGCCAGTTTTCAAGACTGGTGACTTACCATTAGCCTAACCCTCCGTTGGAAACAAGATGCTGTCAAATCATGCGCCTCGCCGTATCCTCTCAAGCCCTCCCATGTACTTACGCAAAACCTCGGGCACGATAACGCTCCCGTCCTCCTGCTGAAAGTTTTCAAGTATGGCGACGAGCGTCCTGCCCACGGCAAGGCCGGAGCCGTTCAAGGTATGCACGAACCTCGGCTTTCCTCCCTTTGGCCTGAATCTGATGAAAGCCCTTCTGGCCTGAAACTCCTCAAAGTTGGAGCACGATGAAATCTCCCGGTACTTGCCCTGCCCCGGAAGCCAAACCTCCAGATCATAAGTCTTTGCCGCTGAAAATCCCATGTCGCCGGTGCAAAGAGAGACAACCCTGTAAGGCAGTCCGAGTTTCTTTAATACCTCCTCCGCGTTGGAAAGGAGTTTTTCAAGCTCGTCGTAAGAAGAGTCCGGCGTCGTAAACTTTACAAGCTCCACCTTGTTGAACTGGTGGTTGCGAATGAGTCCTTTTACGTCCTTTCCATAGGAGCCCGCCTCCTTGCGAAAACACGGGGTATAGGCGGTATAACACAGCGGAAGGCAAGCCTCATCAACTATCTCGTCTCCGTGCATGTTCGTTACCGGAACCTCGGCGGTGGGAATAAGGTAATGATCCCAGCCCTCGATCTTGAAAAGGTCTTCGGCAAATTTGGGCAATTGGCCTGTGCCGATCATTGCAGAGGACTTTACCATGAACGGCGGCAAGACCTCGGTATAACCGTGCCTTGTGGTATGAAGGTCAAGCATGAAGTTTATAAGGCTGCGCTCAAGGCGCGCGCCCGCGCCTTTCAATAATGAAAAGCGCGCGCCTGATAACTTGCCTGCGCGTTCAAAGTCAAGGATACCGAGCCGCTCGCCAATCTCAATATGTTCAAGCGGCGGAAAGACAAACTCCTTTGGCTCTCCCCATGTCCTTACTACCACATTTGCGTTTGCATCACGTCCTATGGGCACGCTTTGATGCGGAAGGTTCGGTATAAGGAGCAAAAAATCGTCAAGCTCCTTCTGGACGATGAGCGCCTCGGCATCAAGGGACTTTATCCTGTCGCCCAACCCCTGTATCTCGGGGGCAATAGTTCCTGCGTCCTTGCCGTCGCGCTTGAGCTTGCCTATCTCGATTGAGGCCGCGTTCCTCCTGGCCTTCAAAGACTCGGCCTCCGTAAGCAGAGCGCGCCTTTTCTCGTCAAGCGACTTGAATAATTTCAAATCAATGGAAACGGCGCGAGTCGCAAGCCTTGTTTCAACCTCCGCTAAATTTTCGCGCAGATATTTTATGTCGAGCATATAAGACCGTGACCGTGAACCGTGACCGTGAAGGGATTCAACCCCCAACCCCCTAAATCCCCCTTGTCAGGGGGACTTCTACGGTTCACGGTTCACGGTATTTACACCCCATCTTTTATACAAACTATTCTCGATGCCGAGGCAATCGAGCGTCTTGCCCACCACAAAGTCCACCATATCGTCAACGGTCTTTGGCATGGTATAAAAACCTGGCATTGCCGGAAGTACAACGGCCCCTGCGCGGGAAAGACGCAGCATGTTCTCAAGGTGTATCGCGTTAAGCGGCGTCTCCCTTGGCACAAGTATGAGGGTCCGGCGCTCTTTAAGAAAGCAGTCCGCAGCCCTCTCGATGAGGTTACTTGAACAGCCTGCCGCGATCCTTGCGAGTGTGCCCATTGAGCATGGGCACACTATCATGCCGCTTTTAACGGAGGAGCCGCTTGCCGAGGAGGCCGTCAGACAGTCCGCCGGAATACCGCTCAAAACGCCCTTGCGTTTGCCCAGCCATACGGCCTCAAGATATTGAAGGCAAACATTGGCCGCGTCAGAGGCCGACGCAACAATGCCAAGCTCCTCCTTCAAGATCAAAAAACCTGAAGGGGAGATGATAAGCTCGACATCATCCCCCCTTTTAAGCAGCGCGTCAAGCAGCCTCAAGCCGTAAATCGCGCCGCTGGCCCCGGTAATGGCTACTGTGTATGCGGCCAAATTATACTCCTATAAAGGCCGTGACCGTGAAAGGATTCAACCCCCAACCCCCTAAATCCCCCTTATCAGGGGGACTTTATCAGGGGGACTTCTACGGCTCACGGTCCCTTGAGCCTCACGGAAACGTAAATGGCGGAATGTCCGCGTATGACGAGGAACAGCGCGGTTTCCTTCTTTTCAACGGCTGAGGCTGCCTTGGCGTACTCCTTCATGTTCTTGACTGGCCTGCGGTCAATCTCCCTGATGATGTCCCAACGGCGAACCCCTGAACGGCCCGCAGGAGAGTCCAATTGCACCGCGGTAACGACCACCCCGTCCACGCTCGCGACGCCAAGCTTCTTTGCCAACTCCTGCGTCATGGGCTGAACGGTTATGCCGAACAACTTATCCGGCGTTGTCTCTTTGTCCTTCTCGCCCTGAGCGCCCGTTGTCTCTTCGTCGGCCTTTGAGCCTACCTTTATTGTCAGGACCTTTTCCTTGCCGTCCCTGATTATCTTTACCTCGACGCTCTTGCCGGGCGAGGTTGCCGCGACGGTCCTCGGCAGATCGCTGAGTTCAACGATCGGCTTATTGTCAAATGAGATTATAACGTCGCCGGCCTTGAGTCCGGCAGTCTCGGCCGGCTCGCCGGGACTGACCGCCGATATAAGCGCGCCGCTTGGCTCCTTTAGCCCGAAGCTGGCGGCAAGCTCAGGGTTAAGCTCCTGAACACTGACCCCTATCCAGCCTCTTGTTACCCTTCCCTTGTCCTTTAGCTGGAGAAGGATGTCCTTGACCATGTTTATAGGCGTTGCGAATCCTATGCCCTGGCCTCCGGCGATTATGGCGGTGTTGATCCCAACCACCTCGCCCTTGACGTTGAAAAGAGGGCCGCCTGAGTTTCCCGGATTTATCGAGGCGTCGGTCTGTATGAAGTTGTCATAAGGCCCGGCGCCGATGACGCGCCCCTTCTGGCTCACGATGCCCGCGGTAACGGTGCCGCCGAGTCCAAACGGGTTGCCTATGGCCAGCACCCACTCGCCTATCTGAAGCTCGTCCGAGTTGCCGAGAGGCACGACGGGCAGCTGGTCGTCCGCGGTTATCTTGATGAGCGCGATGTCGAGCTTCTGGTCCTGTCCCTTTACCTCGGCCCTGTACTCTTTTTTGTTTTCGGAAAAGGTGACGATTATCTCCGAGGCGTTTTCTATGACGTGCTGGTTCGTGAGTATATAGCCGTCCTTATTAATGATAAAGCCTGAACCAAGGCTCTGCCGCTTCATCTCGCGGCGCGGTTCGTTGAAAAACCGCTTGAACTCGTCGTCAAAGGGTTCGTCGAACGGCGAACGGAACTCGGGAAAAGGCAGATGCGGCCTCTCCTTTATAACCTGAGTGGTTGATATGTTTACGACGGAAGGAGAGAGCCTCTTTGCCAGGTCCACGAAGTTGCCGTTTTGCGGCAACTGCGCCTCCGGCTTTCCGTTGTTCGACTCCTTCCAGAACGCGCCCGCCGCGGTAGTAGTCGTCAGATCGAGACGCGCCGCTATAAACAGACCGGCAATAACCGACAGGGCGGCCACTAGTCCTATGGTCTTGAGGCCGAACCTTTTTTTGGCGATGTTCATAAAGTAATAACCTCCGGGGTCAGGCTATGGCCTTGCAGTACAACACGCGCAACTCATGCAGCACGTCGTCAAGGAGCCTTGTCTCGTCGTCGGTAAGGTTGCCCTTTGTCTTTTCCTTGAGAAGCGCGATGAGGTCAATGGTCTGTTTGGCCACCTGAACGTCCTTTTCGATCTTTTTGGTAACCGGGTTTTCAACCACGCCAAGACACATAAGCACGGAACTTGAAAGGGACAGGACAAAGGTCGAAAAATCCAGCGCCCCAAGCTCGCCCAGTTGCTCGTCTGTTTTAGTTTTAGTCTCAGTCATGTCTTTGCCTCAGCTATCCTGTGTGTAAAAATAAAAAAGCGGCGGTAAAAAAAGCCGCCGCCTAATGCGTCAAGCCTACTGTACGCGCACCTTCACGGTTTCATGCGCGTGTTTCACCAACTTGGGTACTGTAATCTTCAATACCCCGTCCTTCAAACTTGCCTTTATGCCGCTCTTGTCAACGATATTCGGCAGGTTAAAGACCCTGACAAACGGCCCGTAAAAACGCTCCATGCGGTGGAAGTTTTCCTCGCTCAGGTTCCTCGACGGCTTTCTCTCGCCCTTGAGGGTAAGGACGTTGCCGTCAACGTCGATGTTTATGCCGCTTATCTCGATGCCCGGGACCTCGGCCTTGAGCACGATGCTGTCCTGCGTCTCGTAGATGTCAACCGGAGGAAACCATGCGTTGGCTCCGGCGTCCCTGAACTTCAAAAGCGAGGCGTCAAAGGCCCGGCTCATTCGTCCCTGCAAAAACAACAGATCAAGAAACGGATTCCACTTAGTCGGCGACATGCTTTCCCCCCACGGTATGCGGGGTTCAGGTTTGCAAAGCTGAACCTCGCTTAACAGGCTGTATTTCAATCTATTTTATATTAACGAGTTTGTCAAGCCCCTACCTTCTCTAACCGGCTGTCCTGTCAAACCGTAAACATCATACGTCCGTCCCTGTAGTCGCCCGTCACAACATTTCCCTCCTTCAATTTGCCTTCGAGGATCATCGTTGCAATCTCGTCCGTCAACTCCTTCTGGATGAGCCTTTTTAGTGACCTTGCCCCGTAGGACGGGTCGTATCCGGCCTCGGCAAGATAGCCGGAGGCTGCGGGGGTCAGAGTAAGGTTTATCTTTTTTTCGGCCAACTGTTTTCTTAGCCTTTCAACCTGTATGTCAACGATTGCCGTCATCTGACCCTTTGTAAGCGGATGATAGATTACGATGTCGTCAATCCTGTTGAGGAACTCCGGCTTAAAGGCCGCTTTGAGCGCGTCCATGACGGTGGCCCGCATCTCCTCATAATCGGCCTCGCCAAGCCCGGTTATAAAGGAGCCGCCGGTATTGGAGGTCATTATGATTACCGTGTTCTTGAAGTCAACGGTGCGGCCCTGGCCGTCGGTCAATCTGCCGTCGTCAAGTATCTGTAAAAGCAGGTTAAAGACCTCTGGGTGCGCCTTTTCAATCTCGTCAAAGAGAATAACTGAATATGGCCGCCTGCGTACCGCCTCGGTAAGATAGCCGCCCTCCTCGTAACCGACGTAGCCCGGAGGAGCGCCTATGAGCCGTGCAACCGAGTGTTTTTCCATGAGCTCGCTCATGTCAATGCGTATCATGGCGCGCTCGTCGTCGAATAGAAAGGCCGCAAGGGCCCTTGCCGTTTCGGTCTTGCCAACGCCGGTAGGCCCAAGGAAGATAAACGAGCCTATGGGACGGTTTACGTCCTGCAAACCCGCCCTTGCCCTTCTTACGGCCCTTGCCACCGCTGATAGCGCGGCGCCTTGTCCCTTTACCCGTTTTTCAAGCTCCTGCTCCATCCTAAGGAGCTTTTCTTTTTCAGCCTCCATCATGCGGGAGACCGGAATCCCTGTCCAGCGCGAAACGATTGTCGCTATGTCCTCTGCCCCGACCTCCTCCTTGAGCATCCGAGCGCCCGGCTGATGCTCGTCCAACTTTTTGCGTCCCTCATCAAAACGCCTTTGGAGCGCAGGGAGGGTACCGTATTTGAGTTCAGCCGCTTTTCCCAGGTCCGAGGCGCGCTCCGCGTTCATGGCGGCGAGCTTGGTCTCCTCGATCTCCTTCTTTGTATCGCGGATGCGGCTTATCAACTCCTTCTCACGCTGCCAGCGGAGCTTTAGGACGCCGGAGGACTCCTTCAGGAGAGACACCTCCTTTTCAATCCGGGCAAGCCTCTCCATGGACGATGCGTCGGTCTCCCTGTCAGGTGAAAGCGCCTGTTTTTCAATCTCAAGCTGGATTATGCGCCGCTCCTTCTCATCAATCTCAACGGGCATGCTTTCTATCTCAATCCTCAGGCAAGAGGCGGCCTCGTCAATCAGGTCAATGGCCTTGTCAGGCAAAAACCTATCGGCAATATACCTGTTGGAAAGGGTTGCCGCCGCAACTATGGCGGGGTCCGATATACGCACCCCGTGGTGCACCTCATAGCGCTCCTTCAGCCCCCTCAATATGGCTATGGTGTCTTCAACGGACGGCTCACCGACCATGATCGGCTGAAAGCGGCGCTCAAGCGCCGCGTCCTTTTCAATATGCTTTCTGTACTCATCGAGCGTGGTCGCGCCAACGCACCTCAACTCCCCCCTTGCAAGCGCGGGCTTTAACATGTTCGATGCGTCCATCGCGCCCTGAGCGGCCCCGGCTCCAACGAGGGTATGCAGCTCGTCAATGAATAAAATGACCTCGCCTCCGGCCTCGGTTACCTCGCGCATCAGCGCCTTTATCCTGTCCTCGAACTCGCCCCTGTACTTCGTTCCCGCGATAAGCGCCCCGATGTCAAGGGCAAGGAGCCGCCTTTCTTTAAGCGTATCAGGCACGTCTCCGCTTACTATCCTCTGGGCAAGCCCTTCGGCTATGGCGGTCTTTCCCACGCCCGCCTCGCCGATAAGGACGGGATTATTCTTGGTTCGTCTCGACAGCACCTGCATGACGCGGCGTATCTCATTGTCCCTGCCTATGACCGGATCAAGCTTTCCGGCGCGGCCAAGCGCGACCAGATCCCTCGTGTACTTTGTCAGCGCCTCGTACTTGTCCTCGGGCGAGAGGTCAACCACCCTTGAAGAACCTCTCACCGAGGCAAGCGCCCTTAAAAGCGCGTCATTTGAAACGCCGTTTGCCTTGAGTATGGAGGCGGCCTGACCAGTGCCGGACGCAATGGCAATGAGCAGGTGTTCGGTAGAGACAAACTCATCCTTCATCCCGGCCGCCTCTTTCACTGCCGAGTCGAGCACGGCCTTTAAGCGCCCGGACATGTACGCCTCATCGCCGGAACCGTAGACCTTGGGCGGTTTTTCAAGCGCCTCCTTCAACTGGCTCTTGATAACGCCGATGTTAGCGCCTATCCTTTGCAGGAGCGGGGTAATAATGCCTTCGGATTGATAGATAAGCGCAAACAGAAGGTGCTCAGGCAGGATTTCCTGCTGATTTGCCCCTGTTGTGAGATGCTCGGCCTCTCCGAGCGCCTCCTGCGACTTTATAGTGAATTTGTCCAAACGCATAATGGCTCTCCTGTTCATAATTTATGTCCGAGATGAGTCGTTTGTCAAGACTGGACGGGAACGATACAAAACTACCCCACCCCTACCTCCCCTTGGAAAGGGGCAGAGTTTATTTCAAGAAATCCCCTCCTTACCAAACCAAGGAGGGGCAGGGGGAGGTTGCCTTTTAGGAGCGGATAATATAAATTGAACGAATGTCCCTGCCGGTAATCGAAGAGTTGCTGAAAAAACCAAAGGACGAGGCGGCCCTTAAACTTTCCTCCCTTGGGTTTGCTGACGGCGCGGGGGCGTTTCGTAATCTAACCCTGCTTAATGAAACGCCGTTAAAATCGTCCGTTGACGCGGTCCTTGCGTGGTCAATCGAGGCGCCCTCGCCTGACGCGGCCTTAAACAACGTTGAACGGCTCGTTGCCGAACTCAAGGAAGGAGGCGTTGCCGAGGCCCTTAACAACGCTCACGCGCTCAAAGGCCTGATACACGTCCTTGGCGCCTCGCACTTTCTTGCGAACATGCTGTTTAATAACCATGACCTCATAAAACCCTTGTTCCTTGAAAACGGCCTGACCGAAAAAAAAGGTTTGAAGGCGCACCTTACCGCGCTCTCCTTGCTTTGCGCGGACGCATTGAGCCAGACAGACATAATGAAGACGCTCAGAAGGTACAAACAACGGGAATTTTTACGCATCGGCTCAGCGGACCTTCTCGGTTTATCCTGTCTTGAAGAGGTTGTAGCGGAGCTTTCCGCAATCGCCGCGGCCTCGCTTGAGGCCGCAGTTGAATACGGGTTTAAGGAGCTTGAAAAGATACATGGGACGCCGATCTGCGCGAAGGAGGACGGCTCCATGACAAAGGCCGCCTTTGCCGTCATTGGCCTCGGAAAACTGGGCGCAGGAGAGCTTAACTTCTCTTCCGACATTGACATCATCTACATCTACTCTTCCGACAAGGGTGAGACCAGCGGCGTAGAAAACAGGCCGGAGAGCCGGTCAAGCCTGCATACGTTTTTCGTCAAGCTCGCAAACCTCGTTACCAAGCTCATATCCGGCGTAACGGAAGACGGCTTCGTGTTCAGGGTTGACCTTGACCTGCGGCCAGAGGGCCGGAGCGGAGACGCAAGCCATTCACTGAGAAGCGCGGAGATATATTACGAGTCATGGGGGCAATCATGGGAGCGGGCCGCAATGCTCAAGGCCGGATGCGCGGCCGGCAACAAAGAGGTCGGAGCGGCATTTCTTGAGATGATACGCCCGTTCGTGTACAGACGCTATCTTGACTTCACGGCCATTGAGGAGATAAAGGCCATGAAGGAGAAGATTGACTTGAGCCTCCTCAGAAAAAGGCCGGACGAGGTGGACGTAAAACTCGGGGTCGGCGGCATAAGGGAAATAGAGTTCTTCTGTCAAGCTTTGCAGCTCATACACGCGGGAAAGGATGCGTCTCTCAGGGAAAAAAGTACGCTCTTGGCCATCAACGCTTTGACGGAAAAAGGGTTTATTGAAAAGGACGACGCATACGTCCTCAAGGAGGCTTACGTCTTTCTCAGAACGCTTGAGCACAGGATACAGATAATCGAGGGCAACCAGACGCACTCGATTCCGGCGGAAGAGCACGAGCTCTACCGGCTTGCAAGGATGATGGGCTTTAAGGATACGGCCGATAAAAAGGCCGGTCAATATTTTTGGGATAGATACAGGACTACTACCGCCGGCGTGCACGCCATATACAGGTCTTTGTTCTACAAGCCGCCGGACCAGAGAGGCATATCTGATGATCTGCTGGCTCTCTTTTCGCCCGACATGCCGGACCACGATGCAATACAGACGCTCTCCGGGGCGGGCTTTAAGGATGCCAAGGCCGCGCTTGCCAACGTCAAACGCCTCAAGGAGGGGCCGGGACTTACCCGCCTGTCCAGCCGTTCCATGCTGTATCTGCAAAAACTTGCCCCTGTATTTCTTGCCCGCGCCGTTAGCGCCCCGGACCCTGACGGGGCGCTTATCCGCCTTGAATCTTTTTTAGCGGCCATGGGCCCGCGTCCGGTGCTGTACTCGCTCCTTGCCTCGAGCACGGGGATCGTTGACGAACTTATGAGGATATTCGGCATGAGCGCGTTTCTGTCAAGGGTATTAATAGACAGGCCTGACGGCATTGACTCGCTGCTTTCAAAAGAACTCTCCATGCCGTACAGGACAAGAACAGGGCTTAACGAGCTGACGAACGTTGCCACGACGCGCGCGGATTACGAAAGCAGACTTGATGAACTAAGAAGGCTTAAAAATCAGGAGTTTTTCAGGATAGGCGTGAACGACCTCAGAGGCAATCTTACGCCAAGACAGGTTTCGATGCAGATAACCATGCTGGCCCAGGAGTGCCTTGAGGCCGCTTACACAATGGCCCTATCAGCGCTAAATGAGCGGCACGGAACCCCTGAAAAGGCGCGTTTTGCAATAATCGGCCTTGGGAAACTCGGCGGAAAAGAGCTTATCTACGGCTCGGACCTTGACATAGTCTTCGTGTACACGGGCGACGGCGAGGAGCGGACAAACGGGGACGCGCCTATTTCCGCTCACGAATTCTTCGTAAAACTTAGTCAGAGGATTATCAGCATCCTTACCCTCAAGACCAAAGAAGGCTTTGTATTCAACGTGGACGCGCGGCTTCGCCCATCCGGCTCCGCGGGGCCGCTCGTGGCGTCATCAAGCGCGCTTATTGCCTATCACAGGGAAAAGACGGCGGTATGGGAGCGTCAGGCATACCTCAAGGCGAGAAGCGTTGCCGGAGACAAGGCCGCTGGCGAGGCAACGCTCAAGGAACTCTTCCTCGTCCTGTATGCAAGGCCGTTTACCAACGATGACGCGGCCCAGATGCTTCACATACGCCAAAGGATGGAGACGGAAATTGCCAAAGAGGGGACGTCAGTATATAATATCAAGACGGGCAAGGGCGGGGTCAACGATATAGAGTTTCTCGTTCAGGCCATGCAGTTGAAGCACGGGGCCAATCCCGGCCTCAGGACACCTTATACGATGAAGGCGCTCAAGAGGCTTGCGAAGCAAGGGATTATAAACGCGGCTGACGCGGTCTTCCTCAAAGAGGCTTATGAGTTCTTTCGCCTGCTTGAAAAAAGCCAGCGCATCGAGTTCGATAGGCCGGAAGGCCGACTCATCAGAGATTCCGAAGAGGTCTCGGCCCTTGCAAAACGACTTGGCTTTACCGGTATAAACCCGGGCAACGCGCTCATCGAAAGGTATCTTGGATACGCGGTAAGGGTAAGAAAGCTCTACCTTGCTTACCTTTCTTGAAAGAAAGGATAGACATAAGAACTTTAATAGGGCATTAACTGACGAGCAGACAAAAATAAATATTGCCCGTGCGGCAAGCGCACCCTTTCTTGAAAGACCGGTAAGACCAAAGAACTTTAATAGTAAATAAACTGACGAGCTGCTAAAAACTTATATTGCCCGTGCGGCAAGCACACCTTGGAAAAAAAACCGGGAAGTCTAAAACTCATTGGCCTGCCGAGGCTGTTATACGTCATACATCGCAAGGGCTATCCCTTCAGCGTGCTTGACGTGTCGCGCGAGGCGGTAAAGAAGCACTTTTATTTCAAGGACGGCCGCCCGGTCGGCTCCTCGTCCAACGTGCTTAACGAGGTGCTGGGCAGGCTCCTGATGCAGGAGGGGGTTTTAACGCAGGAGCTCTACGAAAGATCGCTTGAAAAGGTCATAAAGGAAAAAAGACGCCACGGCGAGGTGCTAATCTCGATGGGGCTTCTGACCGAGGCCGGTCTGGATGAGTTTTTATCCCTTCAGACGAAGAGGCGGATATGGAAGGTCTTCGGCTGGGAGGACGGCGAATACCGCTACAGGCGCGCGCACTCTTTGCCCGCCGGACTCGATGGGCCGGGGTTTGAGCCGGCCGAGTTGATAGTTGAGGGGATAAGCCACGGATTTTATCCCTTGGGCCGGATCACCGAAGAACTGAAAGAGTATATGGATACGCCCGTTGCCGCCGCTGATGCCGTCTCAGGGGGAAAGGCGCGTTACAGCGCGGCTCAGTTCGGCCTCAATCTGCAGGAGAGCCGGTTTCTCGCTTCGTTCGACCACAAGGGCAAGAAAACCCTTAAAGAGGCAATAGATGAGTCCGACCTCCTGCATCAACGGTCCCTTGCCCTTGCGTTGAGCTTCATAATCACCGATACCGTGGTTGCCGACGCTCCGGCAAGGGCAAAGGAACATAACGAAGAACATCCGGCTGAACATCACGTTGTCTCGCGAAGTCACTATCAAACAAGCGCGGATGAGCGGTTTAACGCGGAGCTTTTGTTCATGAAGGCCAAATCCGCGCTGAACAGGGGCGCTTGGCCGGATGCGGTATCCTCGCTAAAGACCATTACAGGACTCAATCCGAACGAGGCCGAGTATCAGGCGTACCTGGGCTGGGCCATGTTCAATGGAAACCCGGATAAAGCCGAGGAGTGCCGGGAGGTCATACGCGTCGGCCTGAAGCTCAACAAGGAGCTTGCCGTTGCATGGCGGTTTTTGGGCCTCATAAGCCTTTCAACAGGGGACGACGAAACGGCCCTTCAAGAACTTTCCGAGGCGCTGAATAAAAACCGCTGGCAAAGCGGCATCCTCTCCGAGATAAAGCGGCTTGAGATTAAAAAAAGTTTTCCGGGCGGCGGCGTGACGTACATGAACGTCTTTGGCTTTAAGGCCGACCCGTTTTCAAAAGTTCCTGATAAAAGATTTTTTTCGTCTTTATCAAGTCAGACAAGAATAGTTGAAACTCTGATAAAAACCGTAAAAGGAGGCGTGGGACATTGTCTCGTTACCGGGGCCGACGGAATCGGAAAGACGACCCTTGCGCTTGAACTCTTGAGCCGCCTCGGAGACGAAAAGATTTTGAGCGTTTTCGTGTTGGACCCGGCGCAGACGGACCTTGGCTTCCTGAAAACCCTGAACAAGGAGGCCGGAGAGCCGGTCCTATCCACCTCTGTCAAGGATCAACTTCTTCATATCGGCATGATCGTATCAAGAAATCGCATGAATAACGCGGGCACGCTTATCATAATAGACAAGGCGCACGTGCTCACCGCCGAGGCCGTTGGTCTATTACAGGAGATAATGCGCCTTCAGGGACTTCACATCCTTCTTCTTGCCGAGGCGTCCTTTGAGGAGACGTTGAACAAGGACTGGTTCAGGGAGGTGAGGGCCTCCATTGCAACGCGCATTGCCATTGACCCCATGACATTCGAGGAGACTGAAGTTTATATAATGAAAAGGCTTGAGGCATGTTACAGTAGCAGTCCGGGCTTTACGCTTACGGACAGGGCGCTCGAACATGTGTTCAGGGAAAGCGTTGGTCTGCCGGCAATGGTAAACGCGGTTATGGCCGGCCTTCTTTGCGACGTTGCCGCGCGCGCCGATTACACGACCGTCATTGATCTGTATCCCAAGGAAGAGATAAAAAAACCGTTGCCGGAGGAGCATAAAGAGCCTCAGCCCCGGCCGATAAAGCGAACAAGGCCCAGGGACATGGCGCCAAAACCGCCGGTGGAAAGAGTCGAGACCATGCTCCCCAAACAAGAAAACAAACAAATACTCAAGCTTCTCCTCTGGAGCCTTGCCATGCTTGCAATAGGTTTTTTTATCGGATCACTGGTTGGCGCGCTGCGGTGAAAGACCGTGACCGTGACAGTAAAAGGATTTTTTTAAAGGAGGCTTAACATGTCCACTGAAGCAGGTTTTTTTCAGGAAGTACTTGCTACCCTTGAAAACGCGAACAGATACCTTGAACTGCCTCCGGCGATATATGAACGGTTGAGAACGCCGAGGCGGTCTTTGATCGTGTCCGTGCCTGTTTTGATGGACAACGGCAAGGTAAAGTTCTTTACCGGTTATCGGGTTCAATACGACACGGCACGGGGGCCGGCAAAGGGCGGTATACGGTATCATCCCAAGGTAACGCTTGATGAGATAACTGCCCTTGCCGCTCTGATGACGTGGAAGTGCGCGGTGGTTGACCTGCCTTTTGGCGGGGCAAAGGGCGGGGTCGCATGCGATCCCACGGTAATGAGCAGGGATGAGAAAAAACGGCTTACGAGAAGATACACCTACGAGATCGCGTTTTTAATCGGCCCTGAGTCCGACATACCGGCCCCGGACGTTTATACGGACGAACAGACCATGGCATGGATGATGGACACCTATTCCATGATGAAGGGCTACTCGGTTCCCGGCGTGGTTACGGGCAAACCGGTCTGCATCGGCGGCTCTCTCGGCAGGGGCACGGCAACCTCGGACGGCCTTGTCATAACCATACTTGAGGCGCTTGCCACGCTGAACATGTCGGTTGGCGGCCTTACCGTAACCGTTATCGGCTTCGGCAAGGTCGGCTATCACACGGCGCGCCTTCTCCACGGCCTCGGCGCAAAGGTCGTAGGCGTTGTTGATTCAAAAGGCGCGGTATACAACGCAAAGGGGCTTGACATCGGGGCGTTGCATAAACACAAGCAAGAGACGGGCGCGCTTTCCGGTTTCAAGGAGGCCGGGGATTTGACTCTTGACGAGCTGCTCGCAATACCAGTTGACGTGCTTGTCCCGGCCGCGCTTGAAGGCCAGATAAACATACATAACGTAAAGCGCATAAAGACAAGGATCCTTGCCGAGGGCGCAAATAACCCGGTAACGAACGAGGCGGACAAGGTGCTTATTGACAACGGCGTGTTTCTCCTGCCCGGGGTGCTGGCTAACGCAGGGGGCGTCGTAGTATCATATTTTGAATGGGTACAGGATTTGCAAAGGTATTTTTGGGACGAGACGGAGATAAAAAACAGGCTAAAATCCATCATGACAAAGGCATACCGCGAGGTGCTTCATATCTCAGTGGATAAAAAGGTTGACATGCGTACAGCGGCAACGGTTCTCGGCGTGCAAAGGGTCGCCGAGGCCATTCAGGTGCGGGGACTTTACCCATGATACCCGGTAATCCCGCGTATCCGACTGACAGCCGGATACGCGAAATATGCACACGAATGTAATAGGGCTGTATCCATAACTTGTTGTTTTACAAGCGTTTTTGGAATGCCTGAATGTTTGTAAAACCTGTTGTTTGTTATTACGCTCCGCAAGGCGTAATTGAGTTTTGTCCGCTGTCCGCCGCTGTTTTTTGCGTTCGACGCTTCCGATTCCGTCGCATTGCTTCCGAACGTATTAACCGTTCCGGTAGAGCAATAAAAACCATTGAAAGACGGATGGCGTTCTGATACAGTGCCATCTGTAAAATCACCTGGTTTATCAACACCTGTTAACAACCGTGTGAATAACTTTTTTGATTTGGCTCTGCGCCTCTTCTAACGCCGCATCGGGTAATAAGAACATGGATTCGGGAGTTATCTGGAAAGATTGTCTTGACGGGATCGCCGGACATGTAAGCGAGACGCACTTTGCCACGTGGTTCAAACCAATCAGGGTCATCGGGGGCGATGACGAGTGGCTTGAGCTTGAGGTGCCGAACCACTTTTTTTTAGAGTGGGTCAAGGAGCATTATCTCGGCCTGATCCATGAGACATTGAGAAAGACGGCCAAAAAGGAGTTTGATCTGTCGTGGAAGGTCGGCCCCGGCGGCATAGACAAACCCGGCCAGTCAAAGAAACCCCAAGTAAGGGAAAAAGAGTCTGGCGCGCCAAGGACTCAAAAGGCGGCGATGCCGCTTTTGAACCCGAGATACACCTTTGAAAACTTCGTGGTCGGCAAGGCCAACGAGTTTGCCCATGCCGCGTCATGGGCCGTTACAAACCACCTTGCAAGCAAATACAACCCGCTTTTCATATACGGCGGCGTCGGTCTTGGCAAGACGCATCTGTTGCAGGCCATAGGCCACAGGGTGCTTCAGGAAAACCCAGGGGCAAAGGTCTGCTACTATACCTCCGAACGTTTCTTAAACGAGTTCATAAACTACATAAGCCGCGAGAAGATGAACGAGTTTCGCGGCAAGTTCAGAAACGTAGACCTCTTGCTTATAGACGACATACAGTTCTGGTCGAAAAAAGAAGGGACACAGGAGGAGTTTTTCCATACCTTCAACGCCCTTTACGAGTCCCATAAACAGATAGTCGTTACGAGCGATAAGTTCCCTAAAGATCTGGTCGGCATAGAAGAGAGGCTAAGGAGCAGGTTCGAGTGGGGTCTTGTGGCCGACATACAGCCGCCGGACACTGAAACAAAGACGGCTATTTTAAGAAAAAAGGCAAAGGCCGAGGGGATAAAACTACCGGACGACGTTGCCGAATGGCTTGTGTCGGTAAGCGGATCCAACATACGCGAGCTTGAGGGGTTTTTAAATAGGGTTATCGCTTACTCAAGCCTGACGAGCCAGGACTTATCTTTGGCCATGAGCAAAGACGCCCTGAAGAACCTCCTTAAGAAAAAAGAGGACAGGTTTATTACGATAGAAGAGATACAAAAGGCGGTTTGTTCTTACTACAACGTAAAACCATCTGACCTTAAATCAAAGAGGCGGCATAAAAACATATCACACCCAAGGCAGGTTGCCATGTACGTGGCAAGGGAGCACGGCAGGTTTTCATTCCCTGAAATAGGCTCATCATTCGGCGGTAAAGACCATTCCACGGCGATACACGCGGTTAAAAAGATAGAAAGGGACATTAACGAAAACGCGGAACTCAAACACGCGGTGCGTACGATAAAGACAAACTTGGGCATAGGTTGAATACCGTTGTCCGTGACCGTATATATGACATCAATGACACAACAAAGAAAGGCTCAACTAAAAAAATTCTTTACGGTCACGGTTCACGGTCTTGTCACGGCCTTATAACCTGTTTGTATCATGTTTGCAATTTGCACTCTTGCGTGGATAAGTCAGACACTACCAATTTCTGTTGATAAGTCGGGTTGTTTATCAACCGTGTTTAGCTGGACGATTGTTTTGACTTTTCAACGTGTTATGCGTTTATCCACTTAACTGCCGCGCCTACTACTATGTACTATATTTTTAAAATATAAAAGAAATATAAGTATAAGGAGACCAATGTAATGAAACTCCAACTCAAGAAAAACGATTTCGTGAAGTTGCTGCAAAGGATGCAGGGCATAGTTGAAAAAAGAAATACAATGCCCGTACTTGGCAACGTGCTGCTTGATTGCGGGAAAACAAGGTTAACGATAATTGCTACCGATCTGGAGGTATTCATTAAAGACTCCATCGAGGCCGACATCTCTGAAGAAGGCGCCATTACCTTAAACGCGAAAAAACTGTTCGATATAGTAAAAGAACTCCCAACAGAGATCGTTAGCATCGCGTCACACAATGACAAGGCGCTCATCAAGTCCGGCAAATCAAGGGTCAATCTCATGGGACTACCTGCAAAGGATTTTCCGCAGTTTCCGGCGATAGACGAAACGAAACTTGCAGGATTCGATAATAATATTCTCAAAGAGATGATAGACAAGACCGCCTTTGCCGTGTCTACGGATGAAACGCGCTATAATATAAACGGATTTTTGCTGGAAAAAGACGACAAGGACATGCTCAGGATGGTCGCAACCGACGGACACAGGCTTGCACTCGTTGAAAAAAAGGACGGATCCGCTTTTCCGTGGAGCGAGAAAAAAGGCGTTTTACTGCCGAAAAAAGGGGTCAATGAAATAAGAAGGCTTCTTGACGACGAGGGCGAGTTCAAGATTTATGTGACTCAGAAGAACGCGACTGTTAAAAAAGGTGATACCTGTATAAATACACGCCTATTGGAAGGCGAATTTCCGGATTATAAAAAAGTCATACCAAAGGACAACGATAAGGAGATCATCGTCAACAGGGACAACCTCCTTTCGTCTCTTAAAAGGGTATCAATCATATCATCGGACAAGATACGGGGAGTAAAGTTCGCGTTCAAGAAAAAGACGCTGACGGTTTCGTCCTCAAGCCCTGAACTCGGAGACGCCACGGACGAAGTAGACATAGATTACAACGGCGATGATATCGAGATAGCCTTTAACGCAAGGTATTTCATTGACGCGCTTGAGGCTATCACGGAAGAAAACGCGCGCATAAAACTCAAGGATCAACTCTCCCCTGGCATAATAACGCCGGCCGTAGCCGAGGGCTATGTCTACGTTGTCATGCCGATGAGGATATAACGCGCCTCCCTTACCGGAGCTTCTGTAAATACCCCTGTCTTTTGTATGCCGCAAAGACGGTTATCCGTTCTCGGTGAAGGTGAAAGAATAATTATCCTTAAACTTATAACCGATAACCGTCCACAGATACCCGTTTCAAAAAACGCTTGACCAACGGTTTTTTTTATGGAAAGATAATCAATTCCGTAGGTTAATATCAGGCAATATTGCCAAACTACGCAGGGGATGGGGTTATGAAAAGGACATATCAGCCAAGCAACAAAAGAAGGCTCCGTACGCACGGTTTTCTTGAGAGGATGGCCACCAAAAGCGGCAGGGACGTAATCAACAGGAGAAGGGCAAAGGGCAGGAAGCGCCTTAGCGTTACGGTCAGCACCAATAAGTAGGCCGCCTTTGGAATTGAAACCGCACGGGTTTGCTCAAGACGAAAGGCTTAAAAAAAGCGTCCAGTTCGCCTTGGTAAGGAAGAGCGGCAAAAAGGCGGGCTCAAGACACCTCGCCGTTTATATCCTCGCAAACGACACCGGAAAAACAAGGCTCGGTCTTGCGGTAAGTTCAGCCGTAGGAAACTCCGTTGAGCGCAACAGGATAAAGCGTCTTGTAAGGGAATTTTTCAGGCTCAACAAGGACACTTTTCCGCAGTCAATGGATCTGCTCGTTACCGTTAGGAGCGGCGCGGGAGCGGCGTTGAGCGTGTATAAAACCGTTGAGCAGGAGCTTGAAGCCGCGTTAAAGACCGTGAGAAGGCCGTGAACCGCGACCGTGTGAAAAAAGAATCCTTTCATGGTCACTGGCCACGGTATTTAAGCCATGCAAGGGCCGCGATGCGTAAAGTATTGACACCGTATATAAGAAAGATTTTTTCACTCATCACTCATCACGCACACGCATCACGGCTTTTGGGCACAGTCCTTATTTGGTTCATATTCGCGTATAAGAAACTGATCTCCCCCTTTCTGCCGCCGTCTTGCAGGTTTTACCCTACATGCTCGGACTACGCAAGAGGCGCCATTGAAGAACACGGCGTGTTTAGGGGCGTTATGCTGGCCGCATCACGGCTTTTGAGGTGTCATCCGTTTCACCCGGGCGGATATGACCCTGTACCCACGGGACAGGACACAATAAAACAGCGATAGAGACAAAGCAAAATGGATACTGAAAAAAGAATACTTATCGCCATCGTATTATCAATGGGTCTGATTTTTGCTTACCCGTATGTAGTCAACTGGATAAATCCGCCAAAGTCAAAGTCAGTGGTCGTTGTAGAGACCACTGATGCGCCATCCGCAGGCGCGATTAAGACGGATGAAAAAACCTCAGCGGCCAAAGGTGCGCATGTAAAACAGGCCAAGGCCGTTAAAGAAGAATTTACGACCGTCGAAACACCGCTTTTCAAGGCCGTTATCACCAACAAGGGCGGCGCAATAAAAAGGTGGGAGCTTAAACAATACGACGTAACCAACACGCCGGAGGCGCTAAAGGTAAACCTTGCCGAGACCATTGCCTTGAGAGGGTCTCTGGCCACAAGACTTGCCTACGGCGCCCAAAACGAGGAAATATTATTCGCTTCCGCAAAAGACACGGTCAGGATTTCAGAGGGTGAGACGGGCTCGGTCGTGTTCACAGGCCGCAGTGAAGCTGGTCTTACGATAGAAAAGAGGTTTGCCTTCGACGCCTCAAGCTATATCGTTGACGTAAAGACCGGCATAGTAAACGGGACAAAGACCGGCTTTGACGGCAGCATGAATACCGCGCTTTTAGCGGGAATCGCAGGGAAGGACGCGACGAGCTATCACACCGGGCCTGTAATCAAGACCAAAGATAAACTCCTCAGGCAGGACGCTGAGGCTGAAAAGCTGACCGGCTCAGGCAACGCCCTCTGGCTCGGCGTAGAGACAAAGTATTTTATGTCCGTCTTTATGCCACGAGGTGAAAAAACCGTCAAATGGACCGCCGAGGCTCCGACCAAGACCGCGTCAAAGGTAACGCTTGACATGCCGCTCTCCATTGCGCCGGGTGCAAGAGCCGAAACAAATTACAGCGTGTTCCTTGGTCCAAAAGAGTATAACCTTCTTGTCCAACTCAAGAACGGCTTTGACGAGGCTATAGAGTTCGGGATGTTCGCCTTCATGGCAAGGCCGTCCCTAATAGTATTGAACTTTTTCAAGGACTATGTCGGCAATTACGGACTGGCAATAGTAATCCTTACGGTTCTCATCAAGATATTATTCTATCCGCTTACCGCGCACAGCCTCAAGTCCATGAAGGGCATGCAGAAGATTCAGCCCCAACTCCTTGCCATAAAAGAAAAGTACAAGGACGACAAGGAAAAACTCAACAAGGAGATGATGGAGCTTTATAAAAGATACAAGATAAACCCTGTCGGCGGCTGTCTCCCGATGGTGCTCCAGATACCGGTCTTCCTTGCGCTCTACGAGGTGCTCTACGTTGCCATCGAGCTGAGGCATGCCCCGTTCTTTCTCTGGATAAAAGATCTTTCGGATAAGGACCCTTACTACATAGCGCCGCTCCTCATGGGCGTAACCATGTTCGTCCAGCAGAAGATGACGCCGACCACCGCAGACCCGATGCAGGCAAAGATAATGCTCATCATGCCCGTGATATTCACCTTCATGTTTCTTAGCTTTCCGTCCGGACTCGTGCTATACTGGTTCGTCAATAACCTCCTGTCAATAGCCCAGCAGTATCAGGTGCAACGCACCGCTCAGGCGTAAAAGACCGTGAACCGTAGAAGTCCCCCTGACAAGGGGGATTTAGGGGGTTGGGGGTTGAATCCCTTCACGGTCACGGTTCACGGTTTTTCAGTCCTCTTCCTCGCGTACCCCAGATAATTCACGGACGTGTCGTTTGAGAGTTTGAATTCAAACCTGAGCACGTCGTAGCTCATGCCCTTGAGTTCCATCATCTCTGCGTCGTTGTCGGCGATTATCTTTTTAAGGAGCGACGGCCTTACGAATCGTTTGTAGTCGTGCGTGCCTTTTGGAACCATGTTCAGCACGTCCTCGGCCACGAACACGGCAAGGAGCCTTGCCTTGAGCGTCTTGTTTATCGTGCCGAAAAAGAAAAGCCCGCCCGGT